>JBKPBH010000107.1:0-9935 GCA_046726795.1 Acidobacteriota bacterium
GCTGAAGAGCGCGTCGTCGAATTAGGGCGGGAGCCTTCTCGTGAGGCCGCGGTAGCCCGGCCCCCGATCTTCGAACTCTCTCGGCCTCGCGAAGCGAAAGCCTGTGGCCGAATGTCTAAGCCCGCATTACTCATGATCGACTCCGGCCGCCGCTCTGTCGCGGACAAGGTATTTCCAACCGCAGGCACCTTTGTCTAGCGGAGTGACGCCGCGCATTGCGTTGCCGGGTTTCGGCCAGGTGACCATGAGTAATCCGGGCTAGCATCGTCGCGTGCCGCGCGTGCTGTTGCTCCTGCCGACGACAACCTACAAGACACCGGATTTTCTGGCCGCGGCCGCGAAGCTCGGTGTGGACGTGACGGTGGCTTCGGAGGAGCCGAGCGCGGTTGAGGGGTTGAACCCCCGGGGACTCCTGACCCTCGATTTCCGGGATCCCGCGGCCGCGGCGCGCGACGCCATCGCGTTCGCGCGAACTCATCCCCTCGAGGCCGTCGTCGGCGTGGACGAGGACACGGCGCTGGTCGCGGCCGTCATCGCGCGGGCGATCGGCCTGCCGCACAACCCGGTGCACGCCGCGGCGGCGGCGCGCCACAAGGCCACGATGCGGCGGCTCCTCTCCGCGGCGGCCGTGCCGTCCCCCGGCTTCCTCGTGTTCGACCGGGACGAGGATCCAGACGAATCGGCGGCCGTGGTCAAGTTTCCCTGCGTGCTCAAGCCGACCTTCCTGGCGGCGAGCCGCGGCGTGATCCGGGCCGACGGTCCCGAAGAGTTCGCCGTCGCCTGGCGGCGCATCGCGAAGATGCTGTCCGAGCCGGCGGTCGCGGCGCGGGGAGGCGATGCGGCGCGCGAGATCCTGGTCGAGGACTTCGTGCCCGGTCGGGAGGTCGCGCTCGAGGGTCTGCTGCGCGGGGGAGAGCTCAAGGTCCTCGCTCTCTTCGACAAGCCGGACCCGCTCGAGGGCCCCTTCTTCGAGGAGACGATCTACGTGACGCCGTCGCGCCTGCCGGGCGAGACGCAGGACCGAGTCGGGCGCGTGGCGTCCCATGGCGCACTCGCGCTCGGGCTTCGCGACGGGCCAGTGCACGCGGAGCTGCGGATCGACGACTCGAGACCCTGGCTCATCGAGATGGCCGCCCGCTCGATCGGCGGCCTCTGCTCGCGGACCCTCCGCTTCGGGACCGGTATGTCGCTGGAGGAGCTGATCCTGCGCCACGCGCTCCGGATGGACATGCCCGAGCCCGAGCGCGAGCGCCGCGCGGCGGGAGTGATGATGATCCCCATCCCGAAAGCGGGCGTTCTCGAGGAAGTCCGGTGCTTGGAAGAGGCGAGGGCCACAGCCGACGTCGAAGACATCACGATCTCCGCGCGCATCGGGCAGCGGCTCGTCCCATTGCCCGAGGGTTCACGATACCTGGGCTTCATCTTCAGCCGCGCGGCGACCCCCGAGCGTGCGGAGGCCGCCCTGCGGAAGGCGCACGCCCTGCTGGAGTTTCGAATCGGTGATTGACGAGAGTCGACACGCGACCCTCTCCTGGCCGACTCGAAAGGAGGCGGCCGGAGCAGCGAAACGACTTACTTGGAAGGGGAGTAGTACGGGTTGCGTCCGGCGGCGTGGTCGGTCGTGTCCAGGATCTCGCCGACGCGCGGGACCAGATCGCGGATCGCCTTCTCGATCCCCTGTTTGAGAGTGATGTCGGCCGCGCCGCATCCCTGGCAGCCGCCGCCCAGCCGGATGTAAACGTTGTTCTTCCGGACGTCGATCAGCTCGACGAAGCCGCCGTGCGCCGCGACCGCGGGGTTGATCTGCCGGTCGAGAAGATCGCCGATCACCCACTTCAAGTCCCCCTCCGAAGGCAGTTGCTCGAAGAACCCGGCCGCGACGATCGGCTGTCCGCCGCGAATGTGCTTGCGGATGACGTTGCCGATGCCCAGGGCGGGCCAGTCCACCGGGTGGACCGCGCTGACCGTGACTGTGTTGTCCGCGATGAGGACGGACTCGACTCCGGGCAGGGCGAGCAGGTCCGCCGCGAGCGGCGACAGCCGGGCGTCTTCCAGGTTGCCGAAGAAGGCCGACTCGTCGGCGAGAAGCGGCCTGTCCACGGTGAACTTGCAGCCGTCACCCGCCGCGGAGGGCTCGCCCGTGATCTTGATCTCGTCCATGCGCCCTCCAAAGTATACCGGCTCGGCGGGGCATTCCGTTCTTGGGGCGGATCCCCCGGAAGTGAGGGAATTGATGCGGAGGCGGACCCTGTCCTGAGATGATTGGGACGGGACGAAGGTCCCCTTCCATTCGAGAATGGCTCAACAGCCGGGGCACCGCTTCTCTCGGCATGTCGTCGAGGCGATGGTCGCCATCGTCGTCGCGGCGATCGTCTGTCTGCTCGCCGGCCCTTACCTCTACAGGCTCTACCGGCGCGAGAGGCTCCGCCTCGCCGCGCAGGAGCTTTCGACGGTCGTCCGGGCGGCCCGGTTGAAGGCCGTCCAACTGAACCGCCAGGTGGTCCTCTGGATCGACCCCGCGACGCGGCTGGCCGTGGCCTGGGCCGACGACCCGCCGTTCAACTTCGTCCAGGATCGGGGAGAGCCGACCGTGCTGCACTTCCGTGTGAGGTCCGGGGCCTATTTTCGTTACGCCCCGAGCGGCGAGAAAGTCGACGGCGCCGACTCCGTGGCCTTCGACACCTACAACGGGAACCCGGAACTCGTGGATCGTGTCGTGTTCCGTCCGGATGGCACTCTCGTGCCTCCCGAGAGCCCCGGCAGCAAGCCGCCGCTCCGACCCGCGGTCAACACGGCCACTGTTCGGTATGGCTCGATCAATTGCAAACCGGAGGACTCCTGCAGAGGTGTCTATATTTCGGATAGACCCGACGGCGGCCCGCTCGCCAATCGGAACACGTTCCGCGTCAGCATCAACGACTTCGGGCCGACGGGGCGCGTCACGATCTTGAAGTGGCTGCCTCTCTCGGAAGGGGGCAATCCCGGCGAGGCCGACTACGTTCCGCCCCCATGGAAGTGGGTGGACTGATGGACGAGAGACGGCGTTACGACAGGCGCACGGGCGTCGCCCTGCTGTGCCTTGTGGCCGGGACCAACGTCATCCCCTGGATGGAGCTGCTCCTGGGCCAGACGACGACCGCCGAGCTTCTCACCCCGTCGGAGATCCGGGTCGCCCTCGGGACCTGCGTCCTGGCGTTCTTCTTCCTTCTCGGCGCGTGGCTCTCGGGACGACGCAACCCGATTCCTGCTAAGCCATGGATCCGCCGGCCGCGCACCGCCGGGCTGCGCTTCGCGATCGCCGCGGCCGTCGGAAACGTCGCGCTCGCCGGAGTGATTCTCTGGCTCGGCTCGCGGCGCGTCCACGGGCTTCCCGCCGAGCTCCCGATCTTTGCGGCCGTCTGGTATCTGGTGATCCTTCCCCTGCAAGGGATCGCCGGCTTCAGCCTCGGCCGCGCCGGCCGCATGCCCGGCCGACGCCGCGAGCCCGGGCCCTGAAGGATCGGTGCTCGGTTCTCGGTGCCGGGTTGGGAACCGCACGCCGAACACCGAACACCGAACACCGGTTCTGGGTGCTCCACTCGGTCCTGGGGTTCCTTGACCCCCTCTCGCGGTCTCGCGGATAATCGCCCGAATGGCCAAGAGAATCACGCGCAGGCAGTTGAAGCGCAACGATCTCGTCGAGACGATGGGGCGGACGGTGGACTACGTCTCCCATCACCGCCGCGGCGTCACGGAGACGCTCGTGGCAGGCGCCGCCGCCCTGGCGCTCGTGGCGGGCTTCTTCCTTTTTCGCGCCTACAGGGAGAACCAGGCGGGCAAGGAGCTGTCGGTTGGCCTCGCGGCGCTCGAAACACCCGTGGCCGGGAAGCCCGCGGCCGCCGGCGCCCCGAAGACCTTTCCGAACGAAGCAGCCAGGGACAAGGAGGCGTTGATGCACCTGCGCAGGGCCGCGGATCATCCCTCGACGACGGCCGGACGCGCCGCGGCGCTCGTCCTGGCCGTGCGGACGCAGTCGTCGGGTTCCGTTGAAATGTTCGCGAAGACGGCCCGGATGGCGAAGGCCGAGGTGGCGAGTTCGGCCGAGCTCGATGCGGCGCGGCTGCTCGCGGCGAAGGGGAAGAGGACGGAAGCCATCGAACGCCTGACGCGCGCCATCAACGATCCGGCCTCGCCCGCGCCCAAGGACGCTCTCCTCTTCGCGCTCGGAGAGATCTACGAAGATTCCGGGTCGGCTTCCGACGCCCGAGCCACGTTCAAGAAGCTCGTCACCGACTATCCCAATTCGCCGTACCGCAACGACGCACGCCAGAAGATCCCGGGCGGTTAGATCTGCTCGAAGCCGCGGACGGGCGGAAGCCAGACTGCTCTTGAACTCTCTCTTCGGGGCCGCGCGGGCGTGACCGTGAAACGAAAGGTCGCTTCCTCGCGCGGCCCCGGTCCAGAGCCCCGTCGTGTCGTGATCGTGGTCTGCGACGGCTTGGGGGTCGGCGCGGCTCCGGACGCCGAGGCCTACGGGGATTCCGGAAGCCACACGCTCGCGCACGTCCTCGAGCGGTATCCGGCGGCGCTGCCGAACCTGGAGGCCCTGGGACTGCTGGCGCTCTGCGGGCGAGGCCGAATCACCGGGGCCCGAGGGAAGGCCCTGGAGCTCTCGGCCGGGAAGGACACCACGACGGGCCACTGGGAAATGATGGGCCTCGTCGTCGAGCGCCCGTTTCCTCTCTACCCCGGCGGCTTCCCCCGCGAAGTCGTCGAGCCGTTCGAGGAATACGCCGGCAAGAAGGTCCTGGGGAACAAGGCCGCATCGGGAACCGAGATTCTGGATGAGCTCGGTCCGGAGCATCTCGCGACCGGGCGCCCGATCCTCTACACCTCCGGGGACTCCGTCTTCCAGGTCGCGGCGCACGAAGAGGTGTGGTCGCCCGAGAAGCTCTGGGACCTGTGCCGGTTCGCGCGAGGCCTCCTGACGGGGGAGCATCGGGTCGGCCGCGTCATCGCGCGGCCTTTCACCGGATCGCCCGGCCACTTCACGCGCACCGCCAACCGGCGCGATTTCACGGTGGAGCCCTCCGGCGAGACCTGGCTCGACCGCGCGGTCGCCGCCGGGAAATCGGTTTTCGGGGTCGGGAAGATCGTGGACATCTTCTCAGGCCGGGGGATCTCGGACTCCGTGCACACCGGATCGGACGCGGAAGGGATGCGGGTCACGGCCGAGGCGATGCGGGACCGCAGGGCCGACGTCGTCTTCACCAACCTGGTGGACTTCGACAGCAAGTACGGACACCGAAACGATCCCGCGGGCTACGCGAGGAATCTCGCCTCTCTCGACCGCCTTCTCCCCGACCTTCTCTCGGCCCTCGGACGGGAGGACCTGCTCTTCCTGACCGCCGACCACGGCTGCGAGGCGACCGACGTTTCGACCGATCACACGCGGGAATACGTTCCACTCCTCGTCGCGGGACAGGCGGCGAGGCTCGACGTGGATCTGGGGGTGCGGCGGGGATTCTGCGACCTCGCGGCGACGGCAGGGGAGTGGCTCGGCGTGCCGGCGCCGCGGGGACGAAGCGCGCTGGCACAGATCGTCCGCTAGCAGCCAGCCGAGAATGGACTCGGGCGTCGTGTCTGAAGACCGGGACGCGTGATCCACGCCCTGCTCGTCGGGGCGGTCATCGTCGGCCTGGGTGTGATCGCCCTGACCTTCGTCAACCTCGCCGCGACGCCCCGCCTCTCTCGCGTGATCGTCGGAGGGAGGACCCCGCGGGTGTCGATCGTGGTCCCGGCGCGCAACGAAGAACGTGGAATCGCCGGGGCGGTCTCCTCGCACCTGGCGCAGGAGTACTCCGATTTCGAAGTCGTCGTCGTCAACGACTGCTCCGTCGATCGGACCGGCGAGATCCTGGAATCCTACGCGCGCGCCAATCCGAGAATCCGCGTGATCGCGGGGACCGATCCTCCCGCCGGATGGCTCGGGAAGCCGCACGCTCTGTCCCTGGGGGCGCGCGCGGCGACCGGGGAGGTCCTGCTCTTTGCCGATGCCGACGTACGCTACGACCGCCGCACGCTCGCCGAGGCCGTGGCGCTCCTCGAATCGGAGAGCTGCGACTTCCTGGGACTTCTTCCGCGCTTCGAGGCGGAGGGTTTCTGGGAGAACGTGTTGATGCCCTACGTGCCCGGCGGGTACTACTTCGGCCCGGGATTTCTCGCCAATCGGGACCGGCCGAGATGGATGGCGCTCGGAGGAGGAGCCGGCATCCTCGTCCGCCGGTCGGCCTACGACGCCGTCGGCGGGCATGAGACGCTGAAGAACTCGGTCGTGGACGACGTGCGTCTCGCCTTCCTGGTCAAGCGCGCCGGCTTTCGCACGCGCGCGGCGCGGGCCGAAGACCGCGTGTCGGTGCGCATGTATCGCGGCCTCGGCGAGATCGTCGAGGGATTCACCAAGAACATCGCCTATCTGTTCACCGGACCGCTCGGGCTCGCGCTTCTGGCGCTGACGGCGGGGATCACCGTTCTGGCGATCCTGCCTCCCGTCGCCCTCGTCGCGGGGATCCTGGGCGCGCCTGTCGAGCGCGGCGATCTGGGTCTCGCGGCGCTCGCCACGGCGATCGCGGTCTGCGCCCGCGCGATCCTCGCCGTCTCGCTCGGAGACCCGCTCTGGCCCGCGCTGACCCACCCTATAATGACCGCAGCCTGGGCGGCGATCATCGGCCGCTCTCTCTACTTCCGGCTGGTCCGACGGCGTCTCACGTGGCGAGGCAGGCAGTTCGACGCGCGCGCCGCGCGCTTTTGAGAGGAGCAACGGGATGAGATGGATCGGCCTGGTGGGAATGCTCGTCATCGTCGGGGTCGCGCTCGCCCTGTCGCGCGACCGCCGGGCCATCCGTTGGCGAACCGTCGGCTGGGCGTTCGCGCTGCAACTCGCGTTCGCGGCCGTGGTCCTGTACTGGGAGAAGGGGAAGGACGCGCTGGAAGCCTTCTCCAACAAGGTCTCCAGCGCGATCGGGTACGCCGACAAGGGTTCTTCCTTCCTCTTCGGGTGGCTGGCCGGACCGATGGACGACGTGGGCGCGAAGACGGGTCTGCCGCTGCGGGGGTTCATCTTCGCCTTCAAGGTTCTTCCGATCATCATCTTCATCTGCGCCTTCTTCTCGCTCCTCTACTACTTCGGGATCATTCAGATCCTCGTCAAGGCCATGGCCTGGGTGATGCAGAAGACGATGAAGGTCTCTGGCGCGGAGGCTCTCTGCGTCGCCGCCAACGTCTTCATCGGTCAAACGGAGGCGCCGGTCCTGATCGCCCCTTACATCTCGGCGATGACGACCTCGGAGCTCCTGACGATGATGACGGGGGGCATGGCGCACGTGTCGGGCGCCGTCATGCTGGCCTACGTGACGATGGGCGCGCCCTTGAAGTACCTGATCACCGCCTCGGTCATGGCCGCGCCGGGGACGTTCCTGATCGCCAAGATCCTCTGGCCGGAGACGGAATCGCCCGTGACCATGGGCACGGTCAAGATGCGGGTCGAGAAAACGAGCGCCAACTTCATCGACGCGACCGCCAGCGGCGCGACCCAGGGCATGACGCTCGTCCTGAACATCTCGGCGATGCTGATCGCGTTCGTCGCTCTGATCGCGATGTTGAACGGGTTCCTGGGATGGGTGGGCCATTTCTGGGGGAGCCCCGAGTTCTCGCTGCAGACGGCCTTCGGCTGGGTCCTCGCGCCGCTCGCGATCCTCCTGGGGGCGCCGAAGGAGGACGCGGCGATCGTCGGGAACCTGATCGCGAACAAGACCGTGATCAATGAGTTCTTCGCCTTCTCGATGATGAAGGACGTCGTCGGGCAGTTGAGCGAGAAGGGCAAGCTCATCGCGACGTTCGCCCTGTGCGGATTCGCGAATTTCTCCTCAATCGGAATTCAGATCGGGGGCATTGGCGGCCTGGCGCCCACGCGCAAGTCGGACCTGGCTCGCCTCGGGTTCCGGGCGCTCCTCGCCGGGTCGCTCGTGTCCTTCATGACGGCCGCGATCGCGGGACTCATCTGGGAGATGGGAGTGGTCCATTGAGCGATGCGGGCCTCCTCGACCGGCTCGACGCGGCTGCCGACGCGATCCGCAGGAAGGCGAAGTCGGAACCGCTGGTCGGTCTCGTGCTGGGGTCCGGACTCGGCGCCTTCGCGGAAGGGCTGGGCGACCGGACCGCCATCCCGTATCAGAAGATTCCGAACTTTCCCGTTCCGAGTGGCGTCGTAGGGCACGCGGGGGAGCTGGTCCTCGGACGCGTGGGCGGGATTCCGGTCGTGGTCCTGTCCGGCCGGATCCACTACTACGAAGGGCGTGCGATGGCGGAGGTCGTCTTTCCGGCACGCGTGCTCGCGCGTTTGGGTGTCCGGGCGGTCGTCCTGACGAATGCCGCGGGAGGCGTGCGGCTGTCCTTCCGGCCCGGCGACCTGATGCTCATCACCGATCACATCAACGCTTTCGGCACGAACCCACTCGTCGGGCTCAACGACGACGCGCTCGGCGCGCGATTCCCCGACATGAGCGTCGTCTACGACGCGCGACTACGCAGCGTGATCGGAGCCGAGGCGCGGCGCTTGCGGATCCCCTTGCGCCAGGGGGTCTATGTCGGGCTGCACGGGCCCTCCTACGAAACGCCGGCCGAGATCCGGATGTGGCGCAAGCTCGGAGCCGACGCGGTCGGGATGTCCACGGTTCCGGAGGCCATCGCGCTTCGCCACGCCGGGGTGCGGGTCGTTGGAATTTCGACGATCACGAACATGGCGGCCGGGATCCTGAAGAAGCCCCTGAATCACGTCGAAGTGCTCGAGACCACGCGGCGCGTCGCCGCGCGCTTCGTCCAGCTGCTCGAAGCCTCGGTGCCGCGGATCGCGGCCGCGGCCGGGAAGGGCGAGAAACCCTGATGGAGGCCGAGCGCGAGGCCAGGCTCGTCGAGGCCGCGACCCGGTACCGGGCCAACGCGGTCTCCAAGCGCAGCGGCTTCTCGGTGGGCGCCGCGATCGAGGACGAAATCGGTCGGATCTGGGGCGGCTGCAATGTCGAGAACTCGACCTACGGGCTGACGGTCTGCGCCGAGCGGGTCGCCATCTGGAAGGCGCTCTCCGAGGGAGTGCGCCGGTTTCGCGCGGTGGCCGTCGTGACAGGCGCCGACGAGCCGACGCCTCCCTGCGGCGCCTGCCGGCAGATCCTCTGGGAATTCGCCGGCGACGTTCCCATCGTGATGGCCAACGCCGCCGGCAGGAAGAAGCACTTCCGGCTGAGTGAGCTCTTTCCGGAGCCGTTCGATTTCTAGGCGATGGGTGTTCGGTGATAGGTGGTAGGGACCTGAGCCTTCGACTCTTTCGCGGCGCCGTCCTCACCGCGTTCGTCGCGGTCGCCGTCCTTCTGGTCGGGGCCGCACCGACGAGGAAGGAGCCGGCGGACCTGCTCGTGGTGAATGCCCTCGTCGCGACGATGGACGAGAAATTCTCGCTCTTCGATCCGGGGGCTCTCGCGGTCCGGGGTGGAAAGATCCTGGCCGTGGGTCCCTCCGCGGAGCTCTCGAAGCGCTACGCGAGCCGGGCCACCTACGACGAGCACGGCTCGATCGTCCTTCCGGGTCTCGTCAACACGCACACTCACGCGGCGATGACTCTCCTGCGCGGAATCGCGGACGATCTGCCGCTCGACCGCTGGCTGACCGAGCACATCTTCCCGGCGGAAGCGAGGAACGTCTCGCCGGAGTTCGTTTACGACGGAACGCTCCTCGCCGCGCTCGAGATGATCGAGGGCGGGACCACGGCATTTGCCGATATGTACTACTTCGAATCGGACGCGGCGCGGGCGGTCGAGAAGGCGGGCCTGCGCGCGGTCCTGGGCGAAACGTTCATCGATTTCCCGGTGCCCGATCACAAGGACCTGCCTGCCACGCTCGCCTTC
>JBKPBH010000108.1:0-14675 GCA_046726795.1 Acidobacteriota bacterium
GGCGAGCACCGCGCGAGAGAGGAGCGGGAGCCCCAGGAGCGGCGTCTTCGGATCCACCCGTCCGGATCCCCGGGCGATCCAGAGAGTCGCGGCGGCTCCTCTTTCGCTCATGTCGCGAGGCTCCTCCGGCGCGCGCGCGCCGCCGGCGGCTCCTCCCGCAAGAGGGGAAGCGGTTCTCCGCCGGCACGGCTCGACTCGCGCGCGAGCGCGGTCAACTGCTGGCACAGCGAGGCCTCCTCGAGCAGCGCACCCCGGCGCGCCGGGTTTTCGATCTCGGACAGGAAATCCGCAGCCGCGCCGCCGAACCAGTCTGGATGGTGCGAGCCGTCCGAGAGCGATTGCGGAAACTCGCGGCGCTCGGAGGGCCCGGAAGAGCCGGAAGCGAAGAGCTCGAGAATCCGGCCATCGAGCCGGATCGAGCCGCGGGTCCCTTCGATGGAGACCCGGTTGCGGCGTTCTTCCGCGGCCCAGGTCAGAAAGATCTCCGCGCGCGCACCGCCCTCGAATTCCAGCGAGACCTCGGCCGTGTCTTCGATCGGCCACTCGCGGTAGCGGCGCGTCGACAGGCGCGCGGCGACTCGCCGCGGCGCTTGCGCGAGCCATCCGTGGACGACATAGAGAGCATGCCAGCCGTGATCCATCAGGACGCCTCCGCCGGCGATCGAAGGATCCACGCGCCAGTTGGCCGTCCCGTCCTCCGCCGAGGCAGCCGGGCGCTCGCGCAGGGTCTCCCATCGGCAGGAGAGAATCCGACCCGCGGCTCCCTGCCGGACGAACTCGCCCGCGGCCGCGAGGATCGGGGCGTGGCGCCAGTTGTGCACTGTCGCGAGGACCCGGTCTTTGGCGCGCGCCAGCTCCGCGAGCCGAGTCAGTTGCTCCGGATCGAGGACCAGCGGCTTCTCGCAGAGCACGTGCAGGCCCTTCGCGAGCGAGGCGGCAATCAAGGGCGCGTGCATGGCGGGAGGCGCGCAGACGTCGGCGAAGTCGAGCGTCTCGCGCTCGAGCAGCTCCTCGGCTGACTCGTACCAGGCCAGCCTCGGAATCCGTGTGAGGAGGGCCTCGCGCCCCGCCGTCCTCGGGTCGGCCGCGGCCACGATCTCGACGTCTGCCCGCGCGAGCCAGCCAGGCAGGTGCCCGTGGACCGCGACGTTTCCCGCGCCGAGGATCGCGCCTCTGAGCGTCCGGCTGCGCGTCATGGGGGAAATACCGCCGTCAGCGCTTCGTCGAGCAGGTCCAGGCCCTCGAGGGCCGTCGCTTCGTCGATGTTCAGGGGCGGATTGATCCGAATGACGGGGGTATAGGACATCGCGACGAGACCCCGGCGCAGGCACTCCTGGAAGAGGGCCTTCGTCTGGTCCTTCGAGACGAGCTCCTTCGTCTTCCGATCGCGGACCAGCTCCAGCCCCAGGAGCAAGCCCGCGCCCCGCACGTGGCCGATGACCCGGTGCTTCTCCTTCATGGCGAGGAGCTTCGCGAGCATCGCCCGGCCGACTCGTTCGGAATTCGCGACGAGGTTCTCGCGTGTGATGATCTCGAGCGAAGCGAGCCCCGCGGCGCAGGCGAGGGGGTTGCCTCCGTACGATGACGAGCTGCCGCTCGGATTGGAGAAGGGGGGGTGCGCGGTCAAGGCGTCCGTCGAGACGAGGCCCGACAGGGGGAACCCGCCCCCGACTCCCTTCCCGACCGTCATCACATCGGGCACGACGCCGTCGTGGTCCACGCCCCACATGCGGCCGGTCCGGCCGAAGCCGGTGATCATCTCGTCGGCGATCAAGAGAGCGCCATGCTCCCGCGCGATGGATTGAATCGCCGGGAGAAACCCGGGCGGCGGGATCACGTTGCCGGCCGTGCCCTGCATCGGTTCGACGATGACGGCGGCCACGGCGCCGGCCGTCTGGTCCCGGATGACCTCCCTTGTCTTTTCGGCGCACGCGATCCCGCAGTCGGGGTAGGTCAGCGAGAGGGGGCAACGGTAGCAGTAGGCGTACGGCGCCGAGTAGCAGCCGGGCGCAAAGGGGCCCAGACCCTTCTTGAAGTCCCCCCACAGGAGCGGCAACACGCCCCCCGTCTTGCCGTGGAAGGCGCCTGTATAGCCGACGAACTCGTACTTCTTGGTCGCCGACTTGGCCAGGCGGAAGGCCGCCTCGACCGCCTCGGAGCCGCCGGAGAAGAGCTGGATGCGTGTCAGTCCCGGCGGCGTCACGCTCGCGAGGAGCTCCAGGAACTTCGCCCGCACCTCCGTCGTGAAGCTCCCGAAGGTCAGCTTCTCGGCCTGCTCCTTCAGGCGGGCGACGTAGTGCGGGTGGCAGTGGCCCACGGCTCCGACGGCGATGCCGGCGATGAAGTCGATGTACTCGTGGCCGTCCTCGTCGAAGAGGCGGCTCCCCTGGCCGCGCGCCATCGCGAGCCCCGAGTAGAGAGCGAAGGACTGCAGCCCCGGAGCCATGTGCCGGCCCTCGTCGCCGAAGATCTTCTTCGAGCGTGGGCCGACCGTGTTCTCTCTCTTCACAGAAGTCATGCCCGCTTCACCGAAGTCATTCCTGGACTCCGACCTCGACGTGCCCGCGGAAGCGCGCGGCCAGGTAGGCGGCGATTCGCTCGGACGCCTTCTCCCGGTAGAGAGCGAAGCTCGGCCAGGCGTTGACGTCGATGATGACGACGCGGCCGTCCCGGGTCGCGATCGCGTCGCCGCCGAAGACCTCGAGGCCGAGAGCCGCCGCGGCGCGCGAAGCCGCGGCCGCGAGGTCTCCCGCATCGAAGGGGTGCCCTTCGAGGTGCTGGTCGCGATGGTAGAACCACTGGAACCAGCCGCCCCCGTTCTCGGTTCGCCCGGGGGGATCGACCTCGCCCACGCCGTAGAACTTGATCAAGTCGCCCGGGACGTGCTCCTGCAGGACCGCGCGCTCGATCCCGCGCCCCCTCATTTCCGACAGGGCGCGCGCCAGTGTCGCGGGATCCGGCGCGAAGACGACGTCCGCGGCCTGGGTCGCGTGCACGTCCCCACGCTTGACCCAACAGCCCGCGGATGACTCGTCGAAGGCGGCCTCGCGCGGGATCGGAAGCTCGGTCGGGACGAGGACGCTCGCGGGGAAGGAAACGCGGTTCTTTTCGAAGAGTGGGAGCATGCGGTCCCGGTAGGTGTTCCGGATCGCGCCCGCGCTGTTGATCTGGCAGACTCCGCGCGCCTGCCAGTGCTCGAGGCGAGCCAGGATCCCGAGCCGCTCGCACATGACGAACAGGAAGACCGGAGGCTCTGCGCCCGACTCCGCGATCTCTTCCGCCGTCTTGAGATGGACGCGGAAGCCTTTCTCTTCGAGCTTTCGGGCCGTGGCGCGGAGGATCTCGGCGTCGTCGGTCTCGCGCCCTGGCGAATGGGCGAGCTCGCGGTAGATACCCCAGCAGTCGGGCCCGCCCGCGCCGGCGCCTCGGCTCATCGAGATCTCTCCGGTTGATCCGACGCGGCCAGGCGCGCTGCGAGCGCGACGTCCGCGCTCCGGTCCACGTCCACGACGGCCTCGATCGAGAGGCCTCGGACGTCCTCCCCTCCCTCGGCCAGCCAGGCCAGGTACTCGCGCAGCCGGCCGATTCCCGGGGGAGGCGCAAGCCTCCGCACGCGCTCGGGAAACACGTACAGGCCGGCCGTCACGAGGTCCCCCGAACCGCCGCCCAGCTCCGAGATACGGCCCGAACCGTCCATCTTCACCCACAGAGGCTTCTCGTCGGAGACGAACGGTGTCACGGCGAGGACCGTCGCCTCCCCGGGGAGCTCGGCGGCCCGCCGCGCGAACCGGACGAAGTCGAGGCGGGGGCACCAGGCGTCCACGGTGGAGATGAGGGCCGGCCCCGGGGGGAGCATCGCGGCGATCTCGCGGAAGCTTTCGTAGGAAGAGGCCGTCGTCTTCACGAGGATCCGGATGTCGGCATCGGGGAATCGCGAGTGGACGAAACGGGCGCAGTCCTCCTCGCTCGCGTTGAAGATGACGCAAAGGCGCTCGACGCCGGCCGCCAGAAAGTTCCGGATGACGTGCTCGACGAGCGGGATCCCCTCGACGGGCACGAGCGGCTTGGCCATCGTCCAGCCGTCCTGCCGGAGTCGGCTGCCCTCCCCGGCCGCGAGGATGCCCCCGGCGCGAATCTCCCGCGCGCTCAAAGGAGCGACTCCAGCTCTGCGAGGCTTCCAACGACCGGGTCTTGGGGACAGCAGCCGCCGCGCGTCCTGCCGGCCGAGCCGCCGGCGACGAGCACGTGGCGCATTCCGACGCCCCGCGCGCCGGCCATGTCCCGCTCGAGGGAATCCCCGACGAAGACCGTTCCCGCCGCGTCCGCACCGAGCCTGTCGAGCGCCGCGCGGAAGATCGCGGCGTCGGGCTTGCAGCAGCCGACCGCCGCGGAGTCCACGGCGGCCGAGAGAAAACGGTCGAGACCCGCCTCCCGGCAGACCGCGGCGAGGTTTCCGTAGAAGTTCGACACGACGCCCAGGCGAAAACGCCGGCTCAGGCGCTCGAGGATCGCCCCGCTGGCGGAGAGGCTCCGCCGCGATTCTTCGCAGAAACGCTCCGCCACGCGGCCGGGCAGGAAGGCGTCGGCTGTCCCGAGCCCTTCCGCGATTCCGCGGGCGAGCCGGGAGACCGTCGGGTCGAGTGGGAACTCCGCCGGCACCGAGCCGACGAGCGCCTCGTCGGCCGCATAGAAAGCGCGATCGAAGTGCTCGCGCGTGACGTGCGCGCCTTCGTCGGTCCAGAGCCGGAAGAATCTCTCCTTCCAGGGTACGCCGTCGGAATCGAGAGTCCCGCCGAAATCGAAGAGGAGAGCGTAGACCGGGAACTTGTGAGCCGTGAGTTGCGGGTCGTGAGTTTTGGAGGAGCTCATGACAGCTCCCGGACAGGCGCCGGTTGGAGCTTGCGCGCCTGCCAGCGGAAGAAGACCGCGAGGCCGGGAATGGTCCAGACGAGCTCGCGGCCTCGCCGGACGAGGCTGTAGGCGGCGCCGGGCCCCGCTCCCAGCCCGAGCAGCAGGAAGACTCCAACCCGGATTCCCTCGGCGCTGCCGATGCGTCCCGGGATGAACAGGAACATGTTGTTCAACGTCATCGCGAGAGCCTCGATCGCAAAGGCGGCGTCCCACCCGGAGCCGGGTGAGAGGAACCGCAGCGCGATCCGCGTTTCGACGAGCCCCCCGCACCAGCCCAGGAAACACCACGCCGCCGAGGCCGCGTAGCGTCCGGGGTGGCGGAGGTAGAAGCCCCGGATGCGGTCGTCCAGATCCTTGGCGGGGCTATGGAACCGGTCGAGGCGCTCGGCCAGAAACTTCCAGCGCGCGAGCCCGCGCAGCACCGGCGAGTACGTCCCGCGGCGCAGCGCCCAACTCATCAGGACGAGCAGACCGCCGAGTCCGGCCACCCCCGCGAGGGCCGCGAGCTTGGCGGCCAGCGGCAGGGGGAACCGCCAGAGCGCCACTGCGACGCCGGCCGCGACGAAAACCCATTGCGAGGCGAGGTCCGCGTGCTTGTGGATCGTCAGCGAGGCGACCGCCGCGCCCGTGCCCGGGACGCCGGGGAGCATCTTGGCCTTGATCGGCTCTCCCGCCACGCCGCCTGGCGCGAGGTAGTTGAACGCGTCTCCGGCGAGGTAGACGGCGAAGAGCTTCGCAAAGCTTGGACGCCGCGGGCCCGGCTCGAAGACCGCCAGCCAGCCCAACGCGAAGGCGGCTTGAGCCAGCGTGTACAGCAGGACGAGGACGGCGAACCAGCCGCCGATGCGCGCGAGGTTCGACGCAACCGCCGGCCAGCCGACCGACCAGAAGAGGAGGACGAACGCCGCGACCCCGCAGGCCAGCAGCGCCAGTCGCGCGCCGCGCCGCGGGCCACCGCCGGCGGGCTCCGGAGAGTCCTCCGTCTCGTTTAATTTCCGTTGCGACCGGGTGGCCACGGTTCCGCCTTGCATCCTGCCGGACGGCGGCGCGTCAGAGGTCGGGCCGGCTCGACTTGACGAGCTCCTTCAACTCGACCGGAAGGGGAAAGTTCACATCTTCCTGCACCGTCTCGAATTCTTCGACGTTGTTCACCCCGAGCTTCTCCCGCGCGTGGTCCACGACCTCGCGGACGAGGATCTCGGGAGCGGAGGCGCTCGCCGTCAGGCCCAGCACGCGCACACCCTCGAGCCACTCGGGCCGGATGTCCACCGCCCGCTCGATCAGATATGACGGGACGTTGTGGGCGCGGCCGACCTCGCAGAGCCGCAGGGAGTTCGAGCTGTTCGGGGCCCCGAGCACGAGGAGGGCGTCCACGTGCGGCGCCATCGCCTTCACGGCGTCCTGCCGGTTCTGGGTGGCGTAACAGATGTCCCCCTTGCCCGGATTGACCATCGCGGGGAAACGGCGCTTCAGGATTTCGACGATCTCGCGCGTGTCGTCGAGCGAAAGGGTCGTCTGGGTCAGATAGGCGACCTTCCCGGGGTCGGGGACCTCGACGCTCTCGGCCTCGTCCTTGCTGCCGACGAGCCGGATCGCGCCGGGCGCTTCGCCGAGGGTGCCGATCGTCTCGTCGTGATCCTGGTGACCGATCAGGATGATCGTGTAGTTCCTCTTCGCGTAATGAATGGCTTCCAGGTGGACCTTGGTCACCAGCGGGCACGTCGCGTCGATCGTCTTCAAACGTTTCTGCCGGGCGGCATCGCGGACGGTGGGAGAGATGCCGTGGGCCGAGTAGATCAGCCACGAGGAGTCGGGAACCTCGTCCACTTCCTCGACGAAGACCGCCCCCTTTCCCCGCAGCTCGTCCACGACGTACCGGTTGTGGATGATCTCCTTGCGCACGTAGACGGGCCCGTCGCAAACCTGCAGGGCCCGCTCGACGACGTCGATCGCGCGCACCACTCCGGCGCAGAAGCCGCGCAGCCCCGCGACGAGGAGCTTCTCGACCCCGGGCTTGTTGAGGACGGTGGCCTCGCTCACCATGTCACGGTCTCCACGAGCTTCTCTTCCGTCTTCGCCCGGCCCGGTTCGCGTCCCCGGGGAGACGAAGCGGCGGCGAGCTCCGGATAGAACTCGAGGACTTTCTCGACCACCCCCGGGGCGTCGAGCTTCAGGTTCGCTCTCTGGATGGCCTGCGGGCTATGCTCGACGAACTGGTCGGGGATGCCGTGCGCCTTGAGCCCTTCCGCCGGAAGGCCAGCCCCGTGGAACGCCTCGAGAACCGCGCTGCCGAATCCCCCGGCCACAAGGTGTTCCTCGAGCGTGAGCACCCGCGGCGCCATGCGCGAGACTTCCGAAAGGAGGAGGGCGTCGAGCGGCTTGGCGAAGCGGGCGTTGGCGACGCCGCAGTCGATCCCCCTTTGACCGAGGGTCTCGGCGGCAGCCTGCGCGACTGCCACCATCGAGCCGTAGGCGAGAAGGCAGAGGTCTTTGCCCGTCTTGACGATCTCTCCCCGGCCGATCGGGATCCGCTCGGGGGACTCGTCGAGAGGGACGCCCAGGCCGAGGCCCCTCGGGTAACGGAGAGTGAACGGTTTGCCCGACTCGATCGCGGTCAGGAGCAGGCGCTGGAGCTCATTCTCGTCCTTGGGCGCCGCCACGATCATGTTGGGCAGGCAGCGTGTATAGGCGATGTCGAAGATCCCGTGGTGGGTCTTCCCGTCGTCTCCGACGAGGCCGGCCCTGTCCGCGCAGATCGTGACGGGGAGTGCCTGGAGGCAGACGTCGTGAATCAGCTGATCGAAGGATCGCTGCAGGAACGTCGAGTAGATCGCGACGACCGGCTTCCACCCCGCTTTGGCCATGCCCGCCGCCATGATGACCGCGTGCTCCTCGGCGATCCCGACGTCGTAGACGCGGTTCGGGAATCGCTTCTGGACCTCGATCAAGGCCGTCCCCTCGAGCATCGCGGCGCTGATGGCCACGATCTTCTCGTCCTTCTCCATGAGGCGCAGGAGGGTCCTGGCGAAGACCTGCGAGTACGTGTAGCGGGCGCCCGGTCCGGCCGCCGGCGACGGGGTGCCCGGTTGGTGGAACTTGGAGGGGTTGTCCTCCGCGAGCTTGTAGCCTCGCCCCTTGTGAGTCAGGACGTGGAGCACGACCGGCGTGCCTTCGCCGGAGGCCTCCTTGACCGTCCGCATGGCCTCCTCGAGCTCCGCCAGGTTGTGTCCGTCCACGGGCCCGAGGTAATGCAGGCCCATCTCCTCCCAGATCAGGTTCGGAAAGAACAGGCCCTCCACCGAGGTCTTCACCTTGCGGGCGATCGTCCAGGCCTCCTCCCCGAGCGGAAGCTTCGAGAGCAGCTTGTGCCCCGCCTCCGTCAGCTTCTGGTACTTCGGGTGCAGCGTGAACCGGTTCCTCCAGTGCGCGAGCCAGCCGACGTTCTCGGAGATGGACCAGCCGTTGTCGTTGAAGATGACGACGAGACGCTTGGGCTTCAAGTGCACGATGTTGTTCAAGGCCTCGTAGCTCGGCCCCGAGGTCAGCGCGCCATCCCCGACGACGGCGACGACGTAGGGCTTGTCGGCCGAATCCTGCAAGGCGACGGACATGCCGAGGGCGTAGGAGAGACCCGTCCCCGCGTGGCCGGCGGCCAGGGTGTCGTGGGGGCTTTCCGCCGGCTCGGCGAAACCCGAGAGGCCTCCCGGCGTCCGGATCGTCGCGAACTTTTCGCGCCGGCCGGTGACGAGCTTGTGCGTATAGCACTGGTTCGAGGTGTCCCAGACGATCCGGTCCTTCGGGCTATCGAAAGCCCGGTGGAGGGCCAGCGTCAGCTCGACGACTCCGAGGTTCGAGGCCAGGTGTCCGCCGGTCTTCGTGATCGTCTCGACGATGGCGCTCCGGCACTCCTGCGCCAGCGCGGCCACATCCTCGAGACTCAGGCCCTTCAAGTCCCGGGGGCCTTCGATCCGAGCAAGCAGGGACACGGGCTTTCTGGACTGTCTCCGACCATTCCGAGAGGGGGATTTCACCTGTGTTGACCTCCGTCCTGACTCAGTATCGTTTGGGATTACCGCACGAATGAGTAAATATATCAGCTTGATTCCGTTCGGGTTTCAGCGCCCGCCGGGAAATTGCCGGCTTCGCCGCCGGCCCGGCATGAGCGGGACCCCGTCGAAAGGTTGAAAGGAGGCCCTGCAGGATCATGAAGGAGTCCTTGAGAATCGGATCCGAAGAGCACGGACGGCTCTTCTGCGACACATTCATCCAGACGCACCGCCCCTTCGAACCCAGTGACATCGTCTGGCCCGACCTGGACGAGGAGAGCCTCTCGCGCCTGAAGGGCCTTCCCGTCTGGGACGAGGCGGCGCGCACCGAGGCCGCCACGGCCGTCAAGGTCCAGACGCTCGGGGAGACGGAAACGGACCCGATCCTGAAGGAGGCGATCGCGCTCCAGGGGTACGAGGAAGGGCGTCACGCCGAGATCATCAACCTTCTGACCAGGAAGTACGGCATCCCGACAGCCTCCTACCGCGAACCGGAGAGGCCGAAGAACCCGACCTGGACTTTCCTGCGCACCGGCTATGGGGAGTGTCTCGATTCCTTCTTCGCCTTCGGCCTCTTCGACATCGGCCGGCGGACCGAGTACTTCCACAAGGACATCGTCGACCTCTTCGACCAGATCATGCAGGAGGAGGCGCGGCACATCCTCTTCATCGTCAACTGGGCCGCGTACCTGCGGGCGCGCCGGCCCTTCGCGCTGCGGCCGGTCTTCGACGCCCGGCGCGCGTGGAACATCCTCGCGCAGGCCTTCGACCGCGTGAAGGGCGCGATGCAGATGGCCGGCGGCGGCAACGGCGACGGCGGCGAAAAGAAGGGAACCCAGGACGGGTTCACGTTGAAGAGCCACTCGGCCTTCGGCGATTTCAAGCTGCGGTCGTTCCTGGAGCTGTGCCTGGCGGAGAACGAGCGGCGCCTCTCGGTCTACGACCCGCGCCTGCTCCGCCCCACGCTCGTGCCGGACGCGGTAAAGGTCCTGGTCAAGATGCTCCCGAAGCCGAAGCCGGGACGCGGGTCTGGGGGCGCGGGACTCGAACCGAAGTGATACGCCGTTTCACCGAGTTACGAGTCCAGATTCCCGAGTCCCCAGTCCCGAGCCTCCAGCCCCCAGTCCCCAGTCCCGAGTCCCGAGTCCCGAGTCCCGACTAATGGGCAACGATCTCTTGAGCGCCTGCGTCTTCTGTGCGGGACTGCTCTTCGGGACGAATCTGCCGCCGCCGCCGGGCCTCCAGGTCGAGGCCGGCTTCTCCTATGCGACGGCGGCCCGGCGCTACCAGAGCCCCGACGGGAGGGATGACGAATCCGACGTGACGCCGAAGTTCGTCTTCGTGGGATTCGGAGGCGCGCGCCCGGCGGCGGAAGGGTTGGGCGCCGGGACGCCGGCGGCGCAATGGAAGGTGCGCGTCGCCCTCGGTCCCTCCCACGACGAGCAGGAGCAGACGCCCTTCGCCCTCACCAACACCAACGCCACGGGCACCGGGCGGTTTGAGAATTACGCAATCGTGCTGCGTTATCCGTTCTCGGCGCGAGACTCGCTGGAAACGGCGGCCAGCCGCCGCTACCAGTCTTCCACGGACCGCATCGACATCGGCCAGGAGCGCTACGTGCTGTCGGAGACGCGGGTTCTCGCGGCCGAGCGGGTGGACGTCGGGATCGGCTGGAGACACCGCTGGCCCGGGCTCGAGGGCGCTCTTTCGGTCCGTTACGTGCGCCCCAACGGCAGCAACGCCGCCGCGGGCGCCTTCCACATCACCGAGGGCCATCTCTGGGGCGGAGCCGGCGAGGCGCGATGGCGCGGAGGGCCCTGGATGGTCTCGGCCTCCGGCGAATACGCCAGCGGATCCCTCTCCGTCCACGAGGAGAACCAGCCCGACTTCAAGGGTCGCGACTTCGACGCCTCGGCCAGGTTCGAGGCCTACCGGCTGGGAGCCGGTTTTGTCACCGGCAAGAGAGACTTCTTCCTGCAGGCGACCTACGACCGGGCCCGCCTTCCGTTGGTTTCGCTCGCCGTGCTGGGCACGGAGGTCTCGGCCTTCGAGTCCGGCTATCACCCCGACTCGAGGGTCCGCGCGCTCCTCCTGGATCTGACGGCGCGGCACGAGTTCGCGCCAGGCTTCCGCTTCAAATTGCTCCTGCGGACCTCCTTCGGAGACGAGACGCTGACCCTCACGGACGCCTCCGGCGTCCTCCCGACGAGACAGCTCGACATCAAGCGCTCGGGCGTCTTCGGCTCCGGCCTGTCCCGCACGCTGGGCAGCCCCGAGGCGACGCTCGGGTTCGGCGTGGAGTTGTCGCTCCCCATACGGACCGGGTCGTGAAACGAAAAACGTAAAACGTCAAACGAAAACGGGCCCGCGGTCCGGATCTCCGTTTTACGTTTCACGCCTTAACGTTTTGCGGCGTTCGGATGGATAATCTGTCTCAGTGAGTTCTTCCCGGCGCATCCTGTGCGTCTTTCCGCGCTATGCCCGCTCGTTCGGCACGTTGCACCACGCGTATCCGCTCATGCCGCGGGTGCGCGCGTTCATGCCGCCGCAGGGGCTCCTCTTGATCGCGGCCTCGCTGCCGCCCGGCTGGGAGGTGCGCTTCGTGGACGAGAACCGCCAGCCGGCGACCGACGAGGACTTCCTGTGGGCCGACGCGGTCTTCGTTTCGGGCATGCACGTCCAGCGCGACCGCATCGCCGACGTCAACGAACGGGCGCACCGGTTCGGCAAGGTCACGGTTCTCGGCGGTCCCTCCGTCTCGGCCGCTCCCGAGTGGTACCCGGACTTCGACATCCTGCACATCGGCGAGATGGGCGACGCGACGCGGGCCCTGTACGCCCGGCTCGGGGACTCCGCCGAGCGGCCAGCGGAGCAGATCCGTTTGACGACCGCCGAACGCACGCCGCTCTCCGACTTCCCGACCCCCGCCTACCATCTGATCGAAATCCAGAGCTACTTCCTGGCGAGCGTGCAGTTTTCCTCTGGCTGCCCGTATCGCTGCGAGTTCTGCGACATCCCCGAGCTCTATGGACGGAACCCTCGGTTGAAGACGCCGGAGCAGGTCTGCCGCGAGCTCGACGCGATCTTCGCGGCCGGACCGCCGGGCTGCGTCTATTTCGTGGACGACAACTTCATCGGCAACCCGAAGGCCGCGCTCGACCTGCTCCCTCACCTCGTGGCGTGGCAGCGCCGGACCGGTTACCGCCTGCGCTTCGCCTGCGAGGCGACATTGAACATCGCACAGAACCGGAAGGTCCTGGAGCTGATGCGCGAGGCCTTCTTCCACACGGTCTTCATCGGCATCGAGACCCCGGACCCCGAGGCCCTGCACGGCATGGTCAAGGACCAGAACCTGCGGATGCCGATCCTGGAAGCCGTCGAGATCCTGAATTCGTACGGCATGGAGGTCGTCTCGGGGATCATCCTGGGCCTCGACCAGGACACGGACTCGACGGCCGACGACATCCTGGCCTTCATCGAGGCCTCGAAGATCCCGATGCTGACGATCAACCTCCTCTACGCGCTGCCGAAGACTCCTCTCTGGCGTCGGCTCGAGAAAGAAGGCCGCCTCCTCTCCGACGGGGCCGGCGGTGGCGAATCCAACGTCCGGTTCCTCCTGCCCCGCGAGGCGGTGCGCCGGAGCTGGCTGAAGTGCGTCACGCAAGCCAACGCTCCCGAGCCCCTCTACCGGCGCTTCCAGCACCAGATCGAGCGCACCTATCCGAACCGGTTCGACGCGGGACCCCTGCGGAAGGTCGAGGCGGGAGACGTGGCCAACGGGTTGAAGATCCTCGGAAGGATCCTCTGGCGCGTCGGCGTCCGGTCCGACTACCGGAAGACCTTCTGGCGGATGGCCCGACCGGCCCTGAAGAGCGGCAACATCGAGGCGGTGATCCACGCCGGCCTCGTCGGCCACCACCTGATCCGGTTCGCCCGCGACTGCGAAGCCGGCGTCGGCGAGTATTCCTTCTACTCCGAAAAGGGGAGCAAGGACCCCGGACGCGCCGCGCCCGCCGGTCAGACCGCCGCCGCGGGGCACGCGCCCGAGCGCGCTATATCAGAATTGATATAGTCTCTTTCCCGCCAGACGGCTCATCGATTCTCCGAACGCAGGCCGGGGCAAGAAGTTTTCCCTGACCACCGACTCGCGATTCGGCCGCGCCTCAGACGGCGAGGAGTCTTCGGAGGCCCGCGCCGAGCGCGGCGAGGAGGGCGCAGGGCATCCAGATCCAGAGGAGCTCGGAAGCGAGGACGCGCAAACCGCGCGCCGTGAAGAAGGGCTCGACGCCGATCGGCGAGACCCGGATCACGCGCCACGGGAGAAAGAAGCGTTCGTTCGAAAAAGGGGCCAGAAACGCAACGCCGAGCCCGCCCGTGGTCATGGCGTCCAGAAGACCGTGGGACGCGGCGCTGGCGAACACGACCGCGAAGAGAGCGACTCGGGAGGCGCCGAGACGGGAAGCCAGCGGGACGCAGGCGGCGGCCAGGAACAGGGCGAAAAAGAGCGAGTGCGTCAAGCCGCGGTGGCCGAGGGGATGCCCGTAGGGAATTCCGAGCGCGAAGCCAACCGAATCGATGTCGGGCAGGACGCTCGCGGCGCACGCGGCCGCGGTCAGAGCGGGCGGGACACGCGCCGGGCCCAAAGCGACCGCGATCGCCAGCGGGACTGCGGGATGAGAGAAGGCGGAAGCCATGGATCGCCGGCCTCGACCGCCAGCCGCTACCGCCTACCGCTTTCCGCCTCGACCGCGGGCTCCCCATGGTCCAGGGCCCGGTCGACGCGTTGCTTGATGGAGAAGACTTCGAGGCGGGAGATCTTGGCTCCGGGGCCATGCGCCTCCACTTTCGCGAGTGTCGCCCGGGCCAGCTCGGCCGGGAGCGCGCAGAACGCGACGATGCCGCGCGGGGCGCCGGCGCGCTGGAGCGCGAGGGTGTACTCGGCGGCCACGCCCAGGTCCCGCCGGGCGACCGCGAAGACCTCCGACCGCGGGATGTGGCGCGGCAGGAAGCTGCGACCCTCGGTGATGTCCACCGCGGTGTCCTTCAGGATGTTGACGAGCTGAAGGGCTTCGCCGAAAGTCGCCGCGCGCTCGCGCAGAAACAGGGCGATCGGCTCGAGGCCCTCGCGCCGCAGGAGGAACAGCTCCGTCAGCATCTCGCCCACGATTCCCGCGACGGCGTAACAGTAAGCCTGGAGGTCGGCCAGGTCGCCCAGCGCGAGCTCTCCGCCGCGGGAACGAGCCACGAACCCGGCCATACCCGCGGCCGAGCGCGAGACGTGAGCGCGGACGGAACCGACGGCCGCGGCCTCGAGCCCGAAGAAGGCGTCGAGAACGAAGGGCGATTCGGAGATCAGCAGGGAGTAATCCCGGTTCGGCGACGGGCCTGCGGCAGTCCACTTCGCGGCGAGACGGTCGGCCTCTTCCGGAGAATACGAGGAGAGAAGCGACTGGAACTCCCGCAGCGACTCGATCCGGAGCTCTGGCGGCCAGTGCGCGGCGTCTTCGAAGGTGTCCGCGATGCGGAAGAGGAGGTAGGCGATCATCACCTGGCGCCGCGTGGGCTCGGGCAGCACCGGGATCGAAAGGGCGAAGGTGCGGCTCGTCCTCTCGAGCAGCTCTTCGAGCGTGGTCATGACGGTAGACCGGCGGAGAGGAAGGCTTCCAGGAATGCCGCGAGCCCTTCGGCGCAGGCGCGGACACGGGTCCGCATCCTCAG
>JBKPBH010000109.1:0-33111 GCA_046726795.1 Acidobacteriota bacterium
GTTCAGCGCATTCCTCTCGACGATCCTGCTGCCGATCGCGGCCGGAGAAGGCGCGGAGCATCCCCTGTCGAACACGGCCGAGTGGCTCCTGATGGGAGTCTCCGTGGCCGCCGCCCTGACCGGTCTCCTGATCGCCAGCGACTGGTACGTCCGCCAGCGGGGGCGCCCGGCGGACCGGATCGCGGCCTCTTTCCCGGCGGCCTACGCGCTCGTCGCGGAGAAGTTCCGCGTGGACGAGCTCTACGACGCGCTCCTCGTGCGCCCCTTCGACCGGCTGGCCCTCATCCTGTGGAAGGTCGTGGACGTCCTGGTCATCGACGGGATCTTGAACGCGGGGGCCTTCCTCGTCGAGCTCGTCGGCGACCTGCTGCGCTTCCTTCAAACCGGCAATGTCCGCAATTACGCGCTGACCCTTTTCCTGGGGCTCGTCGGCCTCGTCCTCATCGTGATCGGGTTCGGGTCCTGACAATGGACGCGCTCTTGCGGGACCACCTCCTGACCGCGGTCGTGTTCCTGCCGGCGGTGGGCGCGGCGCTCCTTCTCCTCTTCCCCGAGTCGGTGGCGAGAGGGGCTAAGTGGTTCGCCTTCGCCGTCTCGGTCCTGGAGCTCGCCCTCTCGATCCCGCTCTGGACCCGGTTCGACGTCTCTGCGCGAGGCTTCCAGTTCGGGGAAAACGCGAGCTGGATTCCCTCGATCGGAGTCTCTTACGCCGTCGGGATCGACGGGATCTCCCTCGTGCTCATCCTGCTGACGACGCTCCTCACTCCGGTCTCGCTCCTCTTCTCCGTGTCTCACGTCGAGAAGGGCGTGCGGGCCTTCTCGATCGCGTTCCTTCTCCTGGAGACCGGGATGATCGGCAGCCTGGCCGCGCTCGACCTGGCGCTCTTCTACGTCTTCTGGGAAGTGATGCTCGTCCCGATGTACTTCATCATCGGGATCTGGGGCGGCGCGCGGCGGATCTACGCCGCCATGAAGTTCTTCCTCTTCACGATGGCCGGCAGCCTGCTGATGTTCCTGGCGATCCTGTACCTGGCGGCGCGGCACCGCGCGGTGACCGGCGCCTGGTCTTTCCTGCTGGCCGACCTGGTCCGGTTGGACTTTCCCGCCTCGACACAAGCGCTCCTCTTCTTCGCGTTCGCCCTGGCGTTCGCCATCAAGGTCCCCGTCTTCCCGCTCCACACCTGGCTTCCGGACGCGCACACGGAGGCCCCGACGGCCGGCTCGATCATCCTGGCCGGCGTGCTCCTCAAGCTCGGGGTCTACGGCTATCTGCGCTTCGCCCTGCCCCTCTTCCCGGAGGCCGCTCTCCGATACGCCCCGTGGCTCGGGATCCTCGGAGTCATCGGCGTCGTCTACGGCGCCCTGGTCGCGTACGCGCAGAAGGACATGAAGCGCCTGGTTGCCTACTCCTCCGTCTCGCACCTGGGGCTCGTCGTCGTCGGGATCGGCGCCTTCACGACGACGGCGCTCTCGGGCGCCGTGCTCCAGATGGTCAACCACGGCCTCTCAACCGGCGCGCTCTTCCTCTTAGTCGGTGTGCTCTACGAGCGGCGGCACACCCGCGAGATCCAGGCCTACGGCGGGATCGCCGGAGTCGTGCCCGTCACGACTGCCCTCTTCCTGGTTGCGACGCTGTCGTCCATCGGCCTGCCGGGATTGAACGGCTTCGTCGGGGAGTTCCTCATTCTCCTCGGCACCTGGACCTCACCGCACCGCTGGTGGTCGATCCTGGCGGCGACGGGAGTGATCCTCTCGGCCGTGTACATGCTCTCGCTCGTCCAGCGGGTGTTCTGGAACCCTCTCGTTCACGAGGAGAACCGCTCGCTGCCCGAGATCCGCGCGAGCGAGCTCCTGGCGGCGTCGGCGCTCGTCATCCTGATGGTGTGGATCGGCGTGCGGCCCAACGACGTCTTGTCGCGCCTGGCTCCCTCCGTCGAAGCGGTCCAGCGGTCGGTCATCGAGAGGACGGCTCTCCACGGGCCGACCAGAGTCGGGCGGCCGCAAGGGCCGCCCCTACGGCACCTCGGGCACGACCAAAGCCCGGGGTCCCGGGTCCAACGGGCCGTCGGGGCGGGGCTCGTCCCCGCCCGCCTCCGGTTGCCCCCGATCGTCACTGAGGCCGCGCCGTGAGCTTCCTCCAGTTCGGCCCCGAGGACCTGGGGGCGATCGCGCCCGAGATGGTGCTCGCGGCGATGGGAGGGGTCATCGTGCTGCTCGAGGCCTTCGCTCCGGCGGCGCGCCGCTGGTTCGCGACGCTGTCGCTCGCCGCGATCGCCGGATCCCTCTTCTTCCTCCTGCGGGCCCCGGCGGGCACGTCCTTCGCCGGTCGCTACGACACGTCGGCCCTGTCGGTGGCCGTGGGGCTCTTCCTGGGCGCCACGGCCGCGGTCGCGATCCTGGTGGCCAAGCCCTACCTCGAGCGCACGGGCGAGGAGAAGGGAGAGTTCTACGCTCTCCTCCTCTGGGGACACCTGGGCGTCTCGCTGATGACGCGCGGGCTCGACCTGCTCGTCGTGTTCATCGGCCTCGAGACGCTCTCGCTCGCCTTCTACGTGCTCGCGTCTTTCTTCCGGACGATCGAGGCTTCCTCCGAGGCGGGACTGAAGTACTTCCTGACCGGCGCGTTCGGGTCGGCGTTCACCCTGTACGGCATCGCCTTTCTCTTCGGGAAGTCCGGGAGCGTGAAGATCGCGGCGCTGGCGCAGCCCGGCCTGGCCGGGGACCCCCTCGTGATCTTTGCTCTCCTCCTCCTTCTCGTCGGCTTTGGGTTCAAGATGTCGCTCGCGCCCTTCCACGCATGGGCCCCCGACGTCTACCAGGGCATGCCGACGCCGGCCGTGGCCTATCTCTCGGTCGCTCCGAAGGGGGCGAGCCTCCTCGTCCTCTACCGCGTGCTGACCGCAGTCTTCCAGGAGGGGATGCCGGACCGGTTCCGCGCCGGGATCGCCGCCCTGGCGATCCTCTCGATGACGCTCGGCAACGTCGTCGCGCTGGCGCAACGCGACGTCAAGCGGCTGCTGGCCTACTCCGGGATCGCGCACATGGGCTACGTCACGATCGCGCTGGCCGTCTTCGGGTCCGACTCGCTGGCCGCCGTGATCGTCTACTTCTTCGCCTATCTCGTTTCCAACGCCGGCGCCTTCGCCGCGGTTGCGGCTCTCTACCGGGACGAGACCAAGCCGCACCCGATCGGCCTGCTGGCCGGCGAGGGACGGCGGTCCCCCTTCCGCGCCGCCGCTTTTGCGCTCTGCCTCTTCTCGCTCGCCGGCATCCCGGCGACGGCGGGCTTCATTGGGAAGTTCTTCGTCTTCAAGGCCGCGATCGAGCGCGGCCTCTACGCGCTCGCCGTCATCGGCGTCGTGAACAGCCTGATCTCGATCGGCTATTACCTGAAGGTCGTGTACCTGATGTACATGAGGGAAACCGTCGAGCCGGAAGGACCGCCACCTCTCGCGACGGCCGACCGTTTGGCGCTCTCGCTCTGCGCCGCCGGAATCCTCGTGCTGGGGATCTTTCCGTCACCTCTGTGGACCCTGGCACGCCGCGCCGCGGAGACGCTTCCCTTCTCGTCCCCATGAGAGCCCCGCCCGAGCCTCGCCGCGCGCATCGCCACCCGACCCCGACACGGAGACGCGGAGACGCGGCGACGCGGGAAAATCGGGGCTCGTCTCAGGGTCGCCGGGTCACCGCGTCGCCGCGTCCGTTGGAGATGCAGGCCGCCTGCCTTCCCCTCGATCGCCGTTCGGTCTCCGAGTTCACCGCGACGCGGCTCTCGATCTACGTCCGCTGCCTGGCCGCGCTCGAGGCCGACGGCGTCGTGCACGTCTCGTCCAAGGACTTCGCGAGGCGTTTCGACCTGAATTCGGCGCAGATCCGTAAGGACCTGGCGACGTTCGGCGAGTTCGGGATCCGCGGCGTGGGCTACGAGGTCTCGGAGCTGAAGAGACACCTGACCTCCATCCTGGGGCTCGACCGCACGCGCCGGGTGGCGATCATCGGCGCCGGACACCTGGGCCAGGCTCTGGCCGACTACGGAGGCTTCCGGTCGGGCGGGTTCTCGATCGCCGGCCTCTTCGACAACGACGCCGGGAAGATCGGCACGAAGACGCGGACGGGAGTCGACGTGCGCGACGTCGCGGACCTTTCCCGGATCGTGGAGCGGGAGGTGATCGAGATCGCCGTCCTCGCGGTTCCCGCCGCCGCCGCCGCGGAGGTCGCGCGACGGTGCGTGGCCGCGGGATTGAAGGCGATCCTGAACTTCGCCCCCGTGCGATGGAACGCGCCGCCCGGCGTGCGCGTCAAGAACGTGGACCTGAAGATCAACCTCGAGACCCTCGCGTTCTACATTCCGAACGCGCCAACGAAAGGAGCACCCGCTTGAAGGAGAAGACGTCCCCCTCCGGGATCGCCGCCGCTCGCGTCGCGGCCCCGCGATCCGTCCCGGCCCGCCCCCCCGAGAATCTGAATCCCTACGGCTTCGCGCTCGAGCAGTTCGAGCGGGCGGCCGGGCACCTCGGCTTGAGTAGCGGCACTCGGCAAGTCCTGCGCAACCCGAAGAGGCAGCTGATCGTCTCGATTCCGGTCAAGATGGACGACGGCTCGGTCCGCGTCTTCCAGGGCTACCGGGTCCAGCACTCCATCGCGCGCGGTCCCTCCAAGGGGGGCATCCGATATCACCCCGGCGTCACGCTGGACGAGGTCAAGGCGCTCGCCATGTGGATGACCTGGAAGTGCGCCGTGGTCAACATCCCCTTCGGGGGCGCCAAGGGGGGGATCACGGTGGATCCCAAGGCACTCTCCCTCGACGAGAACGAACGCATGACGCGGCGTTTCACGTCGGAGATCTCGATCATCCTGGGCCCCGACCGGGACATCCCGGCGCCCGACGTCTACACCAACTCCCAGACCATGGCCTGGATGATGGACACCTACTCGATGACCAAGGGCTACTCGTCTCTGGGCGTCGTCACCGGAAAGCCCCTGTCGGTCGGCGGCTCGGCCGGACGCAACGAGGCGACGGCGGAAGGCTGCTTCGTCGCCATCGAGGAGGCGGCCAAGCGCCAGGGCCTGCCGATCAAGGGCGCGACCGCGGCGGTCCAGGGCTTCGGCAACGCCGGCGCGCACGTTGCCCGGTTCCTGGAGGAAGCCGGGGCGCGCGTCGTGGCGGTCTCCGACTCGAAGGGGGGCGTGTACGACAAGAAGGGCCTGGGCTTCGCGGCGCTGTCCGGAGCCAAGGAGAAGAAGGGATCGGTGACCGCCGCCCGCGGCGACAGGATCACCAACGTGGAGCTGCTTGAGCTGCCGGTGGACATCCTCGTTCCGGCGGCGCTCGAGGGCGTCATCACGCGCGCCAACGCGCCGAGGGTCAAGGCCCGGATCATCGCCGAGGCCGCCAACGGTCCGACGACCCCCGACGCCGACGACATCCTGCGGCGCCGGGGCGCGGTCGTCATCCCGGACATCCTTGCCAACGCCGGCGGCGTGACCGTGTCGTACTTCGAGTGGGTACAGGACCTCTATTCCTTCTTCTGGGATCCGGACATGGTGCGCACGAATCTCCAGCGAACGATCCGCCGGGCTTACGAGGACGTCGAGTCGACCGCCCGGCGCTACGACACGGACCTGCGGACGGGCGCACTGATCCTCGCGGTCAACCGCGTCGAGGAGGCGACCAGGACGCGGGGGATCTTCCCGTGATTGTCTTGTCGACCGACGCAAGTCTCCGGAGGAAAACCGTATGACGTCTCTCTTGGGGTTCGTGCTGGCCGTCATCGCGGGGGCCGCGGTGGACGCCTCGACGCCGGCGCGGGACCCGGCGCAGAGGATCGACGAGGAGTACACGAAGAAGATTCGGGAGTACACGACCGAGTCCTTCTTCCTCTCGCCGCTCGTGGACTACCTGCCGGCCTCCGACACGGTACCCACGCCGAAGGCCGTCCTGGGTGACGTGGCCGGGGCGCCGGGCAAGCTGCCGTACTGCGCCGACGTCTCCCGCTACATGCGGATGCTCGAGAGCGTCACTGCGAGGGTCAGGGTCCGGTCGATCGGCACGACCGAGGAGGGGCGCGAGATGATCGTCGTCGCGGTCGCCTCCGAAGGCCTGCTGGCGAAGATGGAGGAGAACCGCCGGCGCCTCGCGAAGCTCGCCGATCCCCGCACGATCCGGATGGACGACGCGGAGGCCGGTCGGCTCATCGAGCAGTCGGTCCCGGTCTACTACATCACCGGCGCGATCCATTCACCCGAGACCGGCGCGCCCACGGCGTTGATGGAGCTCGCCTACCGTCTCGCCGTCGACGAGAGCCCTTACGTGAAGTTCATCCGGGACAACGTCGTCACGCTCATCACCCCTGTCGTCGAGGCGGACGGGCGCGACCGGCAGGTGGACATCTACGACTGGCACCTCGCGCACCCGAAGGAGAACTGGCCGCCCCTCGTCTACTGGGGAAAGTACGTGGCTCACGACAACAACCGGGACGCCATGGGTCTGTCGTTGAAGCTGACGCGCAACGTCCTGAAGACCTTCCTGGAAGAGAAGGCCACGCTCCTCCACGACCTCCACGAGTCGGTCCCCTATCTCTACGACAACACCGTCGGGGACGGCCCCTACAACGCCTGGCTCGACCCGATCCTGACCAACGAGTGGCAGATGCTCGGCTGGAACAACGTCCAGGAGATGACGCGCTTCGGGATGCCGGGAGTCTTCACGCACGGCACCTTCGATACCTGGAGCCCCAGTTACCTGATGTTCATCGGCGCGACCCACAACGGCATCGGCCGGCTCTACGAGACTTTCGGCAACGCCGGCGCAGACACTCTGGAGCGCACCCTCCGCCCCGAGGAGTACGCGAGGACCTGGTATCGGCAGAACCCTCCCCTGCCGCGCGTCCGGTGGTCGCAGCGCGACAACAACAACTATGAACAGACCGCGCTCCTGACGTCTCTCCACTACTTCGCTTCGAGCGGGCGCCAGTTCCTGCGCAACTTCTACGCGAAGAGCAAGCGATCGATCGAGAAGCCAAAGGCCGAGGGGCCCGCGGCCTACGTGTTCCCGTCCGACGATCCCCGGCCGGGCGCACAGGCGGAGCTGTTGCGAATCCTCCAGGCGCAGGGCTGCGAGGTCTCTCGAGCGACCGCCGCCTTCACGGCGCCGGAGGAAAAGAAGAAGAAGCCCAGGAAGAAGGAGGAGGACGCGGAGAAAGAGGAGGAAAAGGAGAAGCCCGCCGGCCCCGCGGTGCGCTCCTTCCCTGCCGGCAGCTACGTCGTCCGGATGGATCAGCCCTACAGCCGGATCGCCGACATGATGCTCGACTACCAGTACTGGAGCCCCGAGGACCCGCAGAAGCGACCTTACGACGACACGGGCTGGACCTTCGGCGAGGCCTTCGGCGTGAAGGTTGCGCGCGTCGTGGATCCCGGCGTCCTGGAAGTCCCGATGGCGCGCGTCGAAGCGGAGATCCGCGCTCCCGGCGGCGTTGCCGGCTCCGGCCCGGTCTTTGCCGTGAGCCACACTGCGGACACGGCGCTCGTGACGCTGCGTTACCGGTTCCGCGACGCGGCGTTCGAGGCGGCGGAGGAGGCCTTCGAAGCGGACAGCCGCAAGTTCGCCCGCGGCTCGTTTCTCATCCGGGGAGCCGCTCCGGATGAGATGCGTCGCGCTGCCTCGGAGCTGGGACTCCGGGCGCAGGCTCTGGCCTCGGCTCCCGCGGTCCGGACTCACCCGATCCGCGCGCCGCGCATCGCCCTCGTCCACACGTGGCTCTCGACACAGGACGAGGGGTGGTGGCGGATCGCTCTGGACCAGCTCAAGGTTCCGTACGAGTACATCAGCACGCAGACTGTCTCCGCGTCGGGCGACCTCGCCGGCCGCTACGACGTCCTCCTCTTCCCGCCGGTCGGGCGCGGCGCGCAGGCGATCGTCGCGGGCATGCCGCTCTGGGGCAACCCGCTCCCCTGGAAGACGACGCCGGCGACGCCCAACATCGGCAAGGAAGACTCGACCGACGACATGCGCCCCGGGCTCGGCTTCGCCGGCCTGCAGAACTTGAAGGAGTTCGTCCGTCGCGGGGGCCTCCTCCTGGGGGTGATGGACACGGCCGAGCTCGCCGTCAACTTCGGCTTGACGCACGGCGTCTCGATCGCGCGCCCCGAGAAGCTGAAACTGACCGGGAGCCTTGTCCGCTCGAAACTCGTGGATCGCTCGAGCCCGATCCTCTACGGCTACGCCGACGCGCCCGCGATCTACTCCTTCGACGGCCCGATCTTCAATGTCAGGAACCTGGCGGGAGGCCGGATCGCCCGGCGTCGGAGTCCCGACGAAAAGGAGCGCCCCACCGGCCGCGGTACCTCCGAGGACCCCGACCGCCCAACCGGACGTGTCTTCGTCGAGCCCCCCGAAGAGCCCGAGGCGGAGGCCTGGGAGGCGCTGCCACTGACCGACGAGCAACGGCGCAACAACCCTTACGTGATCCCTCCCAGCGAGCGCCCCCGCGTCGTCCTGCGCTACGCCGACGCCAAGGACCTCCTGGTCTCAGGCCTCGTCGAGGGCGGCAAGGAGATCGCCCAGCACCCCGCCGTCATCGACGTCCCCATCGAGAAGGGGCACGTCGTCCTCTTCTCCAACAACCCCATCTGGCGCGGCCAGACCCGCGGGACCTACTTCCTGGTCTTCAACGCCATCCTGAACTTCGACAACTTGAACGCCGGAAGGGGACCCGCCGCCCCATGACGACGGTTCCAGTCGGTCTGGCCATGGTGTTGGCCGGCTTGGCCGCGGGCGAGACGACCGATGCGGGGCGCGGTCGGTACCTGATCTACTTGCACGGGCGGATCGTTCAGGAACAGCAGAGCGCGCGGCCGCGGAGCTCTCGGTTCGGGTTCTACGAGCTCGAGAAGATTCTGCAGGCGTTTCGCCGCCGTGGATTCATCGCGACCAGTGAGGTCCGGCCGAAATCGGCTTCGGTGAGTGGTTCGGCTGACCGTGTGGTCGGCCAGATCCGGCGACTTCTCGAGTCGGGCGTGCCGGCGGAACGCATCACCGTCGTCGGGGCGTCCATGGGCGCGGCCATCGCCCTCCTCGCTTCGACTCGACTGCACAACCCAGATGTGCGCTTCTGCATTCTGGGAGCCTGTCTGTCCCGGAGCGTCCCCGCCCTCCTCGCCGACGAGGGGAACGGGCCAAGCGGGCGCGTGCTCGCCATGCGCGAAGCCAGCGACGATTCGACCAGCCCGTGCCCACCCTGGAAGAATGGCCCCGAGGCCGGCTCTGGGCTGCTCGCCCGAGAGATCGTGCTCAACACCGGGTTGAGCCACGGGTTCCTCTACAGGCCCCTCTCGGAATGGGTAAACCCGGTCGTCGAGTGGGCAGGCATGCCATAGCGCTTTCCTAACTTATTTAGGAAATCTATCTATTTGCCTTATTTTATTAGGCGCTGATCTGGATCTTCAGTGAGTTCGTTGGCTCACCAAATCCGTAACCAAATAGGAGAATTAAGTATTATTCCTTAATTAGTATTGCCCTAACGGGGGATCCGTCTAATTCTGTAAAGCAAATTGGCAATGCAACCAGGCGATAATTGCCCTGGTTCACTCGAGCCAGATCGAGGTTCTCCAGGACAGCGACGCCGCGCGAAAGCAGGGCGCGGTGCACGGGCAGATCCGCCGCATCGCCCGGATCGAGAGACATCGCGTCGGTTCCGACGAGGAGGATGCCTCTTTCGGCCAGCCGCACAGCGGCCAACGGCGAAAGGAAGGCTCTTCCGCCGGTCCGGAACAGGACGCGCGGGGCCGCGAAGGTGCCCCGAGGGAGCGCATCGGGTCCGACCTCGCCCCGACCGGGCAGGTCCACGACGCAGGCCCGACCGATGAAGGCGTCCAGAGGAACCCGACCGATCGTGTCGCCCTCCGGCATCACGTGAGAAGGCGCGTCCACGTGCGTGCCGACGTGGGCGCTCATCGTGAAGCAGGTGGATTCGAAGAGAGAGCCCTGGATCAGGCGGGCCGTGGGGCGCCACCGGAACCGCACGTCGCCCGGCCACACCGGCGTCTTCTCATCGATCGGCCTGGAGATATCCAGGATCCTCAGCGCATCCGGCGCACCGTCTTCTTCGCGGCGTACCGCTCGGCGACGTGCTGGTCGTACCCTCGGTGGCGAGGGTTTGTCGGGACGTTGCGGTACTCGGCGTCGCATCGGTAACAGATCGTAACCGGTCGCACGCGCGTCGCGACGATCCAATCCACGAGGACCGTCGCGAGGAGCACGGGCGTGAACCAGATCCAGCCGAGCTTCCAGCCGAGGTAGAAAGCCGCTCCGAGCGACACCGCTATGAAGAGGCAGCCGAGGCGCTGGTCGAAGTCCTTCTGAAGGAAGAACGCACGGCCTCCGCAGAAGGCGCACCGCTCGACGCCCTTCTCCCCGACCGCGCCTTCGAACCTGGCCGCCGCCGCCCGCCCGCACCGCGCGCAGCCGAATTCTCCGCCCTCGAGACGATCGAAGTCCCGGGCCTTGAGGCAATCCGGGCAGTAATAACGCACCCGCATTCGAGGCCAATTATCCGAAACGGAAGGCAACAGCCGGCAGCCGACGGCCTCTACGCCGGAAACCCCGTGGCCATGGTCAGATAGGACGAGAGGAGCTCGCCGATCAGGACGAAAACGAGAGCGACGTAGAGAAGTCCGGTGGCGGCCTGGTTGGACCTCATGTCGGCAGTCTTCCAGATGAAATAGGAAAGAGCGAGGGGCCCGACGATGCCCCAGAGCACGCGGAAGAGGAAAAAGAGGGCGTCCCGCTCGAGCGACAGGAGCGAGGCGAGCCCCTCGCGGCTGCCTCCCGCCGCGATCGCGGCTGCCAGGAGCCCGGCGCGGGCCGTCGCGAGGACGGCAAAGAGCGCCGCCCCGCGGGCGAGCAGCCAGAAGGGGAGGGACCGGGAGACCAGGTACCAATGCCCCAGGTTCATCGCCAGGAGGACGGCCCCGAAGAAGAGGCCTCCGAGGACCGCGCCCGCCGCGGTCCAGGCGTCCCCGTGCGGGTGGGGAGCCTGGAGCGCGACCCGCCACAGGCAGACGAGGCCCGAGACAGCGGCGACGGTCAGCAGCGCCCGCGCTGTGCGGACCCGGCCCGCATACACGGCGATGGCGTGGAACGCCAGGAGCGCCGCGGCGAGCGCCGCAAGCGGCAGGGCGAGCCCGGCCGGCCGGATGAAGGCCGCGAGGACAACGAAGACGAAGGCGAGGGCGCCGTGGAGGGCGAAGAACCCGCGGCCGAGCGTGGCCGCGGGAAAGAAGAGGAGGAGCAGCGCCGTGCCCGCTCCCGCCTCGAGCAAGAAGAGACCCATTCCGCCGAGTGCCATCGCGCCGATACTAGCGGAGGGTCACGACTCGCGCGCTGCCCCGCCGGCCTGGGCGATCGCATCGGCGATCAGATCCACGTGGGCGGCCAATCCATGATCGCCGTCGGCGATCCCGATGAACCGCGACCCGGCGTGGAGTCTGCCGGACGCTTCCCACCGGCTCCAGGTTTCTTCGACGAGGTGGAAGGGGACGCTCTCATCTCTGCGGCCCATGACGACCGTCACCGGCGCCGCTGGAGCCTCCCGGTCGGGGTCGGCCAGGGCCATCTCCTCGAAAAAACGGCGGTGGACCGGAAGCTCCCGCTCCTCGCCGTGATGAAAGAAGGAGATCGCGTCGCCGGGCGGCAGACGCTCGACCCAGCGGCGGCCGAAACCGAGGGCGGGGGCGATGAGGACGAGAGGGGCGAGCGGAACCGTCCGCTCGGCCTGCAGAGCCACGAGCGCCCCGAGCGAGCTGCCGACGACGACCGCGGGGAGATGTTTCTTCATCTCCCAGACCGTGACCTTCGCCATCGCGCGGAAGTCCAGCCTTTCGAAGGAGGGGATATTCAGGTCCGGAGCGAGGACCCGGAAGCCCCGCGGTCCAAGGATTTCCTTCAGAGCCGTGACCTTCCGGCCCTTCGGCGACGAGGCGAAGCCATGCAGGTAGAGAACGTTTTTCAGGTCTGAACACTCCGGGCCGCAGCCTCACGGCGAGCCGGTCTCGCCGCCCGCGGGAAACGCCAGTCTAATCCCTGATCCGGTGCGTCTCAGACTTTCGTCCAATAGACCTGGCCGGGAAGGCGTTTCATCATGCTGCGGGGAACTGTCGAGAATGAGCACGACAGACACGCCGCCCGTCTCCGTGTTTCCGGAGGATCTGTCCGAGCGCGAGCGCCGGCCGGCGCCACCGGGAGAGCCTCCGGCTGTCCTGATCGCGAGCCCCGGTCCATCCGTCAGAAGCCGGCTCAAGGAGTCCTTTCGGGACCGTCCCACCCACGAGGTCTCGCAATGGCAGGCCCTCGACAGGACGATCTCGAGCCTGCTGCCGTCCGTCGTGCTCCTGGACGTGGAGCTGCTCGCCACCGACGGAATCCGCGATCTTTCCATCCTCCGGCGCGTATGCCGGAAGACGAGGATTCTCCTGCTCTCCGCCCACCTCCGCGACGAGGAGGCGATCGCCGGGCTGAAGGCGGGCGCCCGGGGATACTGCAGCCGAGACGTCGACCCGGCCATCCTGAGGAAGGCCGTGGAGAAAGTCCGGGAAGGAGAGATCTGGGCGGAACGCCGGTTGATCCCTCTCTTTGTCGAAGACTGCACGCGGCTTCCGGAGGACCGCCCGGAGCTGCGGATCCGCTCCGATCATCGGCTGGCGCTGCTGACACCACGGGAAAGGCAGATTGCCCGGCTCATCGGCGCCGGCGCGAGCAATCGCGACATCGCCGTCCGGCTGACGGTCGGAGAGGGGACCGTCAAGGCCCACCTCACAGCCATATTCCGCAAGCTCGGCTTCACCGACCGCTTGAAGCTCGGCCTCTTCCTGGCGGGCCCCGACTCGAAAACCCGACGGAGGCACTGAGCGCGAACGGCTCGGGCCGACACCGCGACGCCGCCTCGCGCCGGCTCTCCCTCTTTTCGGAGGCCCTGCTAGAGTTCCCGAGATGAAATCGCATTCGCGTTTCGCCGTCTCGCTCGTCTTGCTCGCCGCGGCCCTTTCTCTCCGGGCGGCGAACGGAACTCCGATCACGCTGGAGGTCGATGCGCGGGAGGCGCCCCGCAAGATTCTCCATGCAAGGCTCTCGATTCCGGCGACGCCCGGCCCTCTGGCGCTGGCCTATCCGAAGTGGATCCCGGGGGAGCATGGACCAACCGGGCCGATCGCGGATCTGGCCGGCGTCCAGTTCTCGGCCGGAGGAAGGACTCTCGCCTGGAGTCGGGATCCCGCGGACATGTATCTCTTCCGCCTCGACGTTCCGGCCGGCGCCGACAGCGTCGAGGTCTCCCTCGATTACCTCTCTCCCTCCGAGGCGGGCGGGTTCTCTTCCGGGTCTTCCGCCACCGCCAACCTGGCGCTGATCTCCTGGAACCAGGTGCTGCTGTATCCGGCGGAGGGAAAGCCCGACGAGACCCTCTACGCGGCCTCGCTCGAGCTGCCCGACGGATGGAAGTGGGCCACGGCCCTGGACGCGGCCGAGCGGGCGGTCGGTCGCGTTCGCTTCGCACCGGTTTCTCTGACCACCCTCGTGGACTCGCCCGTTCTGACCGGCGCGCACGTGCGGGTCGTCACTCTGACTGCGGAGAACCCCGTCCATCGGCTCGACCTCGCCGCCGACGGCGAAGAGGCTCTGGAGATCGGCTCGCAGCTGGAGGAGCAGTACCGCGCCCTCGTGGCCGAGACGGGAGCGCTCTACGGCGCGCGGCACTACCGGCATTACGACTTCCTGGTTACGCTCTCCGATCACACGGCACATTTCGGACTCGAGCACCACGAGTCGAGCGACGACCGCGTGGACGAGAGGTCACTCGTCGAACCGAACCGCCGCAGGATGATGGCGGGCCTGCTCCCGCACGAAATGACGCACTCGTGGAACGGCAAATACCGGCGTCCGGCGGACCTCGCGATCGGAAGCTTCTCCGAGCCGATGCGAGGAGGTCTGCTCTGGGTCTACGAAGGGCTGACCGAATATCTGGGACAGATCCTGACCGCGCGCAGCGGATTGCTGACCCCCGAGCAGTATCGCGAGGCGCTCGCCTTGACCGCCGCTGACATGGACTCTCAGAAGGGGCGATCCTGGCGGCCCCTCCAGGACACGGCTGTGGCGGCTCAAGTCCTCTACGGCGCCCGGCCGGACTGGGCCTCCTGGCGCCGGGGCGTGGACTTCTACCCAGAGAGCGAGCTGCTCTGGCTCGAAGCCGACACGCTCATCCGGCGCGAGACCCGGGGACGGAAGAGCCTCGACGATTTCTGCCGGCTCTTCTTCGGCGGCGAGAGCGGGCCTCCGAGAGTCGTGTCCTACACGTTCGACGACGTCCTGGCCGCGTTGCAGGAAATCGCTCCGTACGACTGGAGGACTTTCTGGAGGTCCAGGCTCGATCGGACACAGGCCGGGGCGCCGCTGGCCGGAATCGAAGCCGGCGGCTGGAGGCTCGTCTACACCCAGGAGGTCTCGGAGATGCAGAAGTCGGCGGAGGACGTGGGCAAGGTGACGGACGTCCGCTACTCAATCGGGTTCCTGGTGCGACAGGAGGGGACGATTCCCGACGTGGTCCCGGGATCTCCGGCGGCGGCCGCCGGTGTGGGCCCCGGAATGAGGCTCGTGGCGGTCAACGGCCGGCGGTGGAGCCCTGAGGTCCTTCGGGACGCGATCAAACGATCCCGGGCGCGGCCGATGGAGCTGCTCCTCGAGAACGGCGAGTTCTTCAAGACCGTCCGGCTCGACTACGCCGGCCCCGAACGATATCCGCACCTCCAGCGGGAAGCCACGAGGCCGGACCAGCTTTCGCAGATCATTCGCCCTCTCGTGCTCCGCAAGTCCGAGGGCGGGAGAGCCGTCCCGGCGCGCTGACGTATCCGGCTGAATGCGCAAGACGCTCCTCATTCTGGCCGTGCCGGCGGCGGCGGTGGCCGTCCTCTGCGCCGTGGTTGTGGCCTCGACCTTTCCGCCGGTGGAGGGGTCCCGGCGGGTCCCCGGGATTTCCGGACCGGTCCGGATCGAGACCGACGCCAACGGGATCGTCACCATCCGCGCCCGGAGCGCCTTGGACGCCTCCTTCGGGCTGGGCTTCTCCCACGCCCGAGACCGGCTCTGGCAGATGGAGTTCCAGCGACGCATCGCCTCGGGGCGCCTCGCGGAGATCCTGGGCAAACGTCTGGTCGAGACCGACCGGTTCCTGCGCACGATCGGCTTCCGCCGGGCTGCGGCGGAGGCCCTCCGCAGCCTTTCCCCGGCCGCGCGCGCGCAGCTCGAGGCCTACTCAGCAGGCGCCAATCGGTTCCTCGCGGCTTCGGCCGCCCGCCCGATCGAGCTGCGGCTGCTGCGCGTCGCGCCGGAGCCCTTCGAGCCGGTGGACTGCCTGGCATGGGCCAAGATCATGGCCTGGGACCTGGCTTCCTCCAACGCCGCCGGCGAGATCCGGCGCGCCCGGTTCGTTTCGGCCGTCGGCGCGGCCCGGGCGGCGGAGCTCCTTCCCGAAGTCCCTCCGCAGCCAACCATCCTCGAGGACGGCGAATGGGCGCTCCCGCCGGCTTCGAGCGGCCGGCCTTCCGCCTCCCGCCTCCCGCCTCCCGTCCCTTGGGCCGGCCTGGAACGACAGTTCGCGCTTCTGGACGGCCTGGGTCTCGGCGGCGAGACCCTCGGCAGCAACTCCTGGGTCCTCGCCGGTTCGCGCACGAAGTCGGGGCGGCCGATCCTCACCAACGATCCGCACCTGGGCCTGCGGACACCTTCGGTATGGTACCTGGCGCGCCTGGAGGCGCCCGGCCTCTCGGCGGCCGGAGCGACGCTGCCCGGGCTTCCAAGTGTGATCATCGGCCACAACACGCGGATCGCCTGGGGCCTGACGAGCCTCGAGCCGGACGTGCAGGACCTCTACCTGGAAGAGACCGACCCGAAAGACCCCGGACGTTACCTTCACGCCGGTGCCTGGCGCGCGTTCCGGACGCGGACGGAGACGATTCGCGTTCGCGGGTCGCACGACGTCGTCTTCGAGGCCCGCGCGTCGGTGCACGGCCCGATCGTGACCGACGTCCTGGAGGGCGCCAAGAAGCTCGGAAGCCCCGCGGTGGCGCTGCGATGGACCGGCCTCGATCCGGAAGACTCGACGAGCGAGGCCTTTCTCGGGCTAGCCACGGCGGGCAATTGGGACGAGGTCCTTCGCGCGGCCTCGCGGCTGCGCTCGCCCGCGCAGAACCTCGTCTACGCGGACGTAGACGGGCACATCGGCTACACGGCCTGCGGGTCGGTACCCATCCGGACCGGCTCCGACGGCCGCCTCCCCGCCCGGGGCACCGGAGAGAACGACTGGTCCAGCTACATTCCCTTCGACAGCCTCCCGCGGGTCCTCGATCCCCCGCGCGGCTTCCTCGTCACGGCCAACAACCGAGTCGTCTCCGACCGGTATCCCTACCCGATCACGCGCGACTGGCCGGAGCCCTACCGGGCGCGGCGCATCGCCGAGCGGATCCTCGCCCGCGACGCCCTCGGATCGGAGGACGTCGCCGCGATCCAGCTCGACCGGGTCTCCCTTCAGGCTGCGGATCTCCTTCCGCTGCTCCTCGACACCCATCCGGCCGGAGAAGCGCCGGCGCGCGCGTTGGAACGGCTCAAGAGCTGGAACCGCGAGTTCTCTCCCGACTCGACCGCGGCCTCGATCTACGCGGCCTGGTACACGCGGCTTTCGGAGATGCCGCAGGACGAGTTGAAGGACACGCCGGCCGGCGTCGTGCGGTCCCGTTTCCTCATCAACGCGCTGCGCTCGGACTCATCCTGGTGTGACGATGTGAGGACGCCACGGCGGGAGACGTGCGCAGAGCTCAAGGCGGCCACTCTCTCTCGGGCCGTGGCCCTGCTCGAGGAGAAGCTCGGCGAGAACCCGGATCGCTGGTCGTGGCGGCGGCTTCACCGGGCTCGCTTTCCTCACGGCGTCTTCGACCGGGTCCCCATCCTGCGCGCGTTCTTCAGTCTCGAGACGGGCGCCGGAGGAGACGCGTCCGCCGTCAATGTCGGCGCCTACCGGCTCGACGGGTCCTTTCTCATGACCGACGGGCCGAGCTATCGACAGATCCTGGACCTCTCGGACCTCGAGGGCGGTCTCTACGTCCACACGACCGGCCAGTCCGGCAACGTCTTCGACCCGCATTACCGCGACTTTCTTCCGCTCTGGCGCGACGGACGATATGTCCGGATGGGAGAGGCGCCGGTCAAGGCATTGGTGCTCGAGCCGGAAGACTGAGACGACGAGGAACCCCTCATCCGACCCCTTCCAGGAGGGAGAGGAGAAGGAGGGTCAGACCGGCGGCGCCGCGGCGCTGACTCGGGGGGCCGGACGCGTGTTCGGACCGTCGTCGCGGACCTTGCCGTCCAGCAGTCGAACGATACGGCGAGCGTGCGCGGCGATGTCTTCCTCGTGCGTGACGAGCACGATCGTGTTGCCCCGCGAGTTGAGCTCGTCGAAGAGCCCCATGATCTCGGCTCCGGTCTGGGAATCGAGGTTGCCCGTCGGCTCGTCGGCCAGCAGGATCGAAGGGTTGTTGACCAGGGCGCGCGCGACCGCGACGCGCTGGCGCTGACCGCCGGACAGCTCGTTGGGATGGTGGGTCATCCGGTCGGCCAGGCCCACGGCCTCCAGCGCCCGGGTGGCCCGTCCTCGCCGGTCCCGGCGCGAAAGCCCCGAATAGACCAGCGGCAGCTCGACCTGCTGCAGGGCCGACGTCCGCGGCAGGAGGTTGAACGTCTGGAAGACGAAGCCGATCTCCTGGTTCCGGATCGCGGCGAGCTCGTCGTCGGTCATCCGCGCCACCTCCCGGCCGTTCAAGACATAGGACCCCGAAGTCGGTGTGTCCAGGCAGCCGATCAGGTTCATGAGGGTGGACTTGCCCGAGCCGGAGGGACCCATGATGGCGACGTACTCTCCGCGCTCGACGCCCAGGGTGACGCCCGAGAGGGCGTGCACCTTCTCCTCCCCCATCTCGTAGACCTTGGTGATGTCGCGGATGTCGATCAGCATGCCGGCGTCGCCTGGACGGTTTGCCCCCCCGGAGAGTTATACGGCGGAAGGCCTCTCGGGTTCACCGGGCTGTCTCGAGGGCTCACGAAAAGATCGCCGCGAAGCCGGCCTTCCCGAGCACGAAGAGGGCCCAGAGCGCGACGATCACGCCGGCCGCGCTCTTGCGCGAGACGCGGGCCGCCGCGGCAAAGCCGAGGATGAGCAGAACGAGCGACCAGATCGAGAAGACGTCCAGCGACTGGAGCAGCGAATGGACGGCCGGCGAGGCCTTCCTCTCGACCAGAAACCCGAGGTTGGACCGGAGCATGTCCTGAAGTCCCGACGGGTCGACCGTCTCCTGGCGGAGGACCACCAGAAAGAGGATCACCGATCCGAGGACTCCCGGCAGGAAGGCGTGCGTCGTCGTGCCGAAGGCCTGGCGATACGAAAGATCCCACCCGAAGGCTTTGAACGCACCCCAGAGCACCACGGCGACCAGGAGCGATAAGGCGGTCGGCGTCACGGCGGCGATCGCGTTGTACGCGATCGGGGCGATCTTCTTCTGCATCGCGACCGCGGCCTGGATCCTCTCCTCCGGGACCGACTGACCCCGGCGCTCCATCTGGCCCCGGATCATCCGATCGTAGTCGATGCGCGGGACCAGAAAGGCCGTGAAGAGCACCGAGACCGCCGTCCAGAGGAGCAGAGGGGGCAGCCACGTCGGCCGCTTCGCGATCGAGTCGAACGTCGCGACCGGAGAGAAGAACACGCCGGGAATCCGGCCGACAGCGGAGACCGGAGTCTCCTCCACTACTTCGCTTCCCGAACGGCCTGGACCGAGTTGGCGCCGGTCTCCGGAAGACCCTCGACCTGGATTCCCTTCCAGTCGAGGATGTCGGCCGTCGCGTAGTGGTAGGAGGCCAGGGCCTTGCGGTAGATTGCCAGCGCCTGCAGCTCGGTCGTGCGAGCCGCCGAGAGATCGCGCTGGATCTGCGTCACCTCGAAGGAGGTGGACATGCCGTTGTCGTACTTCTTCTTGACGGCGTCGAGGTTCTTCTCGGCGAGCTCACGTCCCTTCTGAGCCGCCACGATCGAGCGCCGGGCCGTGTCGATCGCGCGAGCCGCCGCGCGAACCTCGACGACGATGTTCTGTCCGATCGTCGTCAGGAGAGCCCGGTCCGACTCGAGAGTGTACTTCGCGATCCCGTAGGCCCCGCGAGCCGCCCGGTTCAGGATCGGGAAGGAGAAGTTCAACCCGATCGACCAGTTCTTGAAGTTGCGGTCGATGACCTGCCGGAAGGCGTCGCCGAAGTCGCCGGTCGAGACGATCGTGCCGGTCGCGGGATCGTGCGTGGTCCCGCCGATCCCCGGGTTGCCGTAGCTTCCGGTCAGGTTGAGAGCCGGGAGGACCTGGTTGGCGTAGTAGTCGTACCGGATGCGATCGGACTCCACGAGGTACTGGGCCCTCACCATCTCGGGTCGCCGCGCCAGCGCCGCCGTCGTTCCTTCCTCGAGCTGGATCTGCACGTCCCCTCCCCGGACTTGGTCCGTCGGGATGATCGGGACGGACCACTGGGTGGAGTCCGGATTCAACTGCCGTTTCAGACGGTCCTGCGCGTCTCCGATCAACCCCTCGGCCGTGATGATGTCCTGCTCGGCGGTGGCGATGCCGACCTCGGTCTGCGTGATCTCGATCGGCGCGAGCGATCCGACGTCGATCTTGATCCGCGTGATGCGGTTTAAGTCCTGCGCAATCCGGAGAGACTCCTTCTTCACCTCCAGGTTCTGGAGCGCGTAGACCAGATCCCAGTAGGACTGCTCGACGGAGTTGACCGTGGTCTGCACGCTGCGGACGAAGTCCTGGTACGCCGAGTCGCGCGTGTAGCGGGCGATCCGGATCAACCAGGTCGTCGGGCGGGGACCGAAATTGCGCAGCAGCGGCTGGTTCAACGACAGCGTCAGGGTGGACGAATAGGACGGGTTGACGAAGGCGAAGCTCGAGTTCGTATCGGTCTTGTTGGCCGTGAATCCGAGCGCGAAGATGCCTCCGGTGGGGGCGAGCTGGGAAACCTGGGCGCGGGCGTCGAAGGTGTCGACTTTGTTGACTACGGCCCCGACGAGCTGCGAGGTCGCGGGCTGCTCCGTGTGCCCTCGGACAAGGGACGCCGTCGCGAGAGGATCGAAGATTCCCTGGGTCTGGAAGAGAGAGAATCGGGACGCCTCGGCGGCATTGATCGTGATGTCTAAGTCGCGGTCGTCGGCGAGCGCGTAGCCGATCGCCTGGTCGAGCGACAGGGGAATTCCGCCCTGCGTCGGCGGAGGGAGCTCGCGGGCGGTCCTCTGGCCGGGACGGGCCGAAATGACGGGCCTTTCCTGTCCCGGCGCGGCCGCCGAAAGCGCCGACAGACCGATCGCCACCGCGACGGCGCGGGCCGCCAACCGATTCTGGAACCTCTTCATTCCATGACTCCTTCGTCAAGCTTCTTACGCAGACGCGGGGGTAAATGTTTCTCCGGGCAGGCCGGGTTTTCGGCCGCAGTCAGATCCATGTCGGGGAAACCGGCTCGCATCATAACGCGAATCGGAAAGCCATCAGAGGCGAGGACGCTCGCCTCTCCCGGGATCGAGCTCTCCCGGAAAGAAGCAGGCCGCGGAGCGGCCGGCTGGAAACGGAAAGAGAGCCGGCGTTTCTTCGCGACAACGGGGTCGCGCGATCGGGCATCGTGGATGGAAGGCACAACCGCTCGGAGGTTCGGCTGGCGAAGGCGGTTCGCCCGGCAGAATGACGCGGAGGCGCCCGGAGGCGGGATCCGCGTCGGGCACCGCGGAGAGGAGCGCGGCCGTGTAGGGGTGTAGAGGGCGCGACGTGACCTCCCGCGCCGGCCCTTCCTCTACGATCCTCCCCAGGTACATGACGGCGATGCGGTCGGAGATCCGCTCGACGGTCGCGAGGTCGTGCGAGATGAAAAGGTAGGAGAGACCTTTCTTCTCGCGCAGCTCGAGGAGCAGGTTCAACACCTGTGCTGCCACCGAAACGTCGAGCGAGGACACCGGCTCGTCGCAGACGACGAACTTCGGCCGCGTCGCCAGGGCCCGGGCGATGGCGATGCGCTGGCGCTGACCTCCCGAGAATTCCGACGGAAGCCGGGAGGCGGCCTCGGAGCCGAGGCCGACCTCCGCGAGCAGCTCTTCCACGCGCGCCCGAAGGCCGCGGCGTGGGACGATCCGCTGGACGCGCAGCGGCTCGGCCACCTGGTCCCCCGCGGTCATCCGGGGATTGAGCGACGTCTGCGGGTCCTGGAAGATCACCTGCAGGTCGCGGCGCCGGCGGCGCAACGCCTTCCCCGAGAGGGCCAGCCAGTCTTCCCCGTCGAAGAGGATGCGGCCGGAGTCCGGTTCTTCCAGCCGCGCGACGAGCCGGCCCGACGTCGTCTTGCCGCTGCCAGATTCTCCGACGAGACCCAGCGTTTCGCCCCGGCGCACCCCGAACGTGACGGCGTCGACGGCCTTCAGACGTTTCGCGGAGGTCCCGAAGACGCCTCGCCGGACGGGGTAGGTCTTGGTGATCTCCTCGGCGCGGAGGAGCTCGTCCGTCTCGTTCACGTCGTCCGTCTCAGCTCCGGGCCGGCGGCGCCTCGCTCGTAAAGGAAGCACCGCGCGACCCCGGCCCCCGCAGGGAAGAGGGGCGGCTCGGAGACCTCGCAGGGAGAGAAGCGGTCCGGACAGCGCGGGGCGAAGGCGCAGATCCCGGACGGCCGAAAGGCAAGGTCGGGGACGAGCCCGGGAATAGGCCGGAGGCGGGCCGGGCCCGCGCCGATTCGCGGCAGGCACTCCAGGAGAGCGCGGGTGTAGGGGTGCCGCGGCGAGCGGAAGAGATCCGTCGTCGCCGCCTCTTCGACGACCCGGCCCGCATAAAGCACGAGCGTCCGGTCGCTGTGGCGCGCGACGGCCGCGAGATCGTGCGTGATCAAGATCACCGCGAGGCCGCGATCTCGTCGCAGGCGGTCGACGAGCTCGAGCACGTCGGCGGAGACGGTGGCGTCGAGAGCGGTCGTCGGCTCGTCGGCGATCAGGATTGCCGGGTTCCCCGCCAGGGCGATCGCGAGGAACGCGCGCTGCTTCAACCCTCCCGACAGGCGGTGCGGATACTCCTCCAGGCCGCGCTCGGGCGCGGGGAAAGACACCTCCGCGAGAAGATCCCGCGCGATCTCGCGCGCCTCTCGCGGAGACACGGCGCGATGGCGGCGCACACCTTCGACGATCTGCGAGCCGATCGTCTGGACTGGATCCAGCGCCGCCGCCGGTTCCTGAAACACCATCGCGATCTCGCCTCCGCGCACCTCTCTCCATTGCGACTCCGTCAGGCCCAGGAGGTCTCTGCCGCGCGAGACCACGCTCCCGGCGACCCGCGCCCCTTCGGGGACCAGCTGGAGGAGCGCCCGCCCGAGCAGGGTCTTTCCGCAGCCCGTCTCCCCCACGACCGCGAGGGTCTCCCCTTCCCGCAGATCGAAGCCGACTCCGTGGACCGCGGGCCGCCACTCTCCACGGAGAAAGAGTTCGACTGTCAAGTCCCGGACCGCCAGCAGAGGTTCGTTCATGGAAGGTCGAGAGTTCAGGGCAACCCTCAACGACCCGTGGTCGCTCAAGCCTTTTTCACGGCCTCGAGCTCCCTCACGCGGTCTGCGATGTCCCGGTAATTGGTGTCCAGTCCGTAGACCTCCAGGAAGGTGCGGTAGGCGTTGTCGAGGTCGCCCGTCGATTGGTAGACCTTTCCCAGGTCGTAGAGGAGCCCCACGGTCTCGGACTCCTTGATCGCGCGTGTGTCGAGCCCCTTGCGGTACCACTTGATCGCGAGCTGGGGCATTCCCTTCTCGAGAAAGCAGAGGCCCAGCATGCTGCAGCATTCGACGGCGCGCCCGGGGTCCTTGCTCGCCAGTTGGAATTCCCCGATGGCTTCGTCGATCAAGCCCATCTCCTTGTACGCGATGCCCAGGTTCGAGTGGGTCTCGTAGTCCTCGGCGGAGAGCTGCTGCTCGACGCCCTTCTTGAACTCGCGGAAGATCTCCTCCAGAGAGACCTCGCCGTCGGGCCCCGCCATCGACGGGGCCGCCGGAACGGACGGGTGCTCCGCGAGATCTTTTTCGAGCTCGTCGGCGAGGTTGAAGAATTGCTGCTCGTCGGCGAACAGGTTCTGCTCGTCCAGAGCGTGAGGAGCGCGGGCCGGAGGAGACGCTGGCCCGCCGGCTTTTCGCATCTCCTCTTCGAGCAGGGAGTCGAGTCCTTCGGACGAAATGAATTCCGCGTCGGAGGCCTCGGCCGGGCGCCCCACCCCGTGGGGGCCCGCGGACGGCGTCGCAGTGAGCGGAGGCGCCGTGCCGGCCTCCTGTTCGAAGGCGAGGGGCTCGGTGTCGAACTCCTCGAGGAACTCCGCGGGGGGGGCCGGTTGAGGCTCGACGGGAAATTCCTCGAAGGAGTCGATTGGCGCGGCCTCGGGAGCGGGGCTCGGCGGAGCCAGTCCGAGCCTGCCCAGGAACGTTTCCGCGCGGCCGAGCTCTCCCCGCCCCCGGCAGAACTCCGCGAAGGATTGCGCTTCCGAAGCGAGCGCCGGGTTGTTCGAGGCCGCCATCAGCTCGAGGAGCCGTTCGCGCGCGTTGGCGAGGTCGGGCCGTTTGCGAACGACGGCCCGTAGCCTTTCGACGGCCTTGTCGGCCAGCCCGTAGCGGGCAAAGATCTCCGCTTCCACGATGAGCGCCTCGAGTTCCCGCTCCGCGGCGGACTCGGCGGAGGCGGCCGCGGGTCCGGGACCGGGGAAGGCCCCGGCCCGTGATTCCGGGGAAACCTCGTCGAGATCGAGGACTATCTCCCGCGGCGCGCCCGGCGGCGCCGGCCCCCGGGCCGGCCCCTCGGTTCGTGAAAGCTCGGCCAGGCGCGCGGCGGCCTCCGGGTGCCCCGGCGCCGCGGCTGCTGCCTTGCGGTAGTTCTCGATCGCGGAGGCCGTGTCGCCCCGCCGTTCGTCCTCGCGGGCCAGCGCCAGGCGCAGCCGCGCGGCCTCGGCGGAATTCCCTTCGGCCTCCCGAACCTCGGCCATCTTCTGGAGGGAATCTCGATGGGCCTCCTCGATCTGCAGGATCGTCGAGAGATAGCTCGCGGCCCGTTCGAAATCCCCCGCGGCGGTCGCCGCATCCACCAGGGGGGAGACGTCCGCCAGAGCGGTCTCGAAGTTGCCCTCGGACAGATGCGTCCGGCAGAGCGCAAGCCGCGCCCCGACGTGCCCTTCGTCCAGGGCGATCGCCTGCTCGGCGGTGCGGACTGCGTCCACCTTCTGTTCCAGCTCAAACTGGGCCTCGGCCATGAGCGCAAGACTGTCGGCCGTGCGGGGGGCGGCTTTCAGGATGGCTATCGCCGCGGCGGGATTCTTCTGCGCCAGGAGCGACCGCACCAGCGTGTTGCGCGCGGCGGCGTCCTGCGGGGAAAGCTCGAGAGCCTTCTGGAATACGGCGCCGGCTTCGTCCTGGGCGCCACGGCGCAGCAGCATCGAGCCGACCAGACCATACTGCATCACCGCCTGCTCGAGAAGGTTCTGACTGCGGTAGAGGTCCGCCAGCCGGACCTGGATCTTCAAGTCGTTGGGGTCGGCGACGGCCATCTTCTTATAGGCAGCGATGGCCTCGTTCGGCTGGTTGTTCTTCTGGTAGTGGTCGGCGAGGACCTGGTACGGCGTGCGCGCGTCTTGCAGGAGCCCCTGCTTGGCATAGAGGTCGCCCAGGCGGTCATAGACGTCCAGGCGCGACGGGTCGAGCTTGTTGATCTTCTTGTAGATCGCGATCGCCTTGAGGAAAAACCCGTCCAGCGAGCAGACCTCGGCGATGCGGATGAAATAGGGGATCGAGTCGGACGCGCGATTGACGCGCACGTAAAGATCTCCGGCCTTGTTCAGGGTCGAGATGTCTCGCGGATTGTCTTCGAGCACACGCAGGTAGTCCTTCAGGGCCTGGTCGAGCCGGCCCCGGGCGATGTGCTTCTCGGCGGAACGAAGGAGCTGGTCGCGGGTCGCCACTGTCAGAAATTCTAACAGGACAGCGGGCCGGAAACGTCGACGGCACCCATCCAGAAGGAGTTGTCGGCTCTCCGGTCACTCGGTCTCGGCCGACCGGATCCTGGGATCGGTCACGCCGGATGGATCGAGCACGACGCCGTGGTAGCTCAAACGGTGCTCCGGGCAGGGTCCGGCCAGACGCAGCGCCTCCCAGTGTTCCACCGTCCCGTACCCCTTGTGATGCTCGAAGCCGTAGGCCGGGAATCGCGAAGCCAACTCGTCGAGCAGGCGGTCCCGATAGACCTTGGCGACGACGGAAGCGGCTGCGATCGAGGAACACAGAGCGTCTCCGTGCACGATCGGCAGTTGTGGACGCCGGATGCCCGGAACCGTGACGGCGTCGAGCAGGATTGCCTCCGGCTCCGGCCGCAGGGCCTCGATCGCGATCCGCATGGCCTGCAGGCTCGCCCGAAGAATGTCCCGGCCGTCGATCTCTCGGGCGCTCACGACGCCGATCCCCAACCCCATGGCGCATCGCCGCAACTCGATGTCCAGCCGACGGCGACTCTCGGCGTCCATCTTCTTGGAGTCGTCGAGGCCCGGGAACACGCAGCCCTCTGGGAGGACCACGGCGGCCGCGACGACCGGGCCGGCGAGGGCGCCACGCCCGACCTCATCCACACCCGCGATGAGACGGTAGCCTCGGCGGCGCAACTCCTTTTCGACCCGGTCGAGCCGCCGGAGACGGCCCAACTCGGCGAAGAGCGCGCCCAAGGGGTCGTGGGTCACCGCAGGCGCCAGGGATCCGTCTATTCCGTCCGCTTCTCGTCGATCCGCGCCGCTTTCCCCTTGCGGCCGCGCAGGTAATAGAGCTTGGCGCGCCGGACAGAGCCCCTCTTCTCGACTTCGATCCGGTCGATCACCGGGGAATGGAGCGGGAAGACTCTTTCGACGCCGATGCCGCTCGAGATCTTGCGTACGGCGAAGGTCTCGCGCGCCCCTCCGCCCCGCCGGGCGATGACAACTCCGGCGAAGATCTGGATGCGCTCCTTCTCTCCCTCGCGCACCTTCACGTGGACGCGGACCGCGTCTCCCGGTGCGAAGTCCGGCAGATCGGTCTTGAGCGTTGGCTTTTCGACTTCCAGCAGGATGTCGGACATGGCGGCTCTCCTAAAAATCCCGACGGGAGCGGTGATGCGAACCGGAGAGTATAACCAGAGCTGTTGTTTAGGAGCAAGTCGTGATCGGTGCGTGGGCCGCATCACCTCATTCGTCGGATTCGCCCGGCTCTTCGGGGCGAAGGCGGAGCAAATCGGGCCGGCGCCTCTTCGTGGCCTCCACCGCGCGGGAACGCCTCCAGCGTTCGATGCGGGCATGATCACCAGAGAGGAGCACCTCTGGAACCGAGAGGCCTCGGAATTCCCGGGGGCGCGTGTAGTGCGGGTAGTCCAGGCGCTGCCGCACGAAAGACTCCCGCTCGACCGATTCCGAGCAGGCTACGACGCCCGGCACCAGCCGCGAGAGTCCCTCGACGAGGGCGAGCGCGGCCACTTCTCCGCCGGGCAGAACGAAATCGCCGAGCGAGATCTCCTGGTCGAACAGCCCGAGCTGCCGCGAGCGCTCGTCGATCCCCTCGTAGCGGCCGCAGAAGAGAAGGAGGCGAGCGCGCCGCGACAGATCAGCGAGCATCGCCTGATCGAGGCGCTCGGCCTCCGGCGTCAGGAGCACGGACCAGGCCGGAGGGTCTCCGCGGCGGCTCTCCACGGCGGCGGCGACGACTGGAGCCGTCATGACCATTCCCGGCCCTCCTCCATAGGGCTCGTCGTCCACCTTGTGATGCTTGTCCATCGAGAACGTCCGCAAGTCCGTGACCGTGACTTCGAGCTTTCCAGACGCGATGCCCTTGCCGAGGAGGCTCTCAGCGAGCGGGGAGCGGAAGTACTCCGGGAAGATGGTGAGGATCTCGATCTGCATGAACGTCCCAGGTCCAGGGTCCAAGCTCCAACGTCCGGACCGACTCCAGACCCTGGATTCCTTGGACTCCAGACCGCTCTACAACTCCAGCAGCCCTTCGGGCAGATCCAAGACAATTCGCCCCTCGCCTCGTTCGATTCGGATCACGATCGGCCGAACGAAAGGGACGAGGACTTCCTTTCCCGCCGGAGTCTCCAGCGAAAGCAGCGCCCCGCCCGGAGTCTCTTCCACGCCCGTGGCCACCCCGATCGGCCTGCCCGAGTCGTCCTCGCAGCGCCATCCCGCGATCTCGTGGCTGTAATAGAAGTCCCCGGGAGCGGGCGGCGCCTGGGCGAAGCCAACCTCCCCGCCGGCGAGGGCCCGGGCTCCATCGAGATCGTTCACTTCTTCGAAGCGGAGCAGGAGACGGTCGGCGTGGGGACGCGTCGAGGCGATGGTCAGGGTCCGAACCTCGCCGCCGCGGGACCAGAGGATGCCGGAGCCGGGTGCGAGCTCTCCGAAGAACCCGGGGAGCAGATCGAGGGAGATTTCTCCCGAGAGTCCGTGAGGCTTGCGAACCCTGCCGACGACGAACAAACGCGCCCCCGCAAGCCGCCGGTTGGAAGCCGACAGCCGACAGCTCTTCTCAATCCCGGATGCGGATGTTGACCCGCTTTCCGCGGGCAGAGGCGGCGGCGCCGACGAAGGCGCGCAGGGCACGGACGGTGCGCCCCTCCCGCCCGATGAGCCTGCCCCGATCGGCCTCCGGCACGGAGACCTCGTAGAGCACGCCCCGCCCTTCCGGGATCTCGACGACCCGGGTCTCGGCGGGTCGGTCCGACAGCCGCTTCACCACCGTCTCGATCAGGCGCTTGATCGGCGCGCCCTCGGAGACGCGCTCGGCCGTCATGACGCCGGCTGCGGACGGTCGAGCAGCGAGCGCACCGTCGAGGACACGGCCGCGCCGCGCCCGATCCAATATCGGGCCCGCTCGCGGTCGACCGAAAATGAACCCGCCCCGGCGACCGGATCGTAGGAGCCCAGCTCCTCGAGCACCTTGGCCCGCGCCGTTAGGCGCGAGTCCGAAACGACCACCCGGTAATAAGGGCGGTTGCGAGCGCCCATGCGGCGCAGTCGGAGTTTGAGCATTCTCGGGATGTCCTTTCTTTACCAAAAGCGGGGCATTCTAGCAGCAATTCATCCTTTTGGCGCCGGGAGAGGGAGGCGCGACAGATCCAATTTGCGTCCCGCCTTCCCCGCCGCCCTCATCAGCCTTCGCATCTGCTGGTACTGCTTGAAGAGCCGATTGATCTCCATCACGCTCGTTCCGGAGCCGGCGGCGATCCTCTTCTTGCGCGAACCGTTCAGGATCTGCGGATACTGCCGTTCCTCGGGGGTCATCGAGTCGATGATCGCGGTCACGCGGACGAGCGCTTTCTCGTCGACGGTCCCGGGGTCCGCGAGCCCGCGAAAGGCGCCCCCCTTGGGAAGGAGCTCGAGGAGGCCGGAGAGCGGGCCCATCTTCTTGACCGAGGCGAGCTGATCGCGCAGGTCCTCCAACGTGAACTCGCCGGCGCTCGAGCGGTCGGCCAGCCGCCGGGCGGCCGACGCATCCACCTGCGATTCGACCTTCTCGATCAACGTCAGGACGTCCCCCAGCCCGAGGATGCGCGAGGCCATGCGGTCGGGGTGGAAGGCTTCGAAGTCTTCCGGCTTCTCTCCTACGCCCACGAACTTGATCGGCGCGTGAACGGTCGAGACCACCGAGAGCGCCGCGCCTCCCCGCGCGTCACCGTCGGTCTTGGTCAGGATCACGCCGGTCAGGGGAAGGACCGCGGCGAAGCCGGCGGCGGACCGCACGGCGTCCTGTCCCGTCATCGCGTCGGCGACGAAGAGAACTTCTTTGGGGGAGATCGCGTCCACGACGGCTCCGATCTCGCGCATCAGGTCCTCGTCGATGTGGAGACGGCCGGCGGTGTCCACGAGGACGGTGTCGCGGCCCGTGAGCCTGGCCTCCTGGACTCCTTCCCGCGCGACCTCCACGGGATCGCGGGCTCCGTCGGGACAGAAGACCGGGATCCCGATCTGGCGGCCGAGCGTCTTCAACTGCGAGACCGCCGCGGGACGTGAGAGATCGGCGGCGACGAGCAGAGGGTAACGCCCGCGCGACTTCAAATGAAGTCCGAGCTTCGCCGCCGAAGTCGTCTTGCCCGATCCCTGCAGACCCACCAGGGCGGCCACGGCCGGCCTTCCCGAGAGATCGATGTCGGCCTTTTCGCCTCCCAGGAGAGCCACGAGCTCGTCCCGGACGATGCGCGTCACCTCCTGGGCGGGAGACAGCTTCTGCATCACCTTCGCGCCGATCGCCTTTTCTTTGACCAGCTCCGTGAACCGCTTGACGACCGGCAGGGCGACGTCGGCCTCGAGCAGCGACAGACGGATCTGCCGGAGAGCGGACTCGAGGTGATACTCGGTGAGATGCCCCTCGCCGCGAAGCTCTTTGAAGACGCCCTGGATCCGGTCCCCGAGTCCCTCGAACATGCCCGACCGTCCTTCCGTCGAAAACGAGGACGCTCAACTGCGCCGCCGCCAAGAATAGCCGGCGGGACGGCCCGCGTCGAGTCGGGCTCTCGGCCGCGGACATTCGCCGCGCGAACGGCGGCCAAGAGAATCCAAGCGGGAGCCAACCCCCGTCCGCTTGCCTGTTGACAGAGGGGGTCTTTAGGGTATGATTCGGCCTCGTTTTCTCCCAATACGGGGAGTTTTTTTCGCGTACTCGGGGGGCTGAGAAAGAAAAAGGAGATGAGGGATATGAAGAAGCTCGTGACCCTGGGCCTGGCTGCCGTGTTGGGGACGGCGCTCGTCACCGGTTGCCAGAAGAAAGAGACCACGGAGTCCACCACGACGACGACGGAGCAGCAGCCGGCCGTCGTTCAGGAGACTGGGACCACGGCGACCGCGACGACCTCCACGACGACCGAGACGGCCACCACGGGCACGGCGATGACCGGCACCGAGACCACGACGACGACCTCGACGATGGGAGCTCCCTCGACGACCACGACCTCGACGATGACGACGACCGAGACCAAGAAGAAGAAGCTGTAGGTCTTCTTCCTCGAAGGAGAAGAAGAAGGCCCCTCGCGGGGCCTTTTTCCTTTGGCGCTATATTTGGCCGGCGATGAGCCGCGGCGACGAAGAGATCGAGAAACTCCTTGAGCAGCTCATCGAAACGCAGCGCCGCCGCCTGGCCAATCTCGCGGAAAGAATCCTGCCGCACGCGACGGAGGAGGATCTGCTCCAGCCGCACGACCATCCCTCACTGGCTTCCCACGCCGAGTTCAACTTCGAGGACGGGATTCTCGCGGGCTACCTCGCGGTGCGGGCAGCCGTCCGGGCCAGGAATTCTTAGCCCGGATAATTCATGGACACCCGGCCGAAACACGCGAGAGGACTGCTCAGAAGGCTTTCATCGAGGAAAGAACGAATACGGGCCGGTGTACACCTTGTTCCCGCGAGAGATTTTTTCGTCAGGCAAGGAAGCCCGACGACGGCGACCTTCCACGGGGGTACGGGGGACCGGAAGGTCCTCCGCCCGTTTTGCGCATCGCAGAGGAGGGCTGACGCCGCATGGCGGAAAAAGATCCGCGGGACGGCCGGAGTCGTTCATGAATTATTCGGGTTGGCCCGCTTTGCGGCTCCATCGGACCCCGATCCTGTGTAGAAGGCCCCGCCCGCGGCGGGAACGGCGGCCACCGGCGAGGCTCGCGATCGTTTCGGCGTGCTCCCGGATCCATTTCTGGTCGTCGGGGCGGACGCCCAGCTCGCCGAGCGTCCGGCCGCTCTCCCGCGCCAGGGTCCGCAGGACCTCCTCGAGAGCTGTCATCGGACCCCTGCCGCCGCGAGCCCGGCGGCCGACAACAAGGCCGACACCGTCTCGTCCCAGGTCAGCTTCTGGACGAGCCGTCGGCCGCGCTGCCCGAGCGCCGCGAGCGCCTCGGGCTTCTCCCACGCGACCCGCAAGGCCGCCCCCAACGACTCGGCCCGAGCCGGGACGACGAAGCCGGTTTCGCCGTCGCGGACGAATTCGAGTGGCCCCCCCGCGTCGTCGGTCGTCAGGACGGCCTTTCCGGAGAAAAATGCCTCCAGCGCGACATAACCCAGGTCTTCGTCGGCCGGCGTCACGACCACCAGGCGCGCCCCGGCGTACAGGTCGATCAACTCTTCGTCCTCGGCTCGAGGCACGAACCGCACGCGGTCGGAGACGCCGAGCTCGCGCGCCAACCGCTTCAAGCGCTCCTCCTCCGGCCCGCCGCCGACCACGACGAGCCGCGCGAGGGGAGCGTGGACGAGCGCGGCGATCGGAAGGTCTGGCCGCTTCCAGGAAACCAGCTGGCCGACCGTCAGCGCGTAGTCGCCCGGAGAGCCGTCGCGGTACCGGCCTGCGAGGGGGGGCGGATGGTAGAGCGGCTGGCTCTCGATTCCGTTGAACTTCTTCAAGCGCGAGGCGACGTTGGCGGAATTGGCGAACACGCGCCGGGCCTCGGAAAGGCCGACCCGGTCGATCTCGGCGATCGCTTCGCGCGCGCGACGATCCTCGGGAGAAGAGGTGAAGTCGCTGTAGGGCGTTCCGAACTGATCGTAGGCCTGACGGTATTGATGGATGAGCCAGACGATCTTGTTGTCGTGAAGAGCGGCATAAGTCGGAAAACGCGTCGCGATGACGGCGTCCACCTTTCGCCCCGCGATCTCCTGCAGGTCGAGACTCCGCCACGACAGGGCGCTCCGGACGAGATCGAAGCGGTGCCGCTCGATGAGAGGCATCGAGACCAAGTCTGCCTCGACCCCGCGCCGGACGAGCTCTTCCGTCAGGCGCCGCACGTGGCGCTCCGCGCCCCCCTCGGAGAAGGGGGACTGGACCGCCAGGACCAGGACCCGAGGAGATCTGCTCATTGATTCATTGGTTCACTGATCCATCGACCCCGACAATCAAACAATGAACCAATCCAGTGTTGAATCAATCCTCGACGGCAAGCGGAACGCGCGCGATCAGGGCATAGTCCTGAGGGCCGAAGAGCAGGCGGTTCAACTTGGCGTCATTGGACGAGGTTTCCTCGAGTCGGTCGCCAGGCGCCAGCGGCGAGCGGTACTCGATCCGTCCCTCGACGAATCCCGCGGCCTCCGCCAGGAACAGGAGCGCTTCGGGGGGCACGGGCCGCACATGCGAGGGGTCCAGAAAGAAGGCCTTCCACGCCGAGAGCGAATCGGTGTTGATCGTCTCCGCGATCAGGACGCCCCCCGGAGTGAGCGACCGCCGCGCCTCGCGGAGGAAAGCGAAAAGCATTTCCGCGCTCCAATGCTCGACGACCTGAAGGGCGACGACGGCTCCCAGGCTGCCGTCCGGCCGACTCGCGAGCGCGGCTAGGCCGTCCCCCTCCTCGACTCGCAGGCCGTCCTCCCGGCACGCCCGGGCCGAGATGGGATTGATCTCGACGCCCGAAGCCGGAATCCCCTCGGCCGCGAGAAGACGCAGGAGCTCTCCGCGGCCGCAGCCCACGTCGAGCACGGGTCCCGGCAGATCTCGCAGGGACGGGAGATACGAACGCTGCCGCTCGGCGATCTCTTGGACGGTGCCGCGGAAGCGCTCCTCGAAGAGGCTGTAGACGCCGGCGGGAAGAGCCGGCGCGCCTTCGGGTGCGGAGCGCGCCGAGCGCGGTTGCGCCGCGCCGGCGTCAGCCGCCTCCAGGATCGCGAGCCTTCCGTCCTGTATGGCCGCCCGGCGCCGCGACTCCTCGAAGAGGCGCTCGGTTTCGCCGCGCAGCCGGTCCTTCCACTCGGCGGCTTCTTGCTGCCAGACGCGGCTCTCGGCCTCGAGGCTCTCCTGAACCCCCCGGATCCGGTCGGCCAGCCCGTTGACGGCCTCGATCAGAAGCGAGTTGAACGAGGCCTGGTCGCGCCACAGGAAACGCAGGGCCCGCAGGACGAACCCCTTCGCTCGGGCCAACCGCGCGGCGGGCGGGACCGCCGGCGTGATGTGCCCGGCGGCTCGCGCGAGCGGGATCCGGAACCCCTGCTCCTCCGGAGGTCCGG
>JBKPBH010000110.1:0-44516 GCA_046726795.1 Acidobacteriota bacterium
GTCAGATTGCCCGCCATCGAGTTGACGTTGTCGGTCAGGTCCTTCCAGGTCCCGGCCACTCCCGCGACCTCGGCCTGGCCGCCGAGCTTCCCCTCCGTGCCGACCTCGCGCGCCACGCGCGTCACCTCCGAGGCGAAGGAGCGCAGCTGGTCCACCATCGTGTTGACCGTGTTCTTCAGCTCCAGGATCTCTCCCTGGACGTCGACCGTGATCTTCTTGGAGAGATCTCCCATGGCCACGGCCTTGGTCACGTCCGCGATGTTGCGCACCTGGGCGGTCAGGTTGCCCGCCATCGAGTTGACGTTGTCGGTCAGGTCCTTCCAGGTCCCCGCGACCCCCCGCACGTCGGCCTGGCCGCCGAGCTTGCCTTCCGTGCCGACCTCGCGCGCCACGCGCGTGACCTCTGAGGCGAAGGAGCGCAGCTGATCCACCATCGTGTTGACGGTGTCTTTGAGCTCCAGGATCTCCCCCTGCACGTCCACGGTGATCTTCTTGGTCAGGTCGCCGTTGGCGACCGCCGTCGTGACGGCGGCGATGTTTCGCACCTGGGCCGTGAGGTTCGACGCCATGAGGTTGACGTTGTCGGTCAGGTCCTTCCAGGTGCCCGAAACGCCCTCGACCCTCGCCTGGCCGCCGAGCTTGCCTTCCGTGCCGACCTCGCGCGCCACGCGCGTGACCTCTGAGGCGAAGGAGGAGAGCTGGTCCACCATCGTGTTGACGGTGCGCGCCGTGGAAAGGAACTCTCCCTTGAGTGGCCGCCCGTCGCTCTCGAGCGCCATCGTCTGGGAGAGGTCCCCCTTGGCGACCGCGCCGATGACGCGGGCGGTCTCGCTGATGGGGTGAACGAGGTCGCCGATCAGGGCGTTGACCGACTGCATGGAGGCCGCCCAGGAACCCCCGACTCCGGCCAGGGAAGCTCGTTCGGAAAGCCTCCCCTGCTTACCGACCGCGTCGCTCAAGCGTTCGAGCTCCCGGCTCATCGTCTGGTGAAGCTCGACGACCTCGTTGAAGGTATCGGCGATCTTGCCGTCCAGCCCGAGCTGGTCCTCCGGAAGTCGGACGCCGAAATACCCTTTCTTCAACCGGGTCAGCGCCGCGAGGAGCTGCCGCTGACTCCGATCCCGGGGCGGGTCCTGCCCGCGGCCGAGGCCTCTGGCGGCCCGCTTGTGAACCACGTCCGCGGAGCTCTCGCGAAGCGATTCCGGTTTCATGAGATGGTCCTTTCGGAGGGGAGTCCCCTCGGCGGGCGCGGCCCGCTCGTCGGAGCCCGGGTAAGACAGTCTGTGGGTCGCCAAAGGTGTGTTCCGATTAGCCCTAACCCAGATCCGCCTCATTCGAGCAAGATTCTTGCCATAGAAATACACGAACTCTTCGTATGTCCTAGCATTTTCCTTGCCAGAGCGAGGCACGGGGCCAGGGGATCCGAGTCAGGAGGAGGAGAGGCGGAAAGTCGAAAGCCGAAAGCCTAGTTCGCCCGCTTCTTGCCGGGGACGGAGACCCGCGCGGCGTAAACGGTCTCGTCCTCCGAGCGGGGACCGAGCACCTTGTACATCGGGACCTGCGCCGAGAGTCCCTTCAAGGCGAATTGCCCCATCTGCGCCACGGAGAACCGGCTCTTGACCGCTTCGTAGGTCTCGGGGCCGATGACCGTGTCGCCGGCGGACGCGACGAACTCCTCCATGCGCGCGGCCACGTTGACGGCGTTTCCCAGCACGGTGTAATCGACGCGGCGCTGCGAGCCGATCTCCCCGACGATGGCCTCCCCGGTGTTTAAGGCGATGCGCACCTCGACCGGCGGCTCGCCTCGGGCGATGCGCTCGCGGTTCCAATCCGTCATCCCTTCCTGGATCTTCAGGGCCGACGAAACCGCGCGGACCGCGTGGTCCGGCTGGTCGAACGGGGCGCCGAAGAACGCCATCACGGCGTCGCCGATGAACTTGTCGATCGTCCCGTCCTGCGAGAAGACCGCCTCCGACGCGAGCGTGAAGAACCGCGTCAGCATCCGTGCGAGCTCCGCCGCCGCCATCTTCTCCGACCAGCTCGTGAAGCCCACCAGATCCGCGAAGAGAACCGTCACGCACTTGGTCAGCGCCACCTCGCGCGATCCCGTCGCCTCGGCGTGAGCGATGATCTCCTCGACGACCTGAGGGGAGTGGTAGCGCTCGAGCCTTCCCCGGATGCGCCGCTCCTCCTCGACCCGCTCGCGCAGGCGTGCGCGCTCGATGGCCACCGCGGCGAAGTTGGCGAGCGCGGTCAACAGGTCGAGATCTTTCTCCGTGAACGTCCCGACGTGCAGAGGCGAGTCCACGTGGATCACGCCGATGACGGAGTCGCGGCTCCAGAGCGGCGCGCACATCGCCGATCGGATCTGCTGAATCCGGATGGACTGGCCCGCCTCGAAGCGCTCGTCGGCCTGGGCGTCGGAGGTCAGGACCGCCACCTTCTGCCGCACGACCATGTCCACGATCGTCCGGGAATAGGGTGCCCCGTCCGTCGTCATCCGTGATGAAGACTTCAACCGGGTCATCCGCAGCCTGAGATCTCCTTCTTCCTCGAGAAGCAGGAATCCGCGGTCCACCGGAAGGTACTCGAAGATCAGGTCCATGACCTTGCCGAGCGCCGTCTCGACGTCGTCCACGGAGATGAGCGTCTTGGCGACCTGAACCAGGATCTCGAAGACCTTGTTCTTGTAGGCGACGTCCAGGACAGCGCGCTTCCTCCCGGTAGTGGACTCGCCCGGGACCCCCTCGACGTCCTTCTCGAGGCCGAAGTCCAGGTTGAATTCGGAGATCGGACGGATGCAGGTCGAGGTCGGATCCTGCTTTTTCGCGGGAGCCGGGGCGGGCGCCTCCTCCTCCTCCCGGAAACGCAGCACGAACGTCCCGACGGTCGCGCAGTCCCCATCGCCGACGCGGGCGGTCTGGACGAGCTTCTCGTTGATGCGGACGCCGTTGGTGGACTGGTTATCCCGGATCACCCAGCCGACGTTCTCCTTGCGCAGCGTGGCGTGCCGGCGCGACACGGAGAAGTCATTCAGGATGATGTCGTTGTCGTTGGAGCGGCCGATCGTAGCCTCGTCCCGGGTGAGGTTGAAGACCTGCGGCCGACCGTCGGCCTCGTACAGAACCTGGAGCATGAGCCCAAAATTATAGTTGAGAGTTCAGCGCTCAGATTTGAAAGGCGAGAGGGACGCCCGAACTCCCCTCGACTCTCAACATTCTCACCTTCCTCACTGTCCCAAGGTGAAAAGGATCCGGACCGTCTTGTGAGAAGGGAGCGGACCCGTGCGCCCTCGAGCCGGGCGGTACCTCCAGCGCTCGACCGCCGCGACCGCGGCCTCGGACACTCCGAGCGGCAGTCCCCGCTCGACGGTTACTCGGGTGACATGGCCGTTCTCGTTGATTTCCGCGTCGAGCACCACGGTCCCCTCCACACCCCCCCGCCGGGCGGCCTCCGGGTAATCCGGGTCTACCTTGGAGATGAGGGCGGCCGGCTCGAGAGGCTCCTCCAGCACCGGGGCCTCGCCTTCCCAGCTCGGTGCCCCAGCGGACGCCGCCGGTTCGGGAGACGGCGCCGGCGCGGCCGGAGCCAGATCGTTGACCGCGACGTCCTTGATCGTTTTCCCGACCGCGGGGACGATCGCCGGAAGACGGGGATCGGGCGGCACGAGGTCCACGTCGCCCGAATGGAGAAACGCAAGGCCCCCATCGGCCGCCCGCACGGCGTAGTAATCGTGGTCCACCGCGTACACGGACACGGCGGTCCCCCGCCGCAGGCGTCCGGAGCGAGGCGCCGAGGGGAACGGGGCCAGGAGGACGTCCGTGTCCTCCGCCACCAGACCGGAGATGGGCGCGAAGGAAAGGATTCGTTTGCCCCGGTCCTCCCGCGTATGCCGCTGCGGATCGGTCTCGACGGCTTCCGCCGCGACGAAGGCCGTTGCGTCTTTTCCGCTGCCGGCGCGGACCTCCAACCACCTCCCGCGATCCGCGAGGATCCGGACGCGCGCGCCCTTGGGCAGCGCGCCCGCGGCCGAGGCCCGGCCGGAGGGCTCGTTCCTCAAGTCCGCGACCTCGATCGTCACGGTCCCTCCGACCTCGGATGCGGCCGGCCGGATGGACCGGACCTTGCGCGGGCGCGCCACGAGGAAGAGCGTCGTGACGGCCACGAAGATGGCCAGGCCGGCGGCGGCGGTGAGCACCCATCGGGCCCTCTCGGCGCGGGAGCGGGAGGAAACGGCGTCCAGCAGGCTCAGGCGGGTCCTCCCAGCAACGTGACGAGGAGTGCCTTCTGGACGTGGAGCCGGTTCTCGGCCTGGCCGAAGACCGCCGACGCCGCGGAGTCGATCACCGAGGCGTCCACCTCCTCGCCGCGGTGGGCGGGAAGGCAGTGGAGGAAGATCGCGTCCGGGGACGCCATGGCGAAGACCTCCGCCGTCACGCGATACTTCGAGAACTTCCGGGACCGCTCCGCGGCCTCCTCTTCCTGCCCCATCGAGGCCCAGACGTCCGTGTACACCGCGCGGGCGCCGGAAAGCCCCTCCTCGAGGGAATGCGTCACGAGGATCGAGCCCCCGGTCCGTGCCGCGGCCTCGCGGGCCCAGGCCAGGACCTGGGCCTTCGGCTCGAAGCCGGCAGGAGTGACGACCGCGACCCGCGCGCCGAGCTGGGCTCCGGTCAAGAGCAGGCTGTGCGCCACGTTGTTTCCGTCACCCACATAGCAGAGCGGGAATCCTTTCTCCGTACCGAAACGCTCGCGGACCGTCAGGAAATCCGCCAGAGCCTGGCAGGGGTGGAGGAGATCCGAGAGGCCGTTGATGACCGGAACCGAAGCGGAGCGGGCGAGCATCTCGACGGTCGCATGCCCGAAGGTGCGCGCCAGGATCCCGTCGCAGTAGCGCGAAAGGACCCGCGCCGTGTCTTCCACGGTCTCTCCGCGGCCCAGCTGCAGGTCCCTCGCCGAGAGGAACATCGCGAGTCCGCCCAGCTGGAACATGCCGGCCTCGAAGGAGACGCGCGTGCGCGTCGAGGACTTCTCGAAGATCATCGCGAGCGTCGTTCCGGCGAGCGCCTGCCGGAACCGGCCTGGGTCTCGCTTGATGCGTCCGGCCAGGTCGAGGAGCCCGGCGATCTCGCCCGGTTCCCAGTCCTTCTCGTTGACGTAGTCGCGCTTCATGAGAGCCGACAGCCGAGAGCCGAGAGTTGAAATACACCCAACGACATGAATTCCTCCGCGGATCGCCCCGTCCATCGCCCGATCACCCGATCACCCGATCACCCGATCGCCTTATGAGAGTGCCCGTTGTGCCTTCGAGGGCCTCGGGAAGCGACTCCGCGCGCGTGATGAGGACTCGCCCATCCCCCTCTGCGAAGCGGACGGCCGCGTCGATCTTGGGGCCCATGCTCCCCGGGGGGAACTGGCCCTGTCGCGCGAGCGCCCGCGCCGTCGCGATGTCCATCTCGGAGATCGGGGTCTCCGTCGGCTTTCCGAAGTCCCGGGCGACCCTTTCCACCCCCGTCAGGATGATCAACAGCTCGGCCGAGAGGGAGGAGGCCAGCATGGAAGCCGTGTAGTCCTTGTCGATGACCGCTTCGACGCCCCGCGCGCTCCCGTCGTCGGCCACCACGACGGGGATGCCGCCGCCGCCGCCCGCGATCACGATGTGGCCCCTGTGGATGAGGGCCGCCGCCACGGCCACTCCCCGGATCGCTCTGGGCCGCGGAGAAGCGACCACCTTGCGCCAGCCGCGTCCCGAGTCCTCGATCATCTTCCACCCGTGATTCTCCTGCAGCGCCGCGGCGCGCTCGCGCGAGAAGAAGGGGCCGATCGGCTTGGAAGGCGCGAGAAAAGCGGGGTCCGCGGCATCCACCTCCACTTGCGTCAAGAACGTGGCGACCTCCTTGCGGATCCCGGCGCGAGGCAGCTCGTTGGCGAAGGCGAGCTCGAGCAGGAATCCGAGCGATCCTTGCGTCTGGGCGACGCAGAAGTCGAGCGACTGAGGCGGCACCTGACTGGCTGCGAGCTCCGATTGGATCAAGAGGTTGCCGACCTGGGGGCCGTTGCCGTGGACCAGGACGAGCTCGTAGCCGCGGGCGAGAACGGGCAGCAGGTGCCGCACGGCATCCCGCGCGCGGCCGAGCTGCTGTGCGGTCGTGCCCGAGTCCCCCGGCCGGAGGAGCGCGTTTCCGCCGAACGCCACCACTGCGAGCGGCCGGACGAAGGAGAAGAACGGAGTGGTCATAGGCTGTGAAACGTGAAACGTAAAGCGTAAAACGTGGAACGCGGAAGCGTTGTCTGCATTTTCGTTTTACGCCTTCACGTTTTACGTTTCACGACTCGAGGAGCTCTCGGACGAGGGGCATGGCCATGCAGCGCGGACCGCCTCGCGCTCGAGAGAGCTCGTGAGCGGCCAGGCGGACGACGCACTTGCCGGCCTCGGGGTTCAACTCCTCGCGCCCCAGGAGCAGGTCCGCCTCTTCCACGACCCGGTAGCCGGCCCGTGAAAGCTCGTCGGTCGTGCGCACGTTACGGTCGTACAGCAGAATGATTCCGGGCGCGAGGGCGAAGGCGTTGGCCCCGTCGGTCCATTGCTCCCGCCTCTCCGCGATCGGATCGTTCCCGCCGCAGCGCACCGGCGCGAGGTCGAGACCCTGGGCCTTGAGCAAGGAGAGCAGGTCCTTCTCCGAGGTCCACGCGAGCGACCTCCGGGAGAGATCGCATTGGTAGACGTCCGCCTCCTCGGCCCCCCCCGGAAGGATCATGGGGCCGTACACGAGACATTCCTCCCGCGAGATCACGGTGAAGACGGTGTCTAAGTGCATCGTCGAGCGGGCGGGAGGAATAGCGATGAGAAAGAGCCGCTTCACCGGCGACTTCTTCGCCTTCAGCGTCTCCGCCAGCCGCTCGATCGTCGTCTTTTCAGTGCGCTCCGAGTAGCCAATCGCCAGGAGATCCTCTCGAAGGACCAGGATGTCGCCCCCTTCCAGCGTCGGCCGCATCCGGGCGTAGGAGGTCGCGGGCCCGAACTCCGCCGAGAACTCCTGGAACCAGAAGATCCCGTCGGGCTGGGAGAGGCGAGGGTGGTACTGGAAGACGTAGCCGGACAGGAGCGGCTCACGCGCCCTCGCCGGCGTCGCCATCGAGGCGCGGATGGCCCGGTCGCCCACGACGACGAGGGGATCCCGCTGGAAGAAATAGTTCGGCACGGGCGCCAGCCAGTACAGCTCCGAAGAGGACTGAGCGGCTTCGCCGGCCGGCTTTTCGATACCCGCGATGAGAGCCGACGCGAGCTTCTCGGGCGAGAGGTCGCGAAGCCGATAGTCCATGTCCGGGCCCCACCGGAGGACGCGGGCGAGATCCTCCAGGACCGTGTCGCGATGCTCGCGGACCGCGAGGACTTCCGTGAGAAGACTCTGGACATCCAGCACCTCGTCGGCCACGTAGCCGAGGACCTGCTGGAACCTCCGGTGCTCCTCGCGCGCCCGAGAGCCGAAGAGGATGTCGTCGAAGAGGAGCTCCTCCATCATCGCCGGGACCATCCGGTCGATCTCCGGCCCGGGGAGGTGGACCAGGACAGAGGTGAGCTTCCCGATCTCGGAATGAACGCGCAGGGTCATAGAGCGCCCGGAGGGGCGGCGAATTCTAACAGCGGGATCGGTTTGTCGAGGAGCGGGGACTACGAGGGAGGCAGGAGCGGGATCACCTCGGCGCCGGTTTCCTCCGCGCCATCCAGCTTCTCCTGGGCGACCTCCGTGATGCCGGAGAGCTTCGCGCTGAACCGGTTCAACGCCGAGGCCGCTTCCTCGTACTGCTTCTGGGCGTTGTTCATGTGGCCTCGGACCTTGAGAAACGGCTCCTCGGCCCTCTCCCAGAGCCTCTCGAGGTCGGCCAGTCGCTCCTGGACCTCCCGGGCATTTTTCTGCAGCTCCTCGCCCCGGAGAACCATCGCGACCGTCGAGACGAAGGCGTAGAAGAGCCGCGGCGAGACCGGGAAGATCCGCATCTCGATGCAGGAGTCCGCGAGGGCCTTCTCCTCTCCGTCAGCGACCATCTCCGCATAGACCGCTTCGGCCGGAACGTACATGAAGGCGTAGTCGCAGGTCCCTTCGGCTGGACGGATGTACTTCTTCCGGATCGCGTCGGCGTGCCGGCGCACGTCGCTTCCGAAGGCTGCCCGCGCGCGTCGGCGCTCCGTCTCGTCCTCGACTTCCCGCGCGCGCCGGAAGTTCTCCAACGGGAACTTGCTGTCCACCGGGATCCAGCGGTCCTTGATCCGGATGACCGCGTCCACCGACACCCCATCGGAAAACCGGTACTGCATCTGCCAGGAGCCCGGCGGCAGGGCCTGGCGGAGGGCCTGCTCGAGAAACGCCTCACCGAGAGTGCCTCGAAGCTTCGGCGGCTTCAGCAGCTCTTCCAGGCGCGTGACCTCCCCGGCGAGCTTTTCGATCTTCTGGGAGGCCTCGAAGATGCGGCCCATCCGCTCGCCGACGTCCTTCAAGAGCTTGCCGGACTCGCCCAGGTGCTCGGTCAGCCCCTTCTGCCCCTCCGAGAGGCTCTGCTCGACGCCTCGGACGCGCTCCTCGACGGAGCGCCGCATCTCCTCGAAGCGGCGATCGATCGACTCCGAGGCCTCGCGCGCTCCGGCGGTCTCCGACAGGAGCCGGTCCAGGCGAGAGGAGCTTCGGAGGCTCGCCGCGACGACGACCACGGCGATCACCGCGGCCAGAGCCAGGGCGGACAGCAGAACAACTGCCGATGAGGACATCGGTGAACAGATTAGCAGCCGCGCCCGGACAAACGATGTCCGACCGCGCATGGGGGCTCGGTGAACGGGAAGGTCCCCGCCGGGACCGGGACCTGGCTTACGCCCGGCGGCCGGACAGGAGCACGACCACCGCCACGAACAGGGCGGCTCCAATGACGGACCAAAAGAAAGGGAACTGCGCGCCGCCCGAGAAATGGATCATCAGCGGCTCGGGGAGCCCCGCCTTCCGCGCGATCCAGGAGCCGAGGATCCCTCCGATGAATCCGAGCGCGATCGAAACGAGGCAGCCTCCGCGCGTGCCGCCCCCGATGGCGCGGCCGATGGCCCCCGCGACGGCGGCGATCAGGAGGTAGATGAGGAGGCTCCAGAGCGTGAATTCCATGGCGTCCGTCCTCCTTTGTTCGCGGTTCTCCTTGTAGGCCGGGGCGCCGGATGCGAAAATACTTCTGAGACGCAACCGCCGTGCCAGAGGACAAGCCGCCTTCCCGCCCGAACCCGGAGGAGGAGCACGAGGTCGAATACCTGGTCTGCCGGCAGTGCGGCACTCCGTGCTACGTCTTCCAGATGGACCGGGGCCGTCTCCTCGAAGCCTTCTGCGCCATGTGCGGCAACGACGACGTCCTCCTCTTCAGCCTGACCGAGGAAGAGGATGAGTGACGACTCCTATGCCAGCCCCCTGATCGAGCGGTACGCGTCCGCCGAGATGGCCAGGATCTTTTCGGCGCGCTTCAAGTTCGAGACCTGGAGGCGTCTCTGGCTCTGGCTGGCCGAGGAGGAGAAGCGCCTGGGACTTCCCATCTCGGAGGAGGCGATCGGCCAGATGCGCGCTCACCTCGACCGGATCGACTTCGAGGCGGCCGCGCGCGAGGAGGAGCGCACCCGGCACGACGTCATGGCGCATGTCCTCGTCTTCGGACGGGCGGCTCCCGCGGCGAGCCGGATCATTCACTGGGGAGCGACGTCCGCCTTCGTCGCCGACAACGGCGACCTGATCCAGATGCGTGAGGCCTTGGAGCTCGTCGAGACGCGCCTGGTGGGGGTCTTGAAACGCCTGCGCGGCTTCGCGCTGGCGCACCGCGATCTTCCCGCGCTCGCCTACACGCACTTCCAGCCGGCGCAGCCGACCACGGTGGGCAAGCGGACGGCGATGTGGTGCGCGGATCTCCTGTCCGATCTCGAGGCCCTGCGCGCGGCGCGCGCCGGCCTGCGGTTTCTCGGCGCCAAGGGGGCGACCGGCACGCAGGCCTCCTTCCTCTCCCTCTTCGACGGAGACTCCGCCCGCGTCGAGGAGCTCGATCGCGCGCTCGCCCGGCGCGCGGGCTTCGCGAGGCGCGTAATCGTGTCGGGACAGACGTACTCCCGCAAGCAGGACGACACCGTGCTCCACGCGCTCTCTGGCCTCGCGCAGTCGGCGCACAAGATCGCGACCGACCTGCGCCTGCTGCAGCACGACGGGGAGATCGAAGAGCCCTCGGAGGCCTCCCAGATCGGCTCGTCGGCCATGCCCCACAAGAGGAACCCGATGCGCGCCGAGCGGATCTGCGCCCTGGCCCGGCACGTCATTGCCCTCTCGCTGGACACCGCCATGACCGCCTCGACGCAGTGGCTCGAGAGGAGCCTCGATGATTCCGCCAACAAGCGCATCGCCGTGCCCGAGGCGTTTCTCGCGGCCGACGCGGTCCTCCTGCTGCTGGAGAACGTCGCGGGCGGCCTCATGGTGCACCCGGAGGTCTGCCGTAGGCGCCTCGAGGCGGAGTTGCCCTTCCTCGCGACGGAGGAGATCCTGATGGAAGCCGTGCGCCGCGGAGGCGACCGGCAGCTTCTCCACGAGCGGCTGCGCCTCCACGCGCGGGCGTCTTCGGAAAAGCGCGCGCGCGATGGCGCGCCGGCGGACTTGCTCGACCGCGTCGCCCTCGACTCCGCCTTCGGGCTGACGCGGGAGGAGCTCGCCGCCGCGGCGAGCCCCGGCCGGCTCGTCGGCCGCGCGGCCGAGCAGGTCGAGGCGTTTATCCGCGAAGAGCTGGACCCGGCCCTGGAAGGCATCTCGGCGGCCAGGCCCGCTGCGATTCGCGTATGAGGGTCCGGGAAATGACGCGCCGACATTCCTTCCTCTGTCTGCTCCTGTGCCTGTGTCTGGCCTGCGCTTCCTCGCGGCCTCCGGCTGCCCCGGCGCGGTTTTACGTGCCTCCGCCCGCCGCCTTCGTCGCCGGATGGACGGAGGAGGGCATCGCCTCCTGGTACGGCGGCACCGACGGCTTCGAGGGCAAGCCCACGGCCTCGGGCGAGATCTACGACTCCTCGCTCCTGACCGCCGCCCATCGCGAGCTGCCCCTGGGGACCTTCGTCGAGGTCTCGAGCCTCGAGAACGGCAGGAGCGTGCGGGTCCGGATCAACGACCGCGGCCCCTTCGTGAAGGGACGCATCATCGACCTCTCCCGAGAGGCGGCCGGCCGACTCGATCTCGTCGGTCCGGGCACGGGGCGCGTCCGCGTGAGTCTTCTGGAGGTGGGGACCGAGCCGCCGCTGCTCTCGCTCTCGGGTCTCTGGGCGGTCCAGATCGGCTCCTTCGCCGATGCCGTCAACGCGCGGCGGCAGGCCGAGCGCGCGCGGGCGACGGGCCGGCCGGTCTCCCTCGAACCCTTCAAAGGCTTGATGCGCGTGAAGGTCGGCTCCTACCCCTCGCGCGGGCAGGCGAGCGGCGTGCTGGCTGAGCTCGAAGAGCAGGGCTTCGAGGGCATCGTGGTTCCGGCAAAGTGAATGGAGAAGTCCAGAGTTGAGCGGAGTCCCGCAGCGCTTCCAGAAACTGTTTCGCTACGACGAGTGGGCCAACCGGGAGACGCTGGCGAGTCTCGAGGCGATTGAGAGGGCGCCGGCGAAGTCGATCCAGATCCTCGCGCACATCGTGGGCGCCGAGCGGCTCTGGCACGGGCGCCTGACGCGGCGGGAGCGTCCAGCGGAGGTCTGGCCGCATCTGGTGCTGGCCGAGTGCCGGACCGGGCTCGACGAAATTTCCGGCCTCTGGCGCTCGTATCTGGGCGACCTCACGGACGAGAGACTCGCGGAGACCGTCGCCTACGTGAACTCGAAGGGAGAGCCCTGGACGAGTGCCGTCGAGGACGTCCTGACTCACGTCGTCTTCCACTCGGCTCACCACCGCGGCCAGATCGCGAGCGCGCTGCGCGCGGCAGGCCGCGCGCCCGCGTACACCGACTACATCCACGCCGTGCGCGGGGGCCTGGTGAAGTAACTCTTCCCCTCTCCCCCGAGAGAGTCGGCGTGTGGCGGCCGGCTCGATGAGAGAATCCCCGTCCTCGTGCAATCCTCCTTCGCGATCGAATGCCGCGGCCTGACGAAACGCTACGGCCCGGTCACCGCGGTGGACGGGCTGGATCTGGCCGTTTCGCCCGGGGAGTGCTTCGGCCTGCTCGGCCCCAACGGCGCGGGCAAGACGACCACGATCGAGATCCTGGAAGGCTTGAACCGCCCGGATTCGGGCGAGGTCATCGTGCTCGGCCGCCGCTGGAGATCACACGAGCCCGAGCTGCGCGAGCGACTCGGCGTGTCGCTGCAGGAGAGCCGGTTTCTCGACAAGCTGACGGTCTTCGAGACGCTCCGGCTCTTCCGCTCCTTCTATCGTGAGGGGCGCGATCCGGAAGCCGCGCTTCGCGACCTCTCGCTCGAGGAGAAGCGCGACGCGCGCGTCGGGAAGCTCTCCGGAGGACAGCGTCAGCGCCTCGCCGTCGCCTGCGCGCTGACGGGCAACCCGGAGATCCTTTTTCTCGACGAGCCAACAACCGGACTCGATCCGCAGAGCCGCCGCCAGCTCTGGGACCACATCCGCGCCTTCCGGGAACGGGGCGGAACCGTGCTGCTCACGACTCACTACATGGAAGAAGCCGAGCGCCTCTGCGACCGCGTGGCCATCGTGGACCACGGCCGGATCATCGGCGCGGGGACCCCGGCGGAGTTGATCGGCCGTCTCCACGCGCCCCACATCCTCGAATTCTCTTCCGATCCGCCGGCGAGTCCGGATCTGGTCGCGGCGATCCCCGGCGCGCTCGACCCCCGGCAGCGCGGCAGCCACTGGACGGTCTCCGTCTCTTCTCTCGTGGAAGCGATTCCAGCCTTGCTCCTGGCCCTGGAGCGCTCCGGCGCACGGCTCGAGGAGCTCTCGACACGGCGGGCGATGCTCGAAGATGTCTTCCTGGCTCTGACCGGCCGGGAGCTGCGCGATGAGTGACGCCGGGAAGACCTACCATCCGCTGGCGGAGCTCATCCGGGCCCGGCTGCTGGAGGTCGCGCGAGAGCCGGAGGCGGTCTTCTGGGTGTTCGTCTTTCCCATCGGCATGGCGCTCGCCCTGGGCTTCGCCTTCCGAGACAAGGCGCCCGAGCCCGTCGCCGTGGGGATCACGGGCCGGGCGCAAACGGGCGTTCTCCGCGACGCCCTGACGAGGTCCTCGCTCCTGAAGCCTAGCCTCTTCTCGTCGGTGGCCGAGGGGCGCGCCGCGCTGCGGACCGGGAAGATCGCGCTCCTCGTGGAAAACGGCTCCCCGATCGTCTACTGGTACGACCCGACCCGGCCCGACTCGCGCCTGGCCCGTTTCGAGGTGGACAACGCGGTCCAGCAGGCGGCCGGCCGCAAGGACGCGGCTCCTGTTCGCGACGAGCGCGTCTCCGAAAAGGGCTCGCGCTACATCGATTTCCTGCTGCCCGGCCTGCTCGGCTTGAATCTGCTCTCGACGAGCGTCTGGGGGATCGGCTACTCGATCGTCAATGCGCGGATCAAGAAGACGTTGAAGCTGATGATCGCCACGCCGATGCGGAGATCCGATTACCTTCTGGCGCAGATGCTGTCGCGGTTCGTGCTGCTCGCGCTCGAGGCGGCGGTCATCCTCGCCTTCGGCATGCTGGTCTTCCAGGTGCCCTTGCGGGGATCGCCGGGGGCTCTCCTCCTGCTCTGTGCCCTCTGCGGGCTCTCGTTCGCGGGCCTCGGCCTCCTGTGCGGATCGCGCGTGCAGACCCTGGAGGGCGTCAACGGCCTGATCAACGTGATCCTCGTTCCCATGTGGCTCTTCTCCGGTGTTTTCTTCTCGCCCGAGCGCTTTCCCAGAGCGATGCACGGGCCCATCCAGGCGCTTCCGCTGACCGCCGCCAACGACGCGTTCCGGGCCGTCATGCTGGAAGGGAAGAGCCTGGCGGCGCTCCCCTCGCAGCTTGCGATCCTCGCCCTCTGGGGCGTGGCCAGCTACGCCGTCGCCTTGAAGATCTTCCGCTGGCAGTAGGAGAATCGTGATGCGGGTTCTCGTCGTCAATCAGGAAGAGGTGCCGCGACTGTTGCCGATGGACGAGTGCATGGACGTCATGGCGAACGTCCTGGCGACGCTGGCGCGGGGTGAAGCGATCCTTCCGCTGCGGGCGATCCTCTGGCTGCCCGAGAGGGTCGGAGGCCTGGGGCTCATGCCGGCGGCGCTCCTGCCCGAGCGCGTCGCGGGCGTCAAGGCGATCACGTTCTTCCCCGGCAACGAAGGCACCGAGCTCGACACGCACCAAGGCGCCGTCCTCCTCTTCGAGGCGGAGCGCGGGCAGCTCCTCGCCCTGATGGATGCGACCTCGATCACCGCGATCCGGACGGCCGCCGTCAGCGGCGTGGCGACGCGGCTGCTGGCGCGCGAGGACGCGGGAGACCTCGCGATCGTCGGGTCCGGCGTTCAGGCCCGGACGCACCTCGAAGCGATGCGCGTGGCAAGGCCGATCCGCCGCGTGCGCGTCGTCAGCAAGGACCTCGATCGCGCAAGGGCTTTTTCCGAGCGGGAATCGCGCAAGCATGGGATGGCCGTGGAAGCCGTCGCCTCCGTTGCCGAGGCCGTGGCCGGGGCCGACATCATCTGCACGGCCACTTCGTCGCGCGAACCGGTGCTCGCCGGCGAATGGATCTCCCCCGGCGCGCACGTCAACGCCGTCGGGTCGAGCGTTCCCTCCGCCCGGGAGCTCGACACGGCCGCCGTCGTCCGGTCCTGTCTCTACGTGGACCGCCGCGAGTCCGCCTTAAACGAAGCCGGGGACTTCCTCATCGCGAAGAAGGAGGGAGCCATCGACGACCACCACATCATCGGCGAGATCGGCGAGGTCCTGACCGGCCTCGTCCATGGCCGGAGGACGGCGCGGGAAGTGACCCTCTTCAAATCGCTCGGAATCGCCGTCGAGGATGTCGCCTCGGCTCGCCACATCTACGCGAAAGCCAAGGCGTCGGGGACCGGGCGGTTCCTGGACTTCGGAGGAAGCCGTCACGCGAACGATTGAAGCGCCGTCTCTCGAGGAGATTCGCGAGGCGCGCCAACGCCTCTCCGGGTCGGTCCTCCGGACGCCTCTCGTGCGTTTGAACGTCGAAGAGGCGCCCGGACAGATCTGGCTGAAGCTCGAGAATCTCCAGCCGATCGGCTCCTTCAAGCTGCGCGGCGCGGGAAACGCGATGCGGCTCGTGCCGCCCGAGCGGCTCGCGAAGGGGGTCTACACCGCGAGCGCCGGCAACATGGCGCAGGGCGTCGCCTGGAACGCGAGACGTCTCAATGTTCCCTGCACTGTCGTCGTTCCCGAGACCGCTCCACAGACCAAGCTCGCCGCGATCGAGCGGCTGGGCGGGAAGACGATCCGGCTCCCCTACGCGCGCTGGTGGCAGGTCCTCGAGGACCACGGCTATCCCGGAATCGAAGGCCTCTTCATCCACCCCGTCAGCGACGCCACCGTCATCGCCGGAAACGGAACCATCGGTCTGGAGATCCTGGAAGACCTCCCCGACGTGGACGCCGTCATTGTTCCTTTCGGAGGCGGCGGGCTTTCCTGCGGCATCGCCGCGGCGCTCTCGGCCCTGCGCCCGAAAGCGAAGGTTTTCGCCTCGGAGGTCGAGACCGCCGCTCCCTTTTCAGCCTCGCTCGCGGCCGGCAAACCCGTCTCGGTCCAGCACACCCCCAGTTTCGTGGACGGCATCGGTGGCAAGTCCATGCTGACCGAAATGTGGCCGCTCGCCAGCACCCTTCTCGCCGGCTCCCTGGTCGTGTCTGTCGCCGAAGCGGCGGCCGCCGTTCGTCTCCTCGCCGAAAGAAACCGCGTCATCGCCGAGGGCGCCGGTGCGACCTCGGTGGCCGCAGCTCTGGCGGGAAAGGCGAGCGGCGGAAAAGTGGTCTGCGTGGTCTCGGGCGGCAACATAGATCCGGCGAAGCTGGCAAAGATTCTCAACGGGGAAGTTCCCTAGGGATGGAGCGCCGAGTCCGAGTCAGACCGTCTCGAGGTAGCGGTGGACCATGCTGACGGTGCCGGACCCTTCCCCGACGGCCGCCGCGACCCGCTTGCCCGAGCCTCCGCGCACATCGCCGGCGGCGAAGATCCCGGGGACGTTGGTCTCGAAGATGTACGGATCGCGGTCGAGCGTCCAGCCGTGCGGCCTCTGGTCCGCCCGCGGCAGATCCGGGCCGGTCAGGACATAGCCCTTCTCGTCGAGCTCGATCGTGCCGGCGACCATCTCGGTTCGCGGCTTCGCGCCGACGAAGATGAACATCGCTGCCGCATCTACAGCGCGTTCTTCTCCGGTCTCGACATGGCGGACCGACACGCGTTCGAGCCGGCCCGTTCCGGCGACCCGCGTGATCTCGACCCTCGTCACGATCTCGATGTTCGCCGTCGCCGCGATCCGCTCCACCAGGTACCGCGACATGGATTTGCCCAGAGACTCGCCGCGGACGAGCAGGGTCACGCGCCGCGCGTAACGGGAAAAGAAGAGGGCGCCCTGGCCAGCCGAGTTTCCCGCGCCGACGACGCACACATCCTGGCCGCGGTAGGTCGCGGCCTCGGTCATCGCGGCGCCGTAGTAGACGCCGATGCCGAGCAACGGCTCTATGCCGGCCACCGACAGCGTCCGCACGGAGACGCCCGTGGCCAGCACGACGGCATAGCAGGAGATCTCCGTCCCGTCGGCGAGCCGCACGATGCGGTAGGGATCCTCGCGGCGCACGGCGACCGCCTCTTGGGCGAGGACCTCGGCGCCGAAGCGGCGCACCTGAGTCGCGGCGCGTCGCGCGAGGTCGGCTCCGGAGACGCCGGAGGGGAACCCGAGGTAGTTCTCGATCCGCGAGCTCGTGCCGGCCTGGCCGCCCGGCGCGTTCTGCTCGAGGAGCAGCGTCCGGAGCCCCTCCGACGCGCCATAGACCGCGGCGGCGAGCCCGGCGGGGCCCGCGCCCACGATGACGAGGTCGTAGAACGGCAGTCGGGCCCTCGTCTGCAGGCCGATCTTGTCTGCGAGTTCGCGGTTGCCGGGAGCGACAAGGTGGTTCCCGTCGGGGAAGAAGACGACCGGCAGCCGCCCCGCGTCGCCGAACGATCGGATGAGCTCCCGCGTCGGCGTATCCTGGTCCACGTCGATCCATTGGTAAGGGACCTGGTTGCTCGACAGGAATTCCTTCACGGCGTAGCTGCGCGGCGACGACCGCGCGCCGGCGACCCGAATGCCGTCGTAGGGCAGGCGCACGTGCGCCGTCCAGTCCGACAGCAGGTCGTCCAAGACCGGATAGAGCCGCTCGCTGGGGGGATCCCAGGGCTTTAGCAGGTAGTGATCGAGCCCAACGTCGTTGATGCCGGAAATCGCGGCCTGCGTGTCAGCGTACGCCGTGAGGAGGACCCGGCGCGACTCCGGGTAGAGCTTGATCGCCTCGCGCAGGAGCTCCGTGCCCGTCATCCCGGGCATCCGCTCGTCGACAACGAAGAGGGCGACGGGAGTCCCGCGCTGCTTGAGCTGGCGAACGGCCTCGAGCGCCGAGCGCCCTGAGGCGGCCTTGAGGATGCGGTAGTCGCTGCGGTAGTGCTGGCGCAGATCGCGCTCGACCGCCCCCAGCACCTCGGGGTCGTCGTCCACGGCCAGAATTGCCGGTCTGACCACGTCAGCCGCTGTCTGCGTCGATCGGCAGCCTCACGCTGAACTGCGTGTGCCCGGGGCGGGAATCGACCTCGATCTCTCCGTGGTGGCGGAGCACGAGGCGCCGCGCGATGTCCAGGCCGAGACCGGTGCCCTGGCCGACCGGCTTCGTCGTGAAGAACGGATCGAAGATGCGCTCGCGAATCTCCGGTCGCAATCCCGGTCCATCGTCCACGACTCGCACGACAACGGAACGACCCTGGCGGACCGCTGCAACGTCGACGTGACCCTTCGCAGCGTCCAGCGCGTTGTCGACCAGATTCGCCCACACCTGGTTGAGCTCGCCACCGAACCCCTGGATGCGCGGAAGATCGGGCTCCACGTCGAGGCTCACGCCCACTTGTTTCCCGCGGGCTTTTGCGTTGAGCACCGCGAGCGTATCGGCCAGCCCCCGACCGAGATCCACCGGTTTGGGCATGGTCGCCTGGTCCATGTAGGTGAAGCCCTTCACCGCCGCAACGAGGTTGTGGATCTTGGACGCGGCCGCCTCGATTTCCGATGCCAGTTGGTACGTCGCGCAGCCGGCAACGAGCCACGGAAGGGTCAGAGGGAGCGCCTCGCTGTCGAGCGCTTCCGCGAGCTGGTCCAGCGCGTCGAGCGTGACCGCGGACTCCGCCAGCGCTTCCGCGGCGGCGACATCGGCGCCATGACGCGCCAGCCAGTCGGCGATGGCGTCTTCACGGTCCGCTTGCTCGATGGGCGAGCGCCCGAAGGTCGCGCCCGCCGCAGCCATGCAGAGTTCGCGTGCTCTGTCGACGGCCGCCTGCTCGACCTCGGATAATCGTGCGGCGCCGAGCGCGCGGGACGCCGCTTCGACCTCCGACAACCGAAGCTTGAGTCCCTGGGCGCTCCGCGCGACCGCCGAAGCCGGGTTATTCAACTCGTGCGCAAGCCCTGCAGCGAGCTTGCCAAGAGAGACCATCTTTTCTTCTTGAAGGTCGCTCGACGTGAAGTGGCGGGCGCGATCGATCATGACATGCACGAAAATCGAGGTGAGGTCGTAGCAGTCGCGAATCAGCGCCGGCATCTCCTTGCGGGGGATCAGCAGGAGCTCGGACGGCACCTCGGCCTTCACGTCGCCCGGCGGCGCCACGAGTCGCGAGTACGGCAGGAGCCCCGTCACATCGCCCCCATGCCACTCCATCACCTTGTGTGGTCCGGCCCCCCGGTCGATGTGAATCGCCAGGTGGCCGGAAAGGACGATATACAGACCAAGCACCGTTCCGGCCTTCGCCGTCAGCACGTCTCCCGTCTCCAATTGGACCAGGCGGCCGCGGGCAGCGAGCCAGGCCAGCTGATCGGGAGGCGCGCCGACAAGCAGCCGGTGCGCAGACAAACGATCGAGAATCGATGTTTCCAACTCATCCGCCTCGATGGGACGTTATACATCGACCGGCTCTTCGGGCGGCGCAGGCCGCTCCCTCGTTCAGAGCCGAGAGTGAGCGGGTCCGCGGCCTGCCTCCCTCGGGCAAGCAACCAGGTTCAGACGCGACCGCGTCCCTTCCTCTCCTCCAGCTCGTCAAGCGTCTTCGGCCAGTCCCCCTTCAGCAGCTGCGACAGCGCGCGGTCGGCCAGGAGCTTCCCGCCCGTCTGGCATGTGGCGCAGTAGTTCGACTCGTTCTCGGCGTAGACGATCCGTTGGACGGGAGAGCCGCAGATCGGGCAGGCCTTGCCGTAGCGGCCGTGAACCGCCATCCCCTCGCGGAAGGCGGTGACCTTCTCCGGGAAGCTCCGGCGCGCCTCTGCCACGAGCCTGCCGCTCCACTTCTCGAGCGTCTCGCGCGTGGCGCCGTAGAGCCGTTCGATCTCCTCCGCGGAGAGGCGGCTCGTCCATTTGACCGGCGAGAGACCGGCGCGGTGCAGGACCTCGTCGGAGTAAGCATTGCCGATCCCCGAGAAGAGCCGCGGATCCGTCAGTGCGCGCTTGACCGTGTGGTTCTCCCGGACGAGTGCCGCGCGGAAGGCGGAGAGATCCGCCTCGAGGGGCTCGACGCCGCCGCGGTCGAACGGCGCGAGCGCATCCTCGCCCCGCACCAGATGGAGCGACGCCCGCTTCTTCGAGCCCGCCTCGGTCAGGACCAGGATCCCGTCGCCGAAATCGAGCGCGGCGAGTGAGGTCCTGCCGGAAGGTCTCGTCCCCGGAGGCTTCCAGTGGAGTCGGCCGGCGATCATCAAGTGCAGGACGAGGAAGAGGTCGTCCTCGAGCTCGAAGACGATCCTCTTCCCCATCCGCCGCAGGCCCAGCACTTCTTTTCTCTCGGCCTCCAGAATCGGCGGCGAGACCGAGCGCACGAGAAACGGGCTCGCCAGACGCAAGGCCTCCAGCCGCCGGCCCACCACCCGCGGCTCGAGCGCCGCGACGTACGCGACGATGTCCGGCAGCTCCGGCACGGCCCGCCGAGGGTACCAGAGCCGCCGGGAAGGCGCCGGTTCTACTGCTTGGCCGGCGGCTTCTCTTCCGCGGCCTTCTTGAAGTCTGCGGCGTTCAAGTTCACGTGTCCCACCGATTGGGCGACGATCACTTTGCCGCTCGGCACCTTCTCGTCGGGTCCCCAGAGATGGAAGATGATGCCGTCCGTCGTGGACACGAGATCGGCCACTTCCTTGGCCTTGTCCGGAGGCATGTCGAGCACCTGCACGCGGCCCGTGGCGATCTCCTGCTTGTGGTCGTGCCAGTTCTTGTTCCAGTCGGCGAGCGGCACCGCGCCGGTCCGCGTGATGGACTTGGCGATGATGTACTCGACCTGATGCAGCCGGGCGCCGGGCTCATTCGATTCGTAACAGAGGCACTCGATGACGGGGTCCGGAGCGAGGACCTTGCAGTAGTGGTGGTACGGCCCCTTGACCTTCCCGTTGACGACGTGCGGGGCGGTGACGTGGATGGTGTGGCCGTCGGCGGGCGAGGCCGGCCTGGCCTCCTGTCCCAAGACCGGGGCGGATGCCAAGACGACGACGCCTAAGAGACCCGGGACCCTAGAAAACTGTGCCATCGGGATCCTCCTTTTGCCGCCACTCTACTGCGAAAGGCGATGCGTTCTCTTCTCGGTCAGCCGGAGACTCCCTCACCTGTCTTGCCGCCTGGCGATAGACCGGCGAGGATTGCGGACGCCCGGACCAGGGCCTCGTCGAGATCCGCCAGCAGATTGTCGCGGCCCCTGCGGTCGAGGTGGCCGGCACGGTCGAGTGCCACGAGGGGCTGGGCATGAAGGCCCCGCCGGTGACCGGCGGCAGAGGCGAGGGTCCTGTCGCGCTGCTCAGAGCGCGGGCGATTCTACAGGGAGTCCTGTGGGTTGGCGTGCTCCAGATTAAGGGTCATCCGCGCGAGCGGGAAGCGCACGCCGTCGGGAAGCTCCAGGTTCGTGCGCTCGATGAGGCCGAAGCCTTCGCGCTCATAGAAGGGAATGCCGGTCAGGGTCGCCGCGAGCTCCAAGCGGCGGAAGCCGCTCGACCGCGCGGCCTGCTCGCAGTGCGCCAGAAGCAAACGGCCCACGCCCCGGCGCGCCCAGTCGGGATGCACGAAGAACGCGCGGATGCGTGCGGGCTCGGTCCCCGGGTCGAGGCGGTCGTCGGAGCGATCGGCGTACTGGTCTCCGCCGAAGAGCGTCCGCCGGCGACTCCATCCGCCGCAAGCGATGACCCGGTCCCCCGATTCGACGACGTAGTAGGTGCCGTCCTCGATCAACTGCGTGTCCACGCCGAAGAGATGGACGAGCGCGCTCGCGAGCTGCTCGGGCGAATAGTCGTCCCGACTCAAGCCGAGGACCGATTCCCGGATCAGCGCGGAAAGCGCCGGGACGTCCGCGGGAACCGCCGCGCGAAGGCGAAGGCCCGCCGGATTCGGCTCCGTGGTCACGTGAGCTCGGCAGGAGGCTCGTGGGAGATGCGGTCGCGTCTCTCCTTGCGCTCGAGGGCGAGGCGGATGAGCTCATCCAGGAGCGCGGGCAGGGGAAGGCCGCTCGCCTCCCAGAGCTTGGGATACATGGAGATTGCGGTAAACCCCGGCAGCGTGTTCAACTCGTTGACGAGCACCCGGTCCGTGCCGCGTTCGAGGAAGAAATCCACGCGGGCCATCCCGGAAACGCCGGCCACTCGGAAGGCCCGGACGGCGAGCCGCCGGACCTCCTCGGAAAGGGCGTGCTCGACGGGAGCCGGGATGAGCAGCTTCGCCTTGTCTTCGCGGTACTTGTCGTCGTAATCGTAGAATTCGCGCCCCGGCACGACCTCTCCCACAACCGACGAGCGCGGTTCGTCATTGCCGAGGACCGCGCACTCGAGCTCCCGCGCGTCCACGCCCTCTTCGATCAAGACCCGGTCGTCGTACCGGAAGGCGAGATCCACGGCGGCGTCGAGTTCTTCCCGGTTCTTCACCTTCGTGACCCCGACGGAGGAGCCGCCGTTGGAGGGCTTGACGAAGAAGGGGAGGGCGAAGGGCCGATCTCTGGCCAGGAGCTTTTCCGCGAGCCCACCCCTCTCGCGCGGGGAGAGGGAGAAGAATCGCGTCGTGGGAAGGCCGGCGTCGCGGAGGAGGGACTTGAAGACGGCTTTGTCCATCCCGATCGCGGAGCCGGCCACACCGGCTCCGACGTACGGGATGCCGAGGAAATCCAGGAATCCCTGCAACGTCCCGTCTTCCCCGGTCGTGCCGTGGATGATCGGGATGACCACGTCCGCCCGGGCCGGCGTGATCTCGGCCGGCACGAGCGCCCGGGCGTCGATCGTGTCTTCCTCGGAGTCGGCGCGGCGGAACTTCTCCGGGACGGGACCCGTCGCCAGGAGGCGGCGGGATTCGCCGGCCGGAAGAAAGCGCCCGTCCGGACCCACCGCGAGCGGAAGGACCTCGTACCGGGCGGGGTCGAGGGCTTCCGCGATCGTGCGGGCGGAGATCCGCGAGACTTCTCGCTCGACGGAGCGTCCGCCATAGAGAACGACGACGCGCAGGCGGCTCACACGGTCACCACGTGACGACGCGTACGTCCTCGATCGCCGGCGCGTGCCGCAGCCGCTCGAGGACTTCCGCCGGAGGCGCCGAGTCCACGGCGATCACGGCCGCCGCCTTCGACCCGTCGCCCCGCGCGAGCGAGAAGTCCGCGATGTTGACACGGGCCTCGCCGAGGACCGTCCCGACGGTGCCGACGACGCCGGGCACGTCGCGGTTGCGTACGAAAACGACCGTCCCCTCCGGGCGAAACTCCAGAGGCAGGCCGTCCACCTTGACGACCCGGGCGTCCCGACCGGAGAAGAGGGTCGCATCGGCGCTGGCGGAAGAGCCCCCCCCGATCAGGGTGACCCGGATCGAGCGCACGTAGTTGCCGGGATGCTCGTGGCGAGTCGAGACGACCGAGAGGCCGCGTTCCTCGGCCACGACGAGCGCGTTGACGAAATTGACGGTCTCGGGAGCGTGTCCCTGGAGAGCGCCTTTGACCGCCGCCACGGCGATCGGGCGAAGCAGGTCCTCCGGGAGCCCCCACGTCTCGACCGAGACGGAGGTCAGGCCGGGCGCGCCGATCTGGCAGAGGAAGTGAGCGGACCGCTCGGCCAGACGCATCCAGGCCGCGGCTCCCGTCGGGTCGGCCGGACCTCGGAACGGAAGGTTGACCGCCGGCACGTAGGCGGCTCCCGCGAGCGCGTCGGCGACCGCCTCCACGGTCTGAAGCGAGACCCGCTCCTGGGCTTCGACCGTCGAGGCCCCCAGATGGGGCGTCGCCACGACGTTCGAGAGCTTCAAGAGAGGATCGTTCGGATCCGGAGGCTCGGGGTCGAAGACGTCGAGCGCCGCGCCCGCGAGGTGTCCGGAGACGAGCGCTTCGTGGAGCGCCTCGCGATCCACGAGCTTGCCCCGCGCGACGTTCAACAGGATCGCCCCTTTCTTCATGCGGCCGAGCTCTTCCCGGCCCAGGATCGCCTTGCCCCCCTCGGTCGCGGTGGCGTGGAGCGTGACGATGTCCGCCGCTTCCAGGAGCTCCGCGAGCGCAAGCGGCTCGACTCCCAGCTCCCGGGCGCGGCCCGGAGGCAGGTACGGGTCGTAACCGACGATCTTCGCTTCGAAGGCGCGGGCGCGGGCCGCCACGCGGGAGCCGACCTGGCCCAGGCCGACGATTCCGAGTGTCTTGCCCGAGAGCTCCGTTCCGACAAACTTGGGTTTCTCCCATCTGCCCGCGGCCATCGACGAGGACGCCGCCGGGATCCGGCGCAGCAGCGCGAAGAGCAGGGCGAAGGTGTGCTCGACCGCGGAAACGACGTTGGCGGTCGGCGCATTGATGACGAGCACGCCGCGCGCGGTGGCGGCGGGAACGTCCACGTTGTCCACGCCGACGCCGGCGCGTCCGATGACCGAGAGCCTCGGCGCCGCTTCGAGGAGCTCTCGGTCCACCTTCGTGGCGCTTCGGACGAGAAGGGCGTCCGCACTCGCGAGCTCCGGCAAGAGCTTTTCGCGCGGCGCACCGGCCGCCAGGACGACCTCGTGCCCCGCCGCCCGCAGGCGCTCGAGGCCGCTCTCGTCCATCTTCTCGGCCACGACGACGCGGCTCATGAAAGAAAGCTATCAGCTTTCAGCCGCCCGCTGTCGGCCGTCAGCCGTCGGCTTCGATCCAGGTCAGCAGGTCCGGGAGCGAGTCAAGGAGCGCGTCGGCGTCCACACCCAGAAGGTCCTCCCGTGTCCGTGAGCCCGAAGGCACGAGGACGACCCGGCAGCCGGCGGCTCGCGCAAATTCCGAATCGACCTCCATGTCGCCGACGACGAGCGTCTGATCGGGCGTCGCCGCCGCGGCGGTCATCAGGCGTCGGAGCATCGTCGGGTCGGGCTTGGTCGGCGTCTCCCGGTCCGGGCCCGCCACGGCCATGAAATACCGGGCGATGCCGCAGGCGCCGAGGATCATGCGGGAGAAGCGCTCCGGCTTGTTCGAAGCAACCGCCATCGCGTGGCCGCGACGGGCGAGCTCCGAAAGGACCCCGGGCACCTCCGGCAGGAGGCGCGTCTTCTCGACCGCCACCGAGGGATAGCGCTCGCGGAAGAGACGGACACCTTCGGGAGCTCGCTCGGCTCCGACAGCCGCGTCCAGGAGCTTCTCGATGCCGTGCCCGACTAAGGCCCGCACCGTTCCGGGCGGGAGCGGCCGGAGCCCGGATCGCTCCATCGCGTATCCGAGCGCGTCCCCGATGGCTTCGTACCCGTCGATGAGGGTCCCGTCGAGGTCGAAGACCACGAATGACTTCGTCATTCGCGGGAGGCGGCACTCGGAAGGCGGGAGGCGAGGTGAATGCCCACGGCGGTCATCTCGGCCTGAGAATCGAGCGTCGCCTGCCGCCTACCGCCTGCCGCCTGCCGCTCCGCCGCGGTCGAGGCCCGCAAGGCGCAGGACGGTCGCGACGATTCCATGCACGTCGGCGAAGGCGTGCGTCGGGATGCCGTCTTCGGAAGGGCGGTCCGAGACCCGGGCGAGAACGCCCTCGATTCGGGGGCGGGAGGCCCGCTCCCGCGTCACCTCGATCTTGGGGACGGGCAGGGACTTGAATCCCTCGATCAGAACGAGGTCGCAGTCGGAGAACTCCCGCGCGAGGAGATCTTCGATCCGCGATTCCGGTCCGAAACGCCGCGCCGTCGTGCGTTGCGGAGTGACGAAGGCGGAGACGGGTACGCCCGTGGCGGCGTGGCGGTGAGAGTCCTTGCCGGGCACGTCGTCTTCGGCGTCCTTCGAGGTGTGCTTGACCGTGCCCACCTTGAAGCCCATCCCCTTCAACCAGGGCACGAGCCCGACGACGAGAGTGGTCTTGCCCGAGTCGTGGCCGCCGACGAAGGCCACGGCCGCGGGCTTGCGGTCCGGGTAGGCGAGATGCGGCTCGCGCCGCGGCAGGAACGCGCGCGCCCCGGCGTCGTGGCGGGCGATCTCGGGCGCGAGGTCTTCCCCGCGGTCCACCGATTCGCGGTAGCGCGGCGAGCCGGTCAGCAGATCGATCGCCGGGCGGGGATCGAACTCGTACGGCTCGGTCCGCCAGGCAAAGCGGTTCCGATCGAAGCGCCGGGCCGTCTCGATGACCCTCATCCCCGTCTCGAAGGAGCGGAAGGCTCTCTCATCAGTGACCCGCGCGAGCGCGCCGCCGCAGGTCTCGCCGGCGTGCTTGTCGAACATCGGGCGGAAGTGGACCGGCACGAAAGAGGCGCCCGGCAGCGCGAGCCGGTTCAAGGCTTCCGCGAAGGCGCCGGCCGAGAGCCACGGCGCCCCGAACATTTCGAAGGGGCGCGTCGTCCCTCGGGCCTCCGAGAGATTTGTGCCCTCGAGCAGGCACATTCCGGGATAGACGAGGGCCGTCGCGGGAGACGGAATATTGGGAGACGGGGAGACCCAGGGGAGACCGGTCCTCGAGAAACCCATGTCGCGGGCCCACCCGGTCATCGGCGAGACGGCCAGATCCACATCCAGCCGCTTCTCCGCCGCGAGCAGCCTCGCCATCTCTCCGGCCGTCATGCCGTGGCGCACCGGGACGGAGTGCATTCCGACGAAGGAGAGATAGGCCTCCTCGGCGGGGGCCCCCTCGACTTCTCCGCCGATGGGGTTGGGCCGGTCGCAGACCACGAGGCGTTTGCCGGACTCGGCGCAGGCCTCCATCGCGAGCATCATCGTCCAGAGGTAGGTGTAGTAACGAGCGCCGACGTCCGCCACGTCGAAGACGAGCGCGTCGAGATCGGCGAGGTCCTCGCGCCGCGGTTTCAAGCTCTCTCGCGTGGCGCCGTAGAGGGACACGGCCGGGAGATTCGTCGGCGGATGCAGGGCGTGGCCCACGGCCTCCATGTAGACCGCTGCGCCGTCTACGCCGTGCTCGGGGCCGAACAGGCGGACGAGCTTCGCGTCCCGCACCGCCGAGAGAGCCCTCCAGCTCGCAACACCCTCCGACGTCACTCCGGAGGGGTTCGTGATCAGCCCGAAGCGCTTCCCGGCGATCAAAGCCGGATCCGCGACCAGGTTGTCGATCCCGAGGCGCGGGCTCTTCATGGGACTTGCGGATGGGGCGCTCTCTCCCCTTTCAGGAGCGCAATGGCGTGCGGCAGGAGGTCCACGATCGCGCGCAGGCAATCCGCGGCGCCCGTGGGGGACCCCGGAAGAGCGACCACGAGCGTCTGCCCTCGCACGCCCACGACCTGCCGCGAGAGGTAGGCCGCCGGAAAGTCGCGGCCCGTGCCGCCGCGCATCTTCTCGGCGAGACCCGGGACCTCGAATTCGATGACGTCCCGGACGGCCTCCGGGGTGTGGTCCCGAGGCGCGATCCCCGTACCTCCCGTCAGGATCACCAGGTCCGCGTGGCGCGCGTACGCCGTGAAACGGATCGCACGCGCGGTCTGCTGCCGGTCGTCGGGGAGGACCTGCCTGAGGACGATCTCGTGCGGGATCCCGGAGTCACGCAGGACCCGCTCGCAGGCCGGGCCTCCGAGGTCCTCGCGCTCTCCCGCGGCCACGCCGTCGGATACCGTCACGATCGCCACCCGCATCGTCATGGAGGGTCATTATTCCCGATCGCACGCCCGAAAGCCTTCTTCCCTGGCGTTCCCCTCGCGACCAGGCGGCCGAGAGATTCTAAGGGCGGCCGGCTCCCCGGGGCTTCTCGAAAACTCGGGACTCCGAGACACACCGTCGTTTCAGCAACCTGCAAGAGAAGAGACCGCTTGGGGAACGCCGCCCTGGGATCGAAGGCGATCCGGTCCGCCGCCGGATTGCCTGGGATCGGCAGTCCGCCCTTCAAGACGAGGGCCATCGCCAGCGCGGCGATGAAGTTGGCCGCCGCCGCGGCATAGGCCATACCCTCCGCGCGGCGGGGAGGAAGGTCGACCACGCTATCGGCGGTAGGTTCCGGAACGCCCGCCGGTCTTCTCGAGCAGCACGATCTCGCGGATCTCGATCGAGCGGTCGAGGGACTTGGCCATGTCGTAAAGGGCGAGACAGGCTCCGGCGACGGCGGTCAGCGCCTCCATTTCGACGCCGGTGCGGGCGGCAGTGGAGGCCGTCGCGGTGACCACGACCTCGCGGCGCCTCGGCGCGAGCTCGCACTCCACCGCGACCGCGTCCAGGCCGATCGGATGCGCGAGAGGGACGATCTCCGAGGTCTTCTTGGCGGCCAGGATGCCGGCCAGGCGTGCGACCGCCAGGGCGTCCCCCTTCGACAGCTTGCCGGCGGACAGCGCGCCGAAAGCCGCCTGGTTGAGCCGAACCCGCCCGCGCGCCACCGCGCTCCGCCGCGTCGAAGCCTTTGCGCCGACGTCGACCATGCGCGCGCGACCTCGCGCGTCCAGGTGCAGCAGGCTTCCGCGCAGGGGACCCGTCGAGCGGGGACGCCGCGGCCCCTTGGGCGGCTCCTTCTCGTCCGTCACGCCCGTTCCCGCATCGCCTGGAACTCCTCGACGGTGTTGATGTTGGCGAAGGAGTTGCCCGAGGGGTCGGCCTCGCGCCAGCTCTCTTCCGGGAGAATCTCGGCGCAGACCTCCTGCGCGAGTCCACGCAAAGACAATTCTCCCCGCGCGACGCGCGCGAGCGCCGCGGGAAGGACGCTTCGCCGCCAGACCGCGGCGAGGGGCTGAAGACGCCCGTCGGCCAGCGGCACGACGGCCGCCGCCTTCCCTGCCAGGCTCCTGGCGGCGACCGCGCGGATCACCGCTTCGCTCACGAGGGGAAGGTCCACGGCCAGCACGAAGAGCCTGTCGGAAACCTGCTCAAGCGCCCGCGCGAGGCCGTGGATCGGGGCATGTTCGGCGGCGCGGTCGAGGACGACGAGCGCGGGACCCGCATCGAAGGACGGGATCTCCTTGGTTACGACGAAGACCTCCTCGAAGATCCCCGACAGGCGTCCGGTTTGATGGGCCAGAAGGGTGGTCGCACCGTACGGGAGGGAAGCCTTGGAGACTCCCATGCGCCGCGATGCTCCGCCCGCGAGCACGGCCGCCGGCATCGGGACCTTCATCGCGCGGATGCTAGCAGGTTGCTGAAGAAGGTGTGGAGCCGGGGAACCAAGCGGTCCTCGAACTCTCTCGGCCACCGCCTGCTACCATCGGTGCGAGGTTCTCCATGATCTCGGTCATCGTGCCGATCAAAGGGGAAGCCCCCTCGATCGCCGAGTGCTTTCGCCGCTTCGTGCGGCCGGAGGAATGCGAGCTCCTGATCGCCGGCGGTGCCTGCGATCCCGAGGCCGCGCGGGCGTTCGAGGCGATCGGAGGCCGGGTTCTGCGGTCCGAGGGGACGCGGGGAGCCCGTCTTGCCCATGCCGCCCGCCAGGCCCGCGGAGAGATCTTGCTCTTCCTCCACGCCGACTCCCGGCCTCCCGCCAACGCGCTCGAGTTGATCCGCGAGGCCTTCTCCGGCGGGGCCTCGGCCGGCGCCTTCTCCCTCGCCTACGAGGACGCCACTGCGGGGCTCGTCTGGATCGCCTGGTGGGCAAACCTTCGGTCGCGGGTCTTCAAACTCCCCTTCGGCGACCAGGGCCTCTTCTGCCGGAGGGACCTTTACGAGAGGTCCGGCGGATTCCGCGACTTGCCGATCTGCGACGATCTCGACATCGTGAGGAGATGGAAGCGTCTCGACCGCATCGTCGTGCTCCGGGAGACGACGGTCACGTCCGCGCGCCGTTACCGCGCCGGCGGGGCCCTCTCCCGGGTGCTGCGCAACTGGCGGGTTCTCGCCGGCTATTACGCCGGCGTGCCGCCGGAGAAACTGGAGCGCTGGTACCGGGGGGAGTCGTGAGTCGGCTCTCCCTCTACTTGCCCTCCCCGCCCAGAATGATCGGCAAGCCGGACTTCGGGTTGCCGATGACGACGACCTTCGCGTTCTGAGACAGGGCCAGCTTCTCGGTTGCCTCGATCCCCTTCCACTCGAGCAGCTGCTGGCTGATTCCGGAGGCCACGATCCGCTGAAAGTCCGCGACGCCCTGCGCCTCGATCCGTTTCCGCTCGGCTTCCTGCTGCTCCTTCTGGAGAACGAACTTCATCTGCTCGGCCTCCTGCTCGCGCTTCAACTTCTCCTGGATCGCGTTGGCCACGACCGCCGGCAGGCCGATCTTGCGCAGGAGGACCGCTTCCGTGATGATGCCGCGGCCCTCCGACATCTTCCGGAACAGCTGCAGAGTCTCGCTCGCGATCTTGTCGCGCTCCGCCGAATAGAGTGCCTTGGCCTCGTAGGTCGCCGTCACCTCCCGGATCGCCGAGCGGATCTGCGGATGGACGGCGATCTCCTGGTAGTCCGGTCCGATCGTCTTGTAGATCTCGGCGGCCCTGGTCGGGTCGAGGCGAAAGAGCAGCGACCCCTCGAGGTCCATCGTGAGCCCCTCCTTGGACGGGACCTCGGCCGTCTCCTTCACCTCCTGAGTCTTGATGGACATCTTGATCACGCGAGTGAAGGGGAAGACGAACCGCACTCCCGGGAGGAGGACGTTGGGAGAGACGTTCCCGAAGAAGTCCTTGACCCCCACGTGTCCAGCCGGGATGACCGAAATGGGGTTGCCGATGAGGACGACCACGACGATGGCGATCGCGATGAGGAGCGCCCGCACGCTCCGGCCGCCGCCGGGAGTCCCGCTGACGTCGATGAGACGTGGTGACATAACTCTCCCTTCCGTTGTTGAGAAATGACGATGCCTAGTCTAGATCGAGGCGATCGAGGAAGGATTCTGGGAATTCAGAACGCCTCACACCATCTTCAACAGGTGCCCCATCTTGTTTTTCTTCGTCTCCAGGTACTTGCGGGAGCGGTCCGTGGGTCCGACTTCGAGCGGAACGCGCTCGACGATTTCCAGGCCATAGCCCCCGATGGCAACGTACTTGGAAGGGTTGTTCGTCATCAGGCGCATTTTTCGGACGCCCAGGTCCCGCAGAATCTGGCAACCGACGCCGTAGTTGCGGATGTCCGGCGGGAACCCGAGCTTCTCGTTGGCCGAGACGGTGTCGTGCCCCTCGTCCTGGAGCTCATAGGCCTTGAGCTTGTTGACGAGCCCGATGCCGCGCCCCTCCTGGAGAAGGTAGAGAAAGACGCCCCGCCCGGCCTCGACGATCTTTTCCATGGCGAGGGCGAGCTGCGCGCCGCAATCACACCGCGCGGACCCGAAGACGTCCCCCGTCAGGCATTGCGAGTGGACGCGGACGAGGACTGGCTCGTCCTCCCGGACTTCCCCGTGCACGAGCGCGATGTGTTCTTCGTGGGTGACGTCGCTCCGGTAGGCGTGGAGCCGGAACTCGCCGAAGCGGGTGGGCAGGTGCGGCGCGGCGATCCGCTGGACGAGACGCTCGTGGCGCATCCGGTGCCGGATCAGGTCCGCGACCGTGACCATCACAAAGCCGTGCCTCCGGCAGAACTCCGTCAGGTCCGGCACGCGCGCCATCGTGCCGTCCTCGTTCATGATCTCGCAGAGGACGGCCGAGGGATTCAGGCCCGCGATGCGCGCCAGGTCCACCGAGGCCTCCGTCTGCCCCGCGCGCTTCAGGACTCCGCCGGGCTGTGCCCTCAAGGGAAACATGTGACCGGGCCGCAACAGGTCCGACGGCATCGTCGTCGGATCGATCGCCGCGCGCACGGTCGCGGCCCGATCCGCCGCGGAGATGCCCGTGGTCGTCCGACCGCGCGCCTCGATCGAGACCGTGAACGCCGTTCCGAAGCTCGAGGTGTTCTCTTCGACCATGGGAGGCAGCTCGAGCTCCTCGCACCTGTCCGCGGTGAGCGCGACGCAAATTAAGCCCCGGCCCTCCCGCGCCATGAAGTTGATCGCCTCCGGCGTGACCGTTTCCGCGGCCAGGACCAGGTCCCCTTCGTTTTCCCGGTCCTCGTCGTCCACGATGACCACGAACTTCCCCGCCTTGAGCTGCTGGGCGGCGCGCTGGATCGACGCAAATGGCTTCTCAGACTCGGACATTCGTCCATTTTCGCACAGGAGGCAACGCTCTCCGGCTGGCCGGGCCGTCTCGCCGGCGGCGAACGGTATCGGGATTGCACTGGTCCTCGCAGCGGCGATCGTCCCTGGGGGCCCGCCGCGGGGAGATGTCATGAAAACCGCTCTTCTGCGCGGCGCGGTCACGGGGGCCGCTTTCGCGGTCGCGATCGGGATACCCGGTCAGGACAACCCAACCCCTGCCGCCGGGACTCGAACGCCGATCGCCACCAACACCCCGATCGATTCGACGCCGACGCCGACACAGCGGCCAGATGCGCCGCCGCCCGACGCCGGCTTGATGAAGCCCAGTCCCGGCGCGACGCCGAGAGCCTCGTCCGAGGCCCTCAGCCAGCCGGGCAGCTTCGAGGACTGCGCCGAAAACGGTTGGCGCGCCCACACGAATCCGAAATTCAAGGACCGGAAAGCCTGCGAAGCCTGGGTTCAGAAGCGCCGCCTCTCGGCGGGGCGGGGGAAGCCCCGGCCTGCGGAACCCAACTCCGGCGAGCCGGCCTTCCGTTCCGCTATCCCGGTCCGCGCCTGAGTCCCGTCAGAGACGGGGTCAACTGAAGACCTGGGGACCGGAACCTGCCTCCGGCCGGGGGCGGTTCCCGGCGGACCGGACGAGCTTCAGCGCCGCTCGGCAGACGGCGAGAGGGCGTGTCGGGGCGCTCGCCGAGACGAGCCTCGCGTAGCGCGCCGCGGTGGAGTCGTCGGTCGCGCCATCCGCGATTGGCGTTCTCCAATGGAACGTCCAGGCATCGCCGTCCTTCAGGCTCATCCAACGCAGAGGCGGAGAGTTCAGGCGCGCGATGACGAGGTCCGCGGCGTTCTCGTCCGTGGAATAGGCGGGCACCGCCGAGATGGGCTTGCGCCCGAAGACGCGAAGCTCGACTAAGCGATCCAGGTAAGGACCGGCGTCCGGTTCCGACTCGGCTCCCGGTGCCACGGCGGGTCTCTCCTCTCGGGTAGAACAGGATTATAACGCCGGGGCCAGGCCCGATTCGATGTCGGCCTTGGGCAGGGCGATCGCGTTCTCCTTCTTCCCCTGGTCCACGCAGACGTAGCAGGCCTTGTAGACGTCGTCGTAACCCATCTTCATCTCGCGGTTGGTGATGAAGAGGCGTCGCGGAGGATACGGTTGATCGAGCCGCTCGAGGGTGACCAGGATGCCGCTGGCGTTGCGCTGGCGGTCACGCAAGGCGAAGCGGTGCGGCGGCTCGTTGGTGCACGCGTAGCCCGTCTCGACCTCGGCCGCCAACGAGGACTCCTACCCCGACGGGGGGCCGCCCCGACGCACGAGCACGCTGCCGCGGGCGAGCGGCTCGGTCCCGCAGAAGACCTCGCCGTCGAACTTCACGATGGCCCCGAATCGCGCGGCCAGGCGGACCCGGACCTCCACGGTCTCCCCGGCGCGCGGCGCCCGCGAGGCCTCGAAGCCCTCGATCCCCGCGAGGAACCCTGTCCGGCCGACCTCCGGGTCCCCCCCCTCGAGCAGCAGCGCCGACTGGGCGATCGCCTCGGCCAGGAGGAGCGGCGAGCCCCAGGCCTCCCCCATGGCCGCCCGTCCGTTGGCCGACACGGCGACCCGGACGGTCCCGCTCCAGCTCTCCTCGTCGCGAGGCTCCGAGACTGTCTCGACCAGTCGGAAAGGGTAGGAATGCGGAAGATCCGGCAGCATCCCTACGCGATCTTCTTCTGTTCGATGAAGTCGCAGAGGGCATTGACGGAGGCGAAAGCCTTGACGCCGACGTCCTCGTCCTCGACCTTGATGCCGAATTCCTGTTCGAGACCGAGGACCAGCTCCAGGGCATCGATCGAATCGAGCCCCAGGCCTTCGCCGAAGAGAGGCGCATCGTCCACGATCGCCGCCGGGTCCATCTCGAGCTTCAGGCGGCGCACGATCAGGTCCTTGACCCTCGGCGCCAGTTCTGCACGGGTCATCGGGTCTCCTTCAAACGATTATAGTCGGAGCCGTAAAGGCGTAAAACGTAAAGCGTCAAACGAATCACAAAGTCTCGTGCCAACCCTTCGCGCTTCACATTTTACGTTTCACGTTTTACGTTTTACGTTCCTAGGCCATCCCTCCATCCACGCGCCAGACCTGGCCGGTCACGTAGGAGGCCCGATCGGACGCGAGAAAGCCGACGACGGCGGCGATCTCCTCGGGACGGCCAAAGCGCGCCAGAGGAATCCGGCGCAGGAACTCCCGCCGTGGCTCGTCTTTCAGGTGAGCGATGATCTCCGTGTCCACGAGACCGGGAGCGACGGCGTTGACCGTGATCCCGTAGGTCGCCATCTCGAGCGCGAGCGCTTTGGTGAAGGCAATCAATCCGCCCTTGGCCGCGGAGTAGTTCGTCTGCCCGACGTGTCCCGAGATGCCGCTGACCGAGACGATGTTGACGATCCTGCCCCACTTCTTGTGGAGCATGCCGCGCACGACCGCCTTCGTCATGCGGAAGGCGCCCTTCAGGTCGATCTCCAGCACGGCGTCCCAGTCTTCCTCTTTCAGGAAGGGAAAGAGGGCGTCCTTGATGATTCCGGCGTTGTTGACCAGGATGTCGGCGCCGCCGAAATCCGAGGCGACCCTGTCGGAGAGAGCCTTGACCGCGGCCGGATTGCGCACGTCGGCGACCACCGCGAGCGCCTCTCCTCCCTTCCGGCGGATCTCCTCGGCCGCGACTTCGGCGCGAGCCGAGTCCTTCTGGCAGGTCAGGACGACGCGGTTGCCCGCGGAGGCCAGCTCCTCCGAGATCGCGCGGCCGATCCCGCGCGAGCCGCCGGTGACGATCGCCGTCTTCATGGATTGCCGCCGAATATACGCGACGCCTCCTCGACCGCCTTCCGAGACGCGGTCGGCCGGCAGGTGACGCTGCGGTCTATCCAGCGCGCCATCTTCGTGAGCATGTCGCCCGGACCCACCTCGAGAAAAACGCGGTGCCCGTCGCGCACCATGGCCTCGACGGTCGTGTTCCAGAGGGTCGGATGCAGAAACTCGCTCGCGAGGTACCGGCGGATGTCCTCCGCGCGACGAGCGAGCAGTCCGTCCGGGCCGTAGAAGGGAATGACGGGTTCCCGGATGGAGCGGCAGCCGTCGACGACGCGAGCGACCGCCTCGGCGACCGGGCGCATCAGTTCGCAATGGATCGGCCAGCTCATGCCCAGAGGCAGGACTCTTAAGGCCTTCGGAGCCAGCGCGGCGAGTGCCGCCGCGACGGCCGTCTCCGTTCCGGTCAGGACGAACTGGGTCGTGGCGTTGACGTTTCCGATCCAGACCGGCAGTCCTTCGCGCCGGAGCTCCTCGCAGACTCCATCCACGAGCTCGCGCCGCGCGCCCACGACCGCCCCCATGGCGCCGCGAACTCCGAGCCGCTCGGTTTCTCGCCAGACCGCGACGAGGACGTCGAGCGCGTCCTCGTAGGACACGGCCCCCGCGGCAACCATGGCGGCGTAGTTGCCGAGACTGTACCCGGCGGTGGCCGAGGGGAGGAGGCCGGCTCGAGCGAGAGCGCGAGCGGTGAGCGTGGACACGAGATACACGCCGGCCTGCGCGGCGAGGTTCTCGTGCAGCTCCTCCTCGGGGCCGGAGAAAAGGATCCTTTCGAAGTCGAGGCCGCAGCGCTCCGAGGTCCGCTCGAACAGCGCCCTCGCCTGGTCCTCGGCTTCGAAGAAGTCCCGACCCATGCCGGCCGTTTCCGCGAGCTGGCCCGCAAAGAGGAAGGCCGGGGCCGATGGGATCGTCACGCCGCGAGCCGGGGCAAGACATCCGCGAGGGCGACGCAGCGATCCGACGCGAGCCACCGCTCGAAGCGCTCGGGCAGACCGCGAAGGTTGTAGAAGTGGACGAGCCTCACGAGCGGATCGAGAGCCTCCATCGAGGGGTGGTCGGGATCGAACTCCCAGGGGTGGAAGGTGAAGACCGCCGGGAGACCCGCGTCGCGGAATCGGTCTTCCTCGCCTCTGAGGCGCCGGGCCGAGAACATGCGGAAGGGCCACCCGCCCCCCATCGGGATCGTGCGGCCGAATCCGCGCCCGGTCAGCGGCGGCACCTCGACGAGCGAGCCGCCGTCCGTGTCGATCCGGTGCGGGCCCCGAAGGTTCCCGTTCCGGCCCAGGTATGGCACGGGGGTCATCGACGCGTCGCAGGCGATGCCCTCCGACGCGAGCACGGCGAGGGCCGGGTCGCCGGGATGGCGGATCGACCATTCGGCGGCGCGATAGCAGGCGGCGCGCTCGCCGGCCGCGTTTTCGATCCGGTACCGGGCCCGGGCGAGGTCTTCGCGAAATTCCGCCGGGCTCATCTCGTCGACGCGGCGGTGGAGATCGCCGTGCACGCCGATCTCGTGCCCCAGCCGGAAGGCCTCGCGAACGAGATCGGGATGTCGTCCGGCGATCCAGCCGAGGAAGAAGACGGTCGCCCGGTGTCCCCCCTTCTCCAGGCGGCCGAGAAGGTCGAGCAGCGTCTTTTCGACGCGGGGCACAAACCCGTCCCAGCGCCGCGGATCGGAATAGAAGTCGTCGCCGCAGACGTGGAACCAGTCCTCCACGTCGATCGTGAGCACCCGCGGCGCGCGACCCGGCACGCGCAACGGTGTGATCTTCAGCGAGGTCATCGTTCGTGCATTCTAGCCACTGGCCGGCGCGCGGCGCGGTTCTCGATAGGTTGAACTCCATCCCGAGCGCCGAACACCGATGACCGGCCTCGTCAGTCCGTTTCGAAGACCTTGTAGTAGACCGCGCCCCAGGAAATGATCCAGGTATCCCAGAAGGGGCGGTAGTGGGATGGTCCGCCGTAGAGGACGCGGACCGGGACATGGCGGAAGCGCTTCACGTACGGAGCCGCCTTCAGCAGGATCTCGGTCTCGATCGAATAACCACGCGCGGTCAGCCTCAAGCGCCGCAGGAGGTCGGCCGCAATCACGCGGAAACCGGACTGGCCGTCCTCGATCTCGCGCCCCGTCATGCGCGTCAGGATGCGGCTGCCGATTTCGTTGGTCCGAAAACGGACGGCCGGAGTCTCCCCGGGCTTCTCCATGCGGGACCCGATGACGAAGTCGTCCCCCTCCCGGGCGGCCTCGAGCAGCTTCGGCAGGTCGTCCGGATCGTGCTGGCCGTCGCCGTCCACGAAGGCGATGTGCGTGGCGTCGGAGGAGAGCAGCCGCTCGAGGCCCGCTCGAATCGCGCTCCCCTTGCCGCTGTTCTTCGACAGCACGAGCGTTTCCGCTCCCGCCTCGGCCGCGCGGGCCCCCGTTCGATCCGTCGAGCCGTCGTCCACGACGAGGACTCGGCCGACGTGCCGCAGCAGACCGAGCGCGACGCGCCCGATGGTGTGCTCCGCCTGGTACGCGGGCACCAGCGCCGCCGGCACGAACGCCCCTCGTTTCACCGATCCGATCCTATCCGCCCGTCGCGTTGACTCCCCCCGGGAGCTTGTGAAAAAGTTCACAAACCGATGGCGGAGAGCTTCCTGCCGATCCTTCTCCTCATGGTCCTGGCCGCCGGAATCGCCGGGGCGATTCTGCTCCTCTCCTCGCGGCTGGGACCGAGGTTCACGACGAAGCGCAAGCTCGACACCTACGAGAGCGGCGTCCCCTTGGTCGACGCCTCCCGCAAGCGCGTTTCGATCCGCTTCTTCCTCGTCGCCATGGTCTTCATCCTCTTCGACGTGGAGATCGCGTTCCTCTACCCCTGGTCGGTGGTCTTTCGCTCGGGCGGCGCCGCGCTCTTCGCCGAGATGCTCGTCTTCCTCGCGATCCTGGCCGTCGGCTACGCCTACCTCTGGAAGAAGGGGGCCTTCGACTGGTGAGCGACCGCCGATACACGCTCGCGGAGGCCGGCCGGCCGATGGAATTCCCTGCGCAAGCGCGCGCCCGCATCGAGAAGATCCTGGCCCGCTATCCCACGAAACAGGCCGCGCTCCTGCCCGTCCTCTGGGTCGCGCAGGAGACCTGGGGATGGATTCCGAGGGAAGCGGCCGAGGAGGTGGCGAAGATCCTGGACCTCTCCCCCGCGCACGTGGACGGGGTCCTGACCTTCTACACGATGTACAACCTCCGGCCGGTCGGAAAGAGCCTGCTGCAGTTCTGCACGTCCATCTCCTGTCATCTCGCGGGAGCCGAGCGGCTGATGGAGCGATGCGCGAAGCGGCTCGGCGTGGAGCTCGAGCAGACGACCCCGGACGGGAAGTTCACCGTGGTCGAGGTCGAATGCATCGCCGGCTGCGACCGAGCGCCGTCCATGATGGTCAACGACACCTACTACGAGCCGATGGACGAGAGCAAGCTCGACGCCCTTCTCGACCGGCTCGCGGGGCAAGCCTGATGGCGGAGAAGGTCCTCCTCGCGCGCGTCGGACGAAAGGACTCCCGCTCGATCGAGACCTATCTGGAAGACGGCGGCTACAAGGCCTTGCGCACGGTCCTGACGAGCGGCTGGACGCCCGAGAAGTTGACCGACGAGGTCAAGAAGTCGGGTCTGCGCGGGAGAGGCGGGGCAGGATTCCCGACGGGAGTCAAGTGGACCTTCGTCCCGAAGGACACGAAGGGGAAGCCGGTCTACCTGCTCTGCAACGCGGACGAATCGGAGCCGGGAACGTTCAAAGACCGGCTGTTGATGGAGGAGGACCCGCACCAGGTTCTCGAGGGGATCATCCTTTCTTCCTACGCCATCAAATGCCGCAACGCCTACATCTACATCCGCGGCGAGTTCTACCTCGGCGCCCGCGTTCTGGACGGGGCGCTCGAGGAGGCTTACGCGAAGGGATTCCTGGGCCAGAACATCCTGAACTCCGGCTACTCGCTCGATGTCACCGTCCACCGCGGCGCCGGGGCCTACATCTGCGGCGAGGAGACGGGCCTGATCGAAAGCCTCGAGGGCAAGCGCGGTCAGCCTCGCATCAAGCCCCCTTTCCCCGCCGTCTGGGGCGTCTTCGGGGCTCCCACGATCGTCAACAACGTCGAGACGCTCGCCTGTGTCGTCCACATCGTCAACAGGGGCGCGGAGTGGTTCTCGAAGATCGGACGGAACGAGAAGAACACGGGACCCAAGCTCTACTGTCTCTCGGGCCACGTCGTCCGGCCAGGCGTCTACGAGGCCGCGATGGGCCTGCCCATGAAGGAGCTCCTCTTCGGCGCCGACTACGGCCAGGGAATGAAGGAGGGGAAGGCGGTCAAGGCCGTCATCCCCGGGGGCGCCTCGGCCGCGATGCTCACCGCCGACGAGATCGAGGACTGCCCGCTCGACTTCGACGGCCTCGCCGCCAAGAAGTCGATGCTCGGCTCCGCGGCGATCATCGTCATGAACGAGGACACCTGCATTGTCCGAGCCGCGCAGAACCTGGCCAAGTTCTTCTCTCACGAGTCCTGCGGCCAGTGCACTCCGTGCCGCGAGGGCACGCCCTGGCTGCACAGAGTCCTGTCGAGAATCGAGTCGGGTCAGGGGCGCCTCGAGGACATCGACCTGCTGGAAAAGATCTCCAACCAGATGGCCAACGGCATGACCATCTGCGTCTTCGCCGACGCCGCGATCGCGCCTGTCCTCTCCTCCATCGGAAAGTTCCGCGACGAGTTCCGCTTCCACGTCGAGCACAAACGCTGCCTCGTCGGATCAGGAACTCGGCCCCGGGAATTGGTCACGGCATGAGCGACAAGACTCCGATCGAGCCGGGCGGCGGCGGCGCCATTCCGGGGCCGGCGGCCGGCGGGGCGCCCCCTTCGCCGCCTCCGCCACCGCCGAAGGACACGTACACCGTCCTCTTCGACGGCAAGTCGATCGAGGTTCCCAGCAACGTCAACCTGATCGAGGCGGCCAAGCTCGCCGGGATCGAGATCCCTCACTTCTGCTACCACCCGCGCCTCTCCGTCGTGGGGCAGTGCCGCATGTGTCTGATCGAGATCGAAGGGAACCCCAAGATCCAGGCGGCCTGCACGACCCCGTTGAAGGACGGTCTCTCGGTCAAGACGACGACCCAGAAGGTGGTCCAGTCCCGCGCCGCCAACATGGAATTCCTCCTCATCAACCATCCGCTCGATTGCCCGATCTGCGACCAGGCGGGCGAATGCAAGCCCCAGGACAACTCCTTCGGTTACGGTGATCAGAGGTCGCGCTACGACGAGAGGAAGCGGCAGTACGCGGGGTTCGACCGGACGATGATCGGGCCGCACGTGATCGCCGACATGACCCGATGCATCCAGTGCACGCGCTGCATCCGCTTCTGCCAGGAGATCGCGGGCACCGGCGAGTTGACCTTCCTCGACCGGGGCGGGCGCACGCTGGTCTGGACGCACGACGGGCAGCCTCTGGCCAACGACTGGTCCGCCTGCGCGGCGGATGTCTGTCCGGTCGGCGCCCTGACGACGCGCGAGTTCCGCTTCCGCAGCCGCGTCTGGTACCTGAGGAAGGCGCCCTCCGTCTGCCCGGGCTGCAACATCGGCTGCAACATCTCGATCGAGAACCGGGATTCGGTCGTGTACAGGTTCCTGCCGCGTTTGAATCCCGCCGTCAACGACTACTGGCTCTGCGACTACGGACGCTTCCTGTCCGAGAGCCTGAACCTGCGCGAGATCGAGAAGGCTTCCGTGCGCGAGGCGGACTCGGTGTCCGAAGTTCCCGTTCCGGCCGCGATCGGAAAGATCGCGGGAACCGTCCGGGCGGCTTCGCCGGCCGCGACCTTCTTCCTCGGCTCGGCCAATCTGTCCAACGAAGAAAACTACCTTCTCCGCAAGGTCGCGGACCACTTAGGCTGCGCGAACCGCGACGCCATCGTGGACAAGTCGCGGGTCCGCCGGATGAAGTCGAAGACCGACTGGATCGAAGGCGATCACGCCGGGGCGAACTATGCCGGGGCGAAGGACATGGGGCTCTCGCCGGGCCCCGGCGGCCACGGCCTGGAAGACATCCTGTCGGGAAAGGCGAGACCGGAGGTCCTCCTCGTCGCCGACGCCGCCTTCTCCGCGATCGCGGACGATCCCGAGAAGGTGGCGGTCCTGCGCCGCTCGAAGTTCCTCGCGGTGGCGGCCCGGACGGCCAACGCCCTGACCCGCGTCGCAGACGTGGTCCTTCCGGCGGCGTCCCTGGCGGAGAAGGAAGGAACCTTCACCAATGTCCAGGGACGTGTGCAGAAATTCGAGCGGGCGTTCCTGCCGACGCCTCCCGCCCGGGCCCACTGGGAACTGCTGCTGCTCCTGTCCGTCGCCCTCGGTTTCGGAGACCCGAACTGGACCCCGCTCGACCTGCGCCGGCAGATCCAGGCCGAGGTCGAAGGGTACGCCGACGTCACGGAGGACGAGTTGAACGGCGGCCTCCTCATGAAGAAGGGAACGTTCGTCTCCGTGGGAGGGATCTAATGCGTCCGTCGACACGACGCGGCGCCCCTCGGCAAGAGGCGCCGCGAAGCCGTCGCCACTGCCTTCCCGGCTGGCAGTCCCGCGCGTGTCGATCGTGACGGCGACCGACTGGTTGATCCTCGTGCTTCGGGTTCTGATCCCGCTCCTGGCGCTGCTCGGCGCCGCGGGCCTCCTCTCCTGGGTGGAGCGGCGAGGCGCGGGCCTGATCCAGGACCGTCCAGGGCCCAATCGCGTCGGCCCCTTCGGGCTCCTTCAACCCCTCGCGGACGCCGTGAAGTTCTTCTTCAAGGAGGACATCGTTCCCACCAACTCGGACACGGTTCTCTATGTGATCGCGCCCGCGATCGCGCTCTTCTCGGCCCTGACGACCTTCGCGGTCATCCCCTACGGGGCCTCGCTGCTGGTCTCGGGCCGGGACGTGCCCCTCATCGGCGCCGACGTGTCCATCGGCGTCCTCTACGTCTTCGCGCTGACCTCGCTCTCCGTCTACGGGGTCGTGCTCGCGGGGTGGTCCTCCAACAACAAGTTCTCGCTCATGGGCGGACTGCGGTCGACCGCCCAGATCATCTCCTACGAGCTGGCGATGACGACGGCGGCGGCCGGCGTCATCCTCTCAACCGGTTCTTTCCGCTTGACCGACGTCGTCGCGGCCCAGAGCGGCACGTCCCTGGGGTTCTTCCCCCGGTGGAACGTGTTTCCGCAGCTCCTCGGCTTCCTCGTGTTCTTCGTGTCGACGTTCGCGGAGACCAACCGCGTCCCCTTCGACCTGCCGGAGGCGGAGCAGGAGCTCGTGGCCGGATATCACACCGAGTACTCCTCCTCGATGAAGTTCGCCATGTTCTTCATGGCCGAGTACGTCAACATGACGGTCGCCTCGGCGCTGACGGTGACGCTCTACCTCGGAGGCTGGACCCTGCCGGGATTCCATCCCCATGGGGCTCTCGGTGCGGTCCTCTCGATTCTGGTCTTCGCCGTCAAGGTCGTCTTCCTCCTGTGGGTCTTCGTCTGGGTGCGATGGACGCTCCCCCGCTTCCGCTACGACCAGCTGATGCGCCTCGGATGGAAGGGGCTCTTGCCGCTGGCGCTCGCAAATCTCCTCTGGGTCGCCGGACTGGTCACCTTGAGGTGGATCTGATGGCGCGGGTCGTCTTCGACTCGGCGGCGGTCCTGACGGTGTTGTTCGCCGCGGTGATGGTCCTACACCGGCATCCCGTCAAGAGCGTTCTCGCTCTCGTCGTCTCCTTCTTCGGGCTTGCGGTCTGCTACGTGATGCTCTCCGCTCCGTTCATCGCGGCGATCCAGGTCATCGTCTACGCCGGAGCGATCCTGGTCCTCTTCCTCTTCGTGCTCATGCTCTTGAACGTCCCGGCGGAGACGAAGGAGCCCGATCCGCGGCCGATCCAGCGCGCCCTTTCGGGCGTGGCGCTGGTCCTCTTCGCCGGCGCCCTGCTCGGCCTCTTGAACGCCCACGGCTCCGTGCGGGGGCCGGCGGGCGCGCCTCTCTCCTTCGACGTCGCGCCGCTCGCTCGGCTTCTCTTCTCCCGGTACCTGCTGTCCTTCGAGGCCCTCTCGGTGCTGCTCCTGGCGGCGCTCGTGGGCGCCTACGTCCTGGCGCAGCGGGAGGAGAGCGAGGCGGCCGAATGATCGGCGGGATCCCGCTGGCCGACGTGCTCCTCGCCTCGGGGGCGCTCTTCCTCGTCGGGCTCGCCGGCGCGCTCTTGCGGCGCAGCGCGATCTCGATCTTCCTGTCGATCGAGGTGATGATGAACGCCGCCAACCTGGCCCTGATCGGCTATGGGTCGGCCCTGGGCACGCGCGAAGGCCAGATCGTCGTCTTCTTCATCATCGCGATCGCGGCCGCGGAAGCGTCGGTCGGCCTGGCCATCTTCGTCGCGGTCTTTCGCCACAAGGAGACGATCGACGTGAACAAAGTCAACCTGCTGAAGTGGTGAGATGAGCTCTTCCCTTCCGCTCTGGCTCGTCCCCGCGCTTGCCCTGGCCGGGTTCCTGGCCTGCGGACTGCTGGGCAAGAGGCTCGGAAAGACCTTCGTCACGGCGGCCGGCGCCGGGTCGGTCGGGCTCGCGACGGTGGCGGCCTACGCGCGGCTGCTCCCGTTTTTCGCCGGCGACCACGCGCCGGTCGTCGAAAGAATCGCGCCCTGGGTCGCCGCCGGCTCCTTCTCGGCGGACCTCGCACTGCGGCTGGATCCCCTCTCGGCTCTCATGACCTCGTTCGTCACGTTCGTGGGCTTTCTGATCCACGTCTATTCGGTCGGATACATGCGCCACGACGAGACGGACGCGGGGTACGCGCGGTACTTCAGCTACCTGAACCTCTTCATGTTCTCGATGCTGACGCTCGTGCTCGCTCAGAACTTCCTCCTGTTGTTCGTGGGCTGGGAAGGGGTCGGGCTCTGCTCGTACCTTCTGATCGGTTACTACTACGACCGGCAGTACGCCGCGGACGCCGGGAAGAAAGCCTTCATCGTCAACCGGATCGGAGACTTCGGCTTCCTGCTCGGGATGTTCGGGCTCTTCTTCCTCTTCGGCTCCCTCGACTTCGACAGGATCTTTCCGGCGGCGGCCGCCGATCCCGGGAAATACGCCCCGGCCCTGACGGTCGTGTGCCTCTGCCTCTTCCTGGGGGCGATCGGCAAGTCCGCTCAGGTGCCTCTCTTCGTCTGGCTTCCGGACGCCATGGCGGGTCCCACGCCCGTGTCGGCCCTGATCCATGCCGCCACGATGGTGACGGCCGGGGTCTACATGGTCGCGCGATGCAACGTTCTCTTCCGGCTGGCGCCCGAAGCGATGAGCGCGGTCGCGGTGGTCGGCGCGGTTACCGCCATCTTCGCGGGAATCATCGCGGTCGCGCAAAACGACATCAAGAAGGTGCTGGCCTATTCGACGGTCTCGCAGCTGGGGTACATGTTCCTGGCGTGCGGGGTCGGCGCCTACGCCGCCGGCATGTTCCATGTCCTGACGCACGCCTTCTTCAAGGCCTGCCTGTTCCTGGGCTCGGGCTCCGTCATTCACGCGATGGGGGGCGAGCAGGACATGCGCAAGATGGGAGGCTTGAAGTCCCGGCTCCCGGTCACCTACTGGACATTCCTGATCGCCACACTCGCGATCGCGGGCATTCCGCCGCTCGCGGGATTCTTCTCCAAGGATGCCATCCTGGCGGGCGTCTTCGAGCACGAGCACCGGATTCTCTGGGCGGTCGCCCTTTTCACGGCCGGCTTGACGGCTTTCTACATGTTCCGCCTCGTGTCGCTGACCTTCGAGGGGAGCTTCCGCGGCACCCCCGAGCAGGAACACCACCTGCACGAGTCCCCCCCGTCCATGACGGTGCCGCTCGTCGTCCTGGCCTTCCTGTCCTTCACAGGCGGCTGGATCGGACTGCCGAATGTCTTCGGAGAGCACGCCGACCGGTTCAGCGCATTCCTCTCGACGATCCTGCTGCCGATCGCGGCCGGAGAAGGCGCGGAGCATCCCCTGTCGAACACGGCCGAGTGGCTCCTGATCGGAGTCTCCGTGGCCGCCGCCCTGACCGGTCT
>JBKPBH010000111.1:0-22164 GCA_046726795.1 Acidobacteriota bacterium
CCGGCGAGCGACTCGGCTGGATGCGGCCTCGAACGCTCGCCTGACCCCGCGCTGCACGCTCGCTCCCGCGGCGCGCGTCTCCTCCTTCGCTCCGCTCAGGAGACTTCGCGCGCCGCGTACGGGGGTCGCAGTGCCTCGAACAACGGTATTCTTGCCGCCCGGAGGCGCTCTGAGCCCGCAACCGCCGGATCAGGCGCGCCTCTTCTTGCGGCGGCCTGGGCCGCGGGGAGTTTCCGGCGGGCCGGCCGGCTCTGCGCGGCCCAGGAGCCACCAGATGGCAAAGGGGGCCGCGAAGCGGCCGGCGATCTGGTAAAAGTGAAACCCGGCCGCCCAGAAGTTCCTGGCCGCGGCCCCGTAGTGCGCCGCGCTCCAGTCCCCCATTCGGGTCGCGTAGACGGACTCGACCTCGAAGACCAGGAAAACGACGTGCACGAGGTAGAGGCACAGTGCGGCGATCAGGAACCGGGCCACGCGGTCGGTCTTCCAGGGGTGCGGGTGGAGGGCGAACAGGGACGCAAGCAGCACGAAGTTGAAGTGCAGGTCGGCCGAAGGGAGACCCGGGTGCGGCGCCGCGGGCGGGAAGTCCGTCCGGTTGACGAGGAACTCGCGGCCCGGCGCCTCCAGGCGCGTCACGGCGGGGCTCTCCCCCAGGCGCAGCAGGAACTCCGCCGCCGGGGCCACAGCGCGTTCGTAGGGCGCCGAGAACAGGAACCAGAAGCCGAGCGCGACGAAAAATCCGACGACCAGCCGGAAGACCATCCGGACCGCTTGACGGCGTGGTCCCATTATGAAAACAGGATCATTCCGATGACAGGCAACAGAACGATAAGAAACACCCAGAGAATCTTTGTCTCCCCATCCGCTCCACTCTTCAGCAAGGAGACGAGCGCGACGATGTCGAGGGTCAGAATCAGACCGAGAAGGATCAAAGGGAGCAGCAAAGACATGGGTTCAGAGTAACGTCTTCACGAATACGTCAAGTTTCTCGCCGATGGATAGAACCTTCGTGGAGAATTGTTCTCAACCCCGCTCCAGCGTCGGGGCGAGGCCCCCACCTCCCTCGTCGGCACGCTCCGGCCCGGCCGCAAAAGAGAGGCGACGACTCCGGGCGGATTCTTCGCAAGATCCTCAAGCGCGAAACGCCCTCACATCAGCGGCCGGCTTTCTCCTCGGGATTCGGAGCCGGACGCCGCGTCTGACGGGATGCCCAGAACAGGAAGAGCAGGACGCCGAAGAGGACGACCGCCGATTGCCAGATCACGGTGTGCGACGAGTCGAAGAGAGCCGGGCGATGGCGGCCGATCCAGACGAGCGAGACCACCCGGACGAGGTTCAGGAGCTGGATGGCGACGAAGCCCAGGAGAAACCCGGTCAGACGCTGTCGCCAGCCGGCGGGGAAGGCAAGGACTGCCGCGGCGAGCAGGAGCGCCGTCTCGACGCCGTTGCATCCGTTCTCGATGTTGACGCCGAAGGTCCCCGAGTGGATCTCCGTGCCGGAGACGCGGACCGGCTCGCCGATGCCGGCCAGGATCTTTCCCGAGACCGTGGCGATCCCCGCGGTGAAGGGGACGATGACCCGGTCGTTGACGGGCCGCGACGCGACGATGAAATAGAAGACGAGGAGCAGCAGAACGAAGCGCAGGAGAAACCCGAGCGACCGGCGCTTCGTCGCGGGGTCACCCGTCGATTGGGAGATCTTCAGCTTCACGAGGGCTGGTCCATTCCTTTCTGAAATTCCAGGATCGCGTCGGCCATCTTTCGCAGGCCTCCCGGGAGCGTCACGAGCAGCTCGCCCGAGGCCTTTACGACGACCTGCTCCGTGGAGGCGTCGGCGAGGAGGTCTCCCGATTCTCCGCGGACCTCGTAGTCCAGCAGGAAACGGGCGACATCCGGAGGGCGCAGACGCGCGGTGACGAGCACGACGGTGTCGACGACGATCGGCGCTCGGTAGCGGATCTCCATCCTGGTCACCGGCACGCGGTACCCCATCGTCAGAGCCTTCGCTGCGGTGAATCCGAAGCGGGACGTCAGGGCCTCGCGCGCCTGCTCGAGATACAGCGCGTAATGGCCATGCCAGACGACGCCGTACGAGTCGCACTCGGCGAAGCGCACCGGGATTTGCAGGGAGAAGCCGCGCAGGGGCAGCGGGCGGGGGCGCGCGTTCACGCGGCCGCCTCCGCAGACTCGACGACGGCCGCGAGGAAGTTCCCTCCGGCACCGAAGGAGTCGATCAGGACGCGCCGCGGCCGGAAACCGAAGGCAAGCGGGCCGTCCCGGAAGGCCACCGCCCGGCAGGCGGCCACGATCTGCCCGCCGCCGGAAGCGGCCATCTCCCCGATCGCGTCCTTGACCGAGACGCTGCGGGGAGGACCGGCGAAGACGTCGGCGAGAACGTCTTCCTCCGCGCAATCCATCTCCGCCACGCCGTTTCGAGAGGGGAGGACCAGATCGATCTGGCCCGGGGAGAGCGCGGCATCCTCCAGGGCCCCGCGCACGGCCCGTTCGATGGCCCTGCGGTCCGGGTTGAAACGGTAGGGCTCGGAAGGCGCGCCGGCCATGGCCAGGCCCGATACGACTGCCAGGGGCCTGGCGCCCCGCCGCTCGACGTTCTCCCGGGTCTCGAGCAAGACGGCAAAACCGCCTTCCCCCTGCACGATGCCGGTGGCGCGTTCTTGTCCCCGCAGCGCCCCGACCCGGTCGAAGCCCAGCGCGTAGTAAGGATTCCACTCGTCCACGCCCCCCGCGAGCATCGCGCGGGCGCGCCCGGAGGAGAGCGCGATCGAAGAGTAGAGCAGGGCGTTCAATGCCGATGGATCCTTCTGGGTGATCGTGACATTGGGGCCGAGCAGTTTCAACTCGATCGAGACCTGAGAGGCCGGAGCGTTCGCCACGGTGTTGGGGAAATGGAAGGGGGGCGCGGCCTCGGGGGATTCGACGAGGAGCACCCGGAGGAACTCGGTCAGGGCGCCGGCCCCCGCGGAGCCCGTCCCCAGCGCGATCCCGATCTGCTGGGGCGCTTGCTCGACATCGTAGCCGGCTTCGGCGATGGCCTGAGCGCACGCGATGATCGCGAACTGGCTTCCGCGGTCGAAGCGGCGGGCCTTCATCGGCGGGATCTCCGGCTGCGGCGTGAAGCCGTCGCAGCGCGCGACGTGGGTTGCCTGCAGGCCGTCGCGCTCCTCCCGAGTCAACGGGCGGATCGCGGTCTCTCCGGCAAAGAGCCTCCGCGCGAACTCCGGCGCCGTCCGCCCGAGCGGACTGACGGCTCCCGTTCCCGTGACGAAACCGTGGAAGGCCATGGCGGGGCGTTCAGAGTTGAGAGTTCAGAGTTGAGGGTTCATGGCCGACGTTGGGGAGGGGTCTTCCGCTTTGAGTCTCAACTCTCGACCCTCAACGATTCGCGTTCGCGAAGACGACCACGGAGCTGTTGCCTCCGAACGCGAACGAGTTGGAGATGGCGACGTCGATCTCGGCCTCGCGCGAGGCATTGGGGACATAGTCCAGGTCGCAGGCCGGATCGGCGTTCTCGTAGTGAATCGTGGGCGGAACGAGCTGGTCCCTCAGGGTCAGGACCGTGGCCACGCCTTCGATCGCCCCGGAGGCGCACAGGCAGTGTCCGATCATGGACTTGATCGAGGAGACCGGAATCTCCCGCGCGCGGCTTCCCAGGGCGGCCTTGATCGCGGCCGTCTCGGCCGAGTCGTTCTGCGGAGTGGCCGTTCCGTGCGCGTTGACATAGTCGACGTCGGCCGCGTCCACGCCGGAGCAGGCGAGCGCCGTCTGGATCGTCCGTCCTCCGGCGCTGCCGGAGGGATCGGGAGCCGTCATGTGGAACGCGTCGGAAGTAACGCCGTACCCCAGGAACTCCGCGAGAATCGGCGCCCCGCGGCGCCTGGCCCGCTCGCGTTCTTCGAAGACGAGGATCCCCGCCGCCTCGCCGATCGACAGGCCCTTGCGCTCCCGGTCGAACGGGCGGCAGGGCCCCGGGTCGACCGAGCGCAGCGAGTTGAAGCCCCCGTACGTCAGCCGCGCGAGGACGTCGGATCCCCCGGTCAACACGACGTCCGCCCACCCCGCGGCGATGGCGTCGTGTGCGTACCCCATGGCGTTGGCCGACGAGGAGCAGGCCGTCGTGATCGTGGACTTGATGCCTTCGACGCCGAAGTGCTGCGCGACCCGATCTGTGATCGCGTCGGGCATGTGGTTCAAGACCCGCGAGGGGCGCGCCGCCTGCCCGTGGAGATACCGGAAGAAGAAGTCTTCCGAATCCAACAGCCCCGAAGTGCCGCCGCCTAGGACGACTCCGATCCGCGAGGGATTCTCGCGCGAAAGATCCAGGCCGGACTGCTCGACAGCCTCGGCGGCGGCCGCGAGGCCCATCCGGTCCGCGCGCGACATCCGGCGCTTTTGCGCGGGTGTCAGGAAGGCGTCGGGAATGTCCCGGACTTCCGCGGCCGTCTGCGTCCGGTAGGGGGACGCGTCGAAGAGCGAGACTGGCCCGATGCCGCATCGGCCGGCGAGCAGGCCCGCCCAGAACTCCGGCACGTCGGACCCGATGGAGGTCACAGCGCCGAGGCCGGTAACCACCACCCGCCTCTCTTTGATCATTTGCCGACCATTCTGCCACGTAAAGCGCGAGTCGTAAAACGGGAAGCGTGAAACGGAAAACGCAAGCCGGGACGGCGCACGGGCAGGTCCTCCGTCTGTTGTTTTACGTTTATCGCTCTACGACCCTCGGGCATAATCGCGCCGATGTCGGACCGTGTGGACTGGCACACCTATTTCATGAATATCGCGCGCCAGGTCGCGACCCGCGCGACCTGCCCGCGCAAGCACGTCGGCGCGGTCATCGCGAGGGATCGGACGATCCTCTCGACCGGCTACAACGGCTCGGTGCGAGGCCTGCCGCATTGCGAAGACGTGGGCTGCGTCATCGAGGACGGGCACTGCGTGTCCACCGTGCACGCGGAGGCGAACGCGATCATCCAGGCCGCTCGCAACGGGGTCTCCGTCGCGGGCGCGGAGCTGTACACGACGGCGAGCCCCTGCTGGCCCTGCTTCAAGCTGATCGCCAACGCCGGGATCAGCCGCGTCTATTACGGCGAGTTCTACCGCGACGAGAAGTCCCTGGCGGTCGCGCGTGGGGCCGGGATCGAGCTCGTGGACCTGGGAAAAGTTCTCACTTGAGAGAAGCTCTCGGGGCTTCTCCGGACCCTCAATTCAAGACTCTCAAGCCTTCGTCTCCTCGAGCAGCTCCAGGCACTCCTCGAGGCTCGCGCGAGAGCCCAGCGTGATGCGGAAGAACCGGCATCCGAGCCCCCGCTCCGGCTCCTGACCGATCCGCACGACGAGCGCTTCGGCGACAACCGTCTTCCCGGAAGAGTCTCCCGGGAGATCGAAGGAGATCTCCAGCCTCGCCCCGACCGGCTGGCGCACCGGCGTACGGATGAAGAACCCGCCGCGGGAGAGGTCGCGCAAGGTGCCGCCGTGCTGGACCCCGTCGCGCCAGAACGTCACCGACCATCCCACCGCGGCGCGTTCGTCGTCGCGCGGGAAGAGTCGAAGATGGCGGCGGACGCTGTCGAAAATCGCCGCCTCGTCCACCGGCATGGGAAGGATCTCGTCGGCGCCGGCCCGCTGGCCGAGCTCCGAAGCCTCGGGCGCGTCGGAAAGGACCACGACTGGAGTTCGCCTGAAGCGCGAGTCGGCCTTGAGAACCCGGCAGAGGTCGGAACCGGACATGCCCGGCATCCCGGCGTCGAGGAAGATCAGGTCCGGGCGTTGCTGACGCGCGACGCCGAGGGCGTCGGCTCCGCTGGCCGCCCAGAGGAGGCGGCAACGCGTCCGGCGCTCGATCCTCTCGGCAAGCGTCTGGAAGAGCCCGGAATCGCCCACGAGGAGAATCGAGTGCATCGGTCTTGGATTTCAGATTCTGGATTTTGGAATTGCCATTATCACCCTCAAACCCGGAATCGCGAATCGTCAGGCCCGGGGCCGGAGCACGATCTCGCCGTGGAGGAGGCCCGGAGGAGACGAGAGCACGTACATCAGGGACCGGACGACGTCCTCGACCCGCAGCATCCGTTCTCGTTCGAGCCTCGGAGGAAAGGTGTCGTAGAACGGGGTGTCCACCGAGCCCGCGCAGATCGCCGTGACGCGAATCCCCTGGGGCTTCAACTCCTGGGCCAGCGCACGAGAGAACGCCACGAGGCCCGCCTTCGCCGCGCAGTACACCGTCCCCCCGGGGAAGGCCTCCAGCCCCGCGAACGACGCGATGTTGACGACGTCGGAAGGCGCGCTCCGGGTGAGAGCGGGAAGCGCCGCCTGTGTCAGGTAGATCGCGGCGTTCAAGTCCGTTTCGATCATCTCGGCGATCTGTCCGCGCGTAAGCGCTGACAGCGGAGCCTTGTAGCCCAGGCCGGCATTGTTGACGAGGACGTCGAGTCTCTTGAAGCGGGCCAGGGCCACGTCCACGAGATCGTAGAGAGCCGGAACGATCTGGAGGTCCACGACGTGATACGCGGCCTGTCCCCCGGCTCTGGTGATCTCCTCGACTGCCTCGTGGAGTCTCTCTTCGCGCCGCGCAACGAGCAGCACGCTCGCCCCGGCCCTGGCCAGCGCCTGCGAAAAGGCCCGCCCCATGCCGGAGGAAGCCCCGGTCACCAGCGCGACTTTTCCTTCGAGAGATTGCTCTGGCATGGGGAACAAGCTATCAGCTGTCGACGATCAGTCATCGGCCGGACGACGATTTGGCTCGGGGCAGTGAGAGCCGATAGCCGAAAGTTGAAAGCTATCATCCCGGCATGGATACGCTCACGCACGGCATCGCCGGCTCGATGGCCATTCGAACGCTCTCCGGCCGTCCCGGCCGCCGGGCCCTGCTGCTGGGCGCCGTGGCGGGGATGTTCCCGGATTGCGACTTCCTCTTCACGCCCGACAAGCTCTCCTATCTGCGCAACCACCGCGGCTGGACGCATTCTTTCGTGGCCCTCCCGGTCTTCGCTCTCGCGATCGCCCTGGCCGCCCGGCTGGTCTTCCGCCGCGCCCGGCTGCCGGACCTTTGGGTCTTCGCCGCGGCGGGGATCGCGAGCCACATCCTGCTCGACTGGATCACGTCGTTCGGAACGATGTTCCTCGTCCCCTTCTCCCGCACGCGCTTCGCGCTCGACTGGGTCTTCATCCTGGATCCGATCCTGACCGGCGTCGCCGCGGTCTCCCTGCTGGCCGCTCTGGTCTGGCGCAAACGCGGTCGCCTGGTGGCGGCGGCGGGGACGTCGATCATCTGCCTGTATGTCGCGTTCTGCGCCGTTCAGCACCGGCGCGCGATGGCCGCCTGGAGGCGTATCGACGGCCCGGTCGGCGCCGCGCGCATCGCGGTGCTGCCGCAGTTTCTCTCTCCCTTCCGGTGGCTCGGCCTCTCGGACCGTCCCGGGGAGATCCATGCCGCGTTCTTCGACATCGGCCCGTTCGCTCGGGGCGTGCCGAACCCCCGTCCGCCCGAGCGCTTCTCGGAGATCTTCACGAGCCTGTCGGATTTCTACCCGCCGCCCGAGCGAGCGGTCCTCCTGCGGTTCGCCAGGCCCCCCGAGAGCCGGTTTCTCGCGGCCGTTCGCGCCCTTCCGGATGTGCAGATCTATCTCGCGTTTGCCCGGTTTCCTTTCGCGAGCGTCGATCCCACTCCCGACGGCGGCGCCGACGTGACGTGGGAGGATCTGCGCTTCCTCCCATGGTTCTCGGGGCCTTGGCAAACCGATCGCAAGGCCGGGTTGCGAAGGGAGCCCTTCCTCTACCGGGTGCGGTTAGATCCCGCCGGCCGGCCCCTCGACCGCGCTTTCGTCGCGAGCCCGCGGTTCGGCCGCGGGCGCTGACTCGGGCACGGAGGACGGAAGATACGAGTACTCGGGCCGGGGCGCCCGCGTCAAAGCCTCTGAGACACCCGCGTAATAACCCACCTTGACCAGCAGGCGTACGAACACGAAGACCTGCTGGGTCAGGATGAGGGGGACGAGCGCGAAACGCGCCTCCCCGCCGGCGGAGGGGTCGAGCCAGAGCCAGACGACGTAGAGGGCCGCGGTGACGATCGCGTAGTAAACCAGGACGCCGAAGAGCCGTGCCGGACGCGACAGAGCCGCCGCCACGCCCGCGAAAAAGCGGGAAACCGGGGGCAGATCCGGGCGGGCGACCCAGATGGCGCGGACGGAGTCGGCCAGGAGCTTGATCGCGGCGAGTGCGAGCAGGAGAGCGGCGACGCGCAGAGCGGTGACCGCGAGGGCCCTCCCTTCGGTGTCGAGCCGCGTCATCCGCTCGCGCAGCGCCTGACCGGTCTCGAGGAAGATCCACCGGTAGGCGAAGCCCGCCGCGGCCAGTGTCGCCAAAGTGAAGATCAGGAAGGCGGGAAATCGCCGCACTCCTTCCCGACCGAAGGTGACGAGCGACGCCTTTGGCTCCCGCAGCGTTCCGAAGACGCCGCCCAGGGCGAAGGCGTGGAGAATGACCGCGAGGAACGCGAGAGAGACGGCCGCGGCGCCGATTCCGCGCAGCTCCGAGAGCTGCGAGAACTTCACCCCTTCGGTCGTCAGCAGGCCGGCGGCCAGGTCGGCGAAGTTGCCAAGCAGATCGGGGTGCTCGCGCTGGAGAGTCTCCCACAAGCCGTAGTCCGGATTGGCCACCATGCGGCTTCCGGCCACGGAGCGGTCGAGCAGGTCGTGGAGAGAGTTGGAAATGGGCAGGATCAGGACGGCCGAGAGGAAGAGCTGGAGCAGCCAGAGCGAGACGGCCAGATACGGCTTCGAGAGCGCGAGGGCCAGTCCCTTGCCGAAGCAGCCCAGGGAGTGGCGCGCGCTCACCAGGCCACCGTCAGGAAATCGAGGAGATTCTGCACCCAGAAGACCGTCCGCGAGGTCCAGCGGGTGGCGGCGCGAGGGTCTTTCTCGACGCGGAGACCGTTGTTGAAACGGTCTGCGTCCAGGAGGATCTTCTCCTCCGGATCCACGATGGCTTCGAGGAGCTTCGGTCCCCCGGCCGCCGTCAAACGCGTCCAGCGCGCCTCGCCGTCCCAGACCGCCCGGTGCGTCCGGCCTCCCTCGAACCGCAGGAGGATCTCCACCGGAAGCGCCGTCTCGCCCCGCCGAGCCACGGTCACGATGCTGTCGTAGCCGCGCCGCTTCGCAAGCTCCGGCGGCGGACCTTCCGCGAGCGTCCCCTCCTTCTCGAAGAGCCCCCGGGGGGCCTTCGAGGGAACGCTCGTCGCTTCGTCGACCGCGTAGTCCACCGAGCCCGAGGAGAAGAAAGTGCGGTCAAAGAACCAGTTCCAGTCGCGCCCCGTGACGTCGTGGACAGCGGCGATGAAGTCCTGGAGCCGGGGATGGCGGAAGCGCCATCGGTCCGCGTAGAGACGCAGGGCCCGATCCATCACGTTGGTCGTGAGCAAGCGCTCCAAGGTCGCCAGCGCCAACGCCGTGTGCGAGTAGCTCGCCGCTCCGTACGTCGCCCGGTCCCGGAACTTCCAGCTCTTCGCGGCGTGGATGTCGCGCGTGGCGACGGCGAAGAACCGGCGGTTGGCGTCCACGGGATAGTGCAGGTCGATCCCGAGCGGGACCTTGAGCCCGAAGACCGAAAGGGTCGGGTGGTTCGGGCCGTAGACAGCCGCGAGCACGCGGCTAGTCATGTAGGTGTTGAAGCCCTCGTCCAGGTACGGCTCCTCGAACTCGTTGGAGGCGAGCAGTCCGTAGAAGAACTGGTGGCCGAACTCGTGGACCGTGACCCCCTCCGGGCTGTGCACCGAAGAAGGCGCGGAGAGCGAGGTCCCGACGGTGATGAAAGTGGGGTACTCCATGCCGCCGGCCTGCCGCGCCCCCCACGGAGGATCCACGATCGTCAGCGTGTCGTAGGGGTAGGCGCCCAGCACGCGGCCGTATCCGGAGAGAGCCGCGCGGACCGCCTTGAGGTGCCGCTCGGCCTGTCCGGAATGCTCGGGTTGGAGAAGCAGTGTGATGTCCACGTCGTGGAGGCCGGCCTCGTGGAACCGGTCCTTGACGACGAGGTAGGCGGGATCGGCCGTCCAGGCGAAATCGTGGACGCTCGCCTGGCGGAACCGGTAGATGATCCGATCGCCGGAAGGCGCGGCGCGCTCCTCGACCTGCCGGCCCGTGGCGCCGACCTTCCCGCGGTAGCGCGCCGGCAGATCGATCGCGACGTCGTAATCGCCGAAGTCGGAGAAGAACTCGCTCGTGAAATGGAACTGGTGGCAATTCCAACCGGAGTCCTCCAGGACGCCGACCTTGGGGAACCATTGCGCGGCGAGGAAGAAGTCCCCCTTGTAGCCGGTGCGAACGGACACGCGCGGGAGTCTCGAGCGAAAGTCGATCGCCACGGCGATCGTCTCGCCCGGCACCACGGCGCGGGGCAGCCGGACCTCGGCGACCGTCCTGTCGTCGGCGTTGCCGTCGTCGGGCGCGATGTAGGAGAGGCTGGGAAGGAGGTCCGTGTTGTCCTGGAGCGTCATTCGCAGGATCTCGACGGCGCCCCACGACTCGGCGAGCGGAGTCCCGCGGCGCCTCTCGCCCCGGGATTCCTTCCAGAAGGTGGATAGCGTGTTGCGGAACGCGTTCAGGTACAGGTGGAACTGGAGGGTCGAGGCCGGGCGGGAGGTGCGGTTCGTCCAGGTCAACAGCTCTGTCCCTTCGATCGCCTTCCTCGCGGTGTCGAGGCGGCAGGAGATCTCGTAGGACGCGATCGGGGGGGTCAACGGCGAAAGTTGCGCGAGCGCGCCGGCCGGCATCGCGAGAGCGGCCAGCAGGATGCTCAGAAGTGGTGTGAGTCGACGCCGCGAGGTTTCGGCTGCAACGGTCGCGCTGCGACCGGGCGCCTTTGCCGACACCATTGCCGTCACTGTAGCATGGCGGGCATGGCGAAAACGGCGGGCGAGAATCGCGAGAGCGCCGTCGCGGAGCGCCCGGATCCAGCGCCCGAGGAGGCCCGGCGACGCGCCCGGGAGCTCGCGGCGGAGATCCACCGCCACGAGCGCCTCTACTACGTCGAGGGGCGGCCGGAGATCACCGATTCCGAGTTCGACCTCCTGCTGCGCGAGCTCGTCGCTCTCGAGCAACGCTACCCCGAGCTCGCCACGCCCGACTCGCCGGCCCGCCGCGTCGGCGGGGCCCCGGCGGAAGGCTTCGCGGCCGTGCCGCACGCGGTCGCCATGCTCTCGCTGGAGAACGCCTATTCCTGGGAGGAGGCGCAGGCATGGCTCTCGCGGGCCCGGCGCGTGCTCGGAGGCGACCCGCCCGCGTACGTGGCCGAATTGAAGATCGACGGCCTCTCGATCTCGCTGCGTTACGAAGGCGGAGTCCTCGTGCGCGGGGCGACGCGCGGCGACGGGTTCCGGGGCGACGATGTCACCGAGAACGTGCGCACGATCCGCTCGATCCCCCTCTCGATCCCCGAGACCTCTCCCCTGGAGGTGCGCGGCGAGGTCTTCTACCCGAAGAAGGCTTTCGAGAGGCTGAACACGGCCCGCGAAGCGGAGGGACTGCCGCTCTTCGCCAACCCGCGCAACGCCGCTTCGGGCACGATGAAGCTCCTCGACTCGCGCGTCGCGGCCCGCCGAGGGCTCGAGGCCTGGCTCTACGGCATCGTCGAAGGGACGCCGCCGCCGTCCTCGCAGACCGAGACGCTCGAGAGGCTCCGGCGCCTCGGTTTCCGCGTCCACCCGCACTCGCGGCGCTGCGCGGACTTCGACGAAGTCCGGGGGTTCATCGAAGAGTGGCGGGAGAAGCGGCGCGAGCTCGAGTTCGAGACCGACGGCGTCGTCGTCAAGGTGGACGACCGCGCTCTCCAGGAGCGCCTCGGTTCGACGGCCAAGTCGCCTCGCTGGGCGCTGGCCTTCAAGTACCCGCCGGAAGAGAAGGCGACGGTGGTCGAAGACATCTCCGTGCAGGTCGGGCGCACCGGGGTCCTGACTCCGGTCGCGCACCTCTCGCCGGTCGTCCTCGCCGGCACGACCGTCAAGCGGGCGACACTCCACAACTACGAGGACCTCGCGCGCAAAGACGTGCGCTGCGGCGACACCGTGGTCGTGGAGAAGGGGGGCGACGTCATCCCGAAGGTCGTGCGGGTGATCCTGGAGAGGCGGCCTCCGGACTCGCGGCCGTTCGAGATGCCCGCGCGCTGCCCCGTCTGCGGCGATCCGGTCTCGCGGGAGCCCGGTGAAGTCGCGACGCGGTGCGTCAACCCGGCCTGTCCCGCGGTCGTCCGCGAAGCGCTGCGGCATTTCTGCTCCCGGCGCGCGATGAACATCGAAGGACTCGGCGACAAGCTGGTGGACCAGCTCGTCCGCGCGGGGCTCCTGACCGACGTGGCTTCCATCTACGAGCTTCGGGCGCGCGACCTGGTGGCTCTCGAGCGCTGGGGCGAGAAGTCGGCCTCGAATCTCCTGGCAGAAATCGAGAAGAGCAAGGACAACGATCTGTCCCGGCTCGTCTTCGCCCTGGGGATGCGACACGTCGGGGAGAAAGCCGCCAGGACGCTCGCGGAGCGCTTTGCGACCCTCGACGCTCTCGCGGCTGCGAGCGAGGAGGATCTAGAGACCGCCGAGGAGATTGGGCCATCGACCGCCGCCGCGGTTGCAGCCTATTTCCGGCACCCGCGTCACCGGGAATTGATCGAGAAACTGCGCCGCCATGGGATCAACTTCGCCTCGCGCGCCCCGGAACGGCCGCGAGCCGGTCCGCTGACGGGGAAGACCGTCGTCCTCACGGGGACGCTGCCCGGGATCACCCGCGAAGAGGCGGCCGAGCAGCTCGCCGCCGCCGGCGCCAAGGTGACCGGCTCCGTCTCGAAGAAGACCGACTTCCTGCTGGCCGGGGAGGAGGCGGGCTCGAAGCTCGCGAGAGCCCGGTCCCTCGGCGTGCGTGTCGTCACGTGGGAGGAGATGGGGAAGATAATCGAAGAGCATTTGTCATCCTGAGCGAGGTGGGATGACTGGGGAACAGGAGAGATGCCATGGATCTGCCCGTTCGCGTCCTGATCTATTGCCCTTCCCTGGAGCTGAAGAACAAGCCGGGGAGACTGATCGCCGTTTCTCCCCACGGCTACTACGAGGTCCGCCTCGACTTCGCGGAGCGCAACCACACGGCGCTTCTTCCGATCAACGGAACCGCCCTCGTCTTCGCCGAGCCCAACCCCTCGACTGAAACGATCCCCGATCTCGAGAGATAGTTCTAGAGGTCCTTTTCCAGGAAGAGAGCCCCCTCGATCGGGTTGCTCGTGTAGGGCGCGATGTCGCGGAACCCGAGAGAACGGTAAAGAGGAATGGCGCGACGCATGGACGGCAGGGTGTCGAGCCGCATGCGCCGGTAACCGATGCGGCGCGCCTCCTCGAGGATCGCCTCGGCGAGCAGGCGCCCCAGCCCGACGCCCCGGTACGCGTCACGGACGTAGAGCCGCTTCATCTCGCAGGCGTCGATGTCCAGCTGGCGCAACGCGACGCAACCGGCGATCTCGTCCGCGCGCCCGGCCAGCAGCAGGCTGCCGGACGGCGGAGCGTAGGCTCCCGGGAGGCCGGCCAGCTCTGCCTCGAAGTTCTGAAAGCAGAGATCGATGCCGAGCGAGGCTTCGTACTCGCGGAAGAGCATTCGGGCTTCCTCGATGTCCTCCTGCGAGAGTGCGGGCCTGCAATGGAGATCCACGCCCGAGATTCTCCCTCACCGACTTGAAAACCCGAAACCCGGAATCTGAAACTGACTAGGGAAAGAGGTCCAGCAGCGCCGCGAGGCTCTCGATCCTCTCGACGGGCTCAGGCGCCGGACACGCGCCGATCAGGATCGCTCGCAGGCCGGCCGCGCGGGCGCCGACGATGTCGATCTCGTAGAGGTCACCGACGTAGGCGCAGGAGGAGACGGGCAAGCCGAGCCGTTCGGCCGCGGCCAGGAAGATCCGGGGATCCGGTTTCTCGACGCCCAGGTGCGCCGAGTCCAGAACGATCTCGAGATGAGCCGAAAGACCGGCGTCGTCTAAGAGCTCCTGAACCCGCCCGTCGGCGTTGGAGACGACACCCAGGCGATAGCCGCGCTCCTCCAGCGCCGCCAGAGTCTGGCGCGCCCCGGGGACCTCGCCGGTCCAGAGGTTGGCGCGGCGGTGCTCCTGCGCGATCCTCCGGGCGGCCGCCTCTCGTTCTTCCCGGTTCCCGACGCCAAGCGCTTCCAGAAACCGATCCAGGAACAGGGGGAACCGTTCGGCGTCGGTCGAGCCCGGGTGCCGCTGGATCCAGGCGCGCGCGACGCCGGTCGCTTCGGCTTCCGCCTTGAGGAACGCATCCGGGAGATAGGGCAGCCGCGCGGCGGCGCAGAATCGTTCTCCGTCCACGTGAATGAGCGTGCCGCCCGCGTCGAAGAGGATGGCCTCGATGTCTTTCACGGGATCGCGCGGCGAACGACCGCCTCGAGCTCGTCGGCGATCGAGACGACCGCGTCGCCGTCCGAGCCCTCGACGAGAATGCGCAGGAGAGGCTCGGTCCCCGAGTAGCGCAGGAAGACCCGACCCTTCCTGTCGAGGGCCTGCTCCGCGCGGGCCACCGCCTCCGAGACGTCCGACACCTCCTCGATCGGCACACGGCTCTCGACGCGGACGTTGCGCAGGACCTGAGGGGTCTTCTGGAGGGTCGCGAGGCTCGACAGCGGCCCTGCGCTCTCCGAAAGGATCGACGCGACGGCAAGGGCCGTCTGGATGCCGTCGCCGGCGGGCGTGAAGGGAAGGAGGATGTGGCCGGAGGTCTCGCCTCCGAGCGCGGCGCCCGTTTCCTCCATGAGGCGCGCGACGCTGCGGTCTCCGACGGCCGCCCGGTGGAAGGCGATGCCCTCGCGGGCCAGAGAGCGCTCGAGCCCGTAGTTGGACATGACCGTCCCGACGACGCCGCCGGCGGAGAGAAGGCCGCGGCGTCGGAGGTCCCTTGCCAGGATCCAGAGGACGTCGTCGCCGTCCAGGATCCGCCCGTTCTCGTCGGCGAGGATGGCGCGGTCGGCGTCTCCGTCGAAGGCCACGCCCATGGCGGCGGCCGCCTCCCGGGTCTTCGCGGCCATGCCTTCGGGATGGAGCGCGCCACACCCCGCGTTGATGTTCCGTCCGTCGGGGCGGTCGGCGATCGTCGTGACCCGCGCCCCGGACCGCTGGAGCGCCTCCGGTCCGAGCCGGTACGCCGCCCCGTGGCCGGCGTCGAGCACGACGGCCAGCCCGCCCAGCCGCGCTGGCACGCGTGCCGCCAGTCTCGCCAGATACATCTCGGCCAGCCTCGGATCGACTTCGGTCCCGTCTCCGGGGTCCTTCCCGCGTCTCCGCGTCTGTGCGTCTCCGAGTCCCGTTTCTCCATCTCCGGCTCGCGAAGCCAGCAGAATTCCCTCGAGCCGCTCCTCTTCCCCGTCGGGCCATTTCTTCCCGTCGGCGCCGAAGATCTTGATGCCATTGTCCTCGAAGGGGTTGTGAGAGGCGGAGACGGAGATCCCCGCCCCCGCGGACAGCGCGAGAACGAGCTCGGCGATCCCGGGGGTCGGAATCACTCCCGCGAGCGCGGCCGCCGAGCCCCCTCGAGAGATCCCTTCGGCCAGGCGCGCGAGAAGCCCCGGCGTCGATTCGCGCGTGTCGCCTCCCAGAACGACGGTTGCGCCGTTGCCTCCGCGGGACCGCTTCGCGACTTCTTCGCCGACCAGCCCTGCGGACGCGGCATCGAGGGGGAAGTGACCGGCCTTTCCGCGCAATCCATCCGTGCCGAAGAGCCTCATCGCCGGCGTTCCCGGCTCGCGGTCTGGGGAGTGGGCTCGGGCCGCGGCAGGGCCCGAAGGCGCACACTGACCGTCACGACCTGTCCCTCCCGGACCCGGACTCCCGGCGCGTCGATCAGAACGGTCGCCGGCACGGAGAAGCTCGCCTCGCGGCCGGCGAGCGAAATCGGATCCGTCTCGACCGAGGTCATTTTCGAGAGGGCCGACGCCGGCCCGAAGAGGTGCGCCACGCGCGGCTCGGTCGAGACCTCGGCGAGCTCGAATCCTTCCGCGGGGTTTCCCGTCAGGCGGGCCGCGATGGGGAGGCTCTTCTCGGCGGTCGCGTCGAGGGCGACGCGCACCTCCGAGGGGGCGATCGCGATGACCTCGACCTCCGGCGGGACGTTGATGTCCTCGGGCGCGAGACGATAGACCTTCTCGCCGAGCGGCGCGTCGGCCAGGTCGATCACGGCCTCGAGCTTGTCGGGATCGAGCTGGCGAAGTGCCGTGAACGGGCCGCGCAGACGCACTTCGACCGTGGGAGGAAGAGGCGAGGCGATCACCGTCTTCGGCGGCACGTTCGCGACCGACAACGGGATCCGGTAGGTCCTCTCCGAGATGCGCTCCCGCTGCTGCGCGGAGAAGACGAACCAGATCAGGATCGCGATCGCCAGCGACAGGATCTTCGTGCCGGGATTGCGGAAGAGGGAGCTCGCCACGTTAGGCCGCCCTCGCGAACTCGCGCAGGAGTAGATCGCGCAGCCCCTTGCCGTCCAGGTCCTCGACGAGCTCGCCGTCGCGCGCCATCGAGATCGCGCCGCGCTCCTCCGAGACGACGACCGCCAGGGCGTCGGTCTCCTCGGTGATGCCGATCGCGGCGCGGTGGCGCGTGCCCAGGCGCAGTCCCTCCTTGAGCGAGAGCGGAAGGAAGCACGCCGCCGCCGCCACGCGCTCGCCGGAAATGATCACCGCGCCGTCGTGAAGCGCCGTTCCCGGGGTGAAGATCGTGACGAGCAGGTCGTAGGAGACGGCCGAATCGACGGCCACGCCGTTCTCGATGTAGTTCTTCAGCCCCTCCCGGCGCTCGAAGACGATGAGGGCGCCGACGCGCCGCGTGGAGAGCGAGGTGACGGCGAGCACGATGTCGGAGATCGTCTCCTCCGCATGGTAGCCGGAGGCCCACGCGAAGAGAGGGTTTCGTCCGAACGCGGCGAGCGCGCGGCGGAGTTCCTGCGCGAAGAGCACGATGACCGCGAGGGGCAGGTAGAAGATGACCGCCTGGAGCACCGTCCTCAGCGCCGTCAGCCTGGTGAACACCGCGATCTCGTAGATGGCGAAGGCGGTCACGATCCCGAAGACCATCTGCACCGCGCGCGTGCCGCGGATCAGGCGCAGGAGACTGTAGACCAGCACCGCGACGACGAGGATGTCGACGGCGTCGCGCCAGGTCAGAGAGAGGTGAGAGAGCGAGCCGACGCGGCGGCTCAGGGTCTCGATCACCGCGCCGCCGCCCCCGCGTGAGAGGAGACCGGCGCGGGCATCTCGATCGCCGTGAGCATCTTCAGGAACCGGACGGACTCGGCCACGTCGTGAACCCGCACGAGGGCTACGCCGCCGCGCGCCGCTGCCGCGAGGCAGGCGAGCGAACCCGGCAGCCTCTCGGCGCTCGAGGCCGTCTCGCCCACGCCCGAGAAGCGGCGCACGAAGGCCTTGCGGGAGGCGCCGGCCGCAACCGGGAATCCCAAAGACCGGAACGCCGCGAGATGCCGCAGGAGGATCAGGTTCCCCTCCGGGCTCTTTCCGAAGCCCAGGCCCGGATCCACGGCCAGGCGCTCGGCTCCGACTCCGGCCTCGAGGGCTCGCGTCAGCGCCGCCGCGAGCTCCGACGCGATGCCGGCCAGGGGATGCGCGTACGTCACGTCCTCCTGCATTCGGCGCGGGTCGGTCCCCCTCATATGCATGAGGATCGCCCCGGCCCCGTTCTCGGCGACGACCCGCGCCATCTCCGGGTCGAAGCGGAACGCGGACACATCGTTGACCAGATCGGCCCCGGCGACGAGCGCCTGCCGCGCCACGGCGGCCTTGCGCGTGTCGATCGAGATCGGGAGGCCGGTCTTCGCACGCACCGCCTCGACGACCGACACCACCCGGCGGATCTCCTCGGAGGCCGGCACCTCGGCCGCCTCGCCGTAGGTCGCGGGCCGGGTGGACTCGCCGCCGATGTCCACGACGGAGGCGCCTTCTTCGAACAGCTCGAGGGCGCGTTCGGCCGCCCGGCCCGGCTCGAAATAGAGGCCTCCGTCCGAGAAGGAGTCGGGCGTGACGTTGACGACTCCCATGACGGCCGGACCGCCGGCCAGATCGAGGCTTCGGCCATGAGCGAGCGAAAGCCTGGCGGGCGCGCGAGCCGCCCGCTCGAAGGCCTCCCGCGCGCGCGTCCGGAGGGTCGCCGGCAGAGCCTTGACGCTTTCCGCCCGCCGCGCCCGCGACAAGACGAGGGGAGGCGAGCTCGACCCGTCGAACCGGACCACGTCCGCCGGGAACTCCGAAGCGGCGAAGGTCGCCGGCCGGAACCCGTCCCAGGCCGCGATCTCCGACAGCTCCGCCGAGCTCGCGGCAGGAATCACCAGGTCTGCCGAAACGCCCACCGGTGCAGTTTAGCGCGGGCTACATCGGCTCGTCGGCGGTCGGCCCGTAGATGGGAGGCAGGGCAACGCCCTGGATGCGCAGGTAGACCGAGAGCTGACCGCGGTGGTGGATCAAGTGGCTCAGGAGCACGCGTCGCAGGAGCGAGCGCCTCTGCAGCGCGAAGAAGACCTGGCCTCCCCGCGTCACGGTGAACTCTCCGTCCAGATCCGTTTCCGACATCGCGGAGATCGCCTTGCGAGCCTCCCGGACGTTCTCATCGAAACGCTGGAGAAAGTCCGGGGCGCTCTTCATGGCCGACGCCTTCTCGCTCCCGACGGCGAACGCATCGCCTCCGAGGCGAACGCCCCAACGAGGCAGCTCCATGACGTGCGTGGCGAGCTCCCCGAGGCTCCTCGACTTCGCGTGAGGCTTCCAGTCGAGCCCGGTCGCCGGGATGCGCTCGAGCATCCGGCGCGTCGCCGCCATCTCCGGGTCGAACTCCTTGAGGAACTGTTCCGACCAGCTCATGTTTCGGTGTTCGGTGTTCGGTGTTCGGTGTTCGGCTCGGCTAGGGTCCCGAACACCGTGCAGCGAGAACCGAGTACCTCGTCAGGCGGGCTCGGGCACCAGGGGCCCGATCTCCCCGCCGGCGACTTCGGGCGTGCCGGGCAGGATCGGGGGCTTCGGCGGTCCCGACTTTCGGAGCTTCGAGATGTCGGCTCCGGTCTCCTCGGCGATGATCTGGAGGACTTCCTCTCCGTCCAGGACCTCCTTCTCGAGGAGGGTGCGCGCGAGGCGGTGCATCGCCTTCTCGTTTTCCGAGATGATCAACCTGGCCTTATCGTAGGCGGTGGTCACGATCCGTTTGACCTCGGCGTCGATCTGATTGGCTGTCTCCTCCGAGTAGTCCTGAGTTCGGCCGAAGTCGCGTCCCAGGAAGATCTCGCCCTCCACCTTGCCAAAGGTCAGGGGCCCCAGGCCGCTCATCCCCCACTCGCAGACCATCTTGCGGGCGAGGTCGGTGGCCTTCTCGATGTCGTTTCCGGCGCCGGTCGTCATGTGGCCGAGGAACCTCTCCTCCGCGATGCGGCCTCCCATCATGACCGTGATCGTCGCGTCCAGGTACTCCTTGGTGTGCGAATACTTGTCCTCGGAGGGAAGCTGCATTGTCACGCCCAGGGCTCGGCCGCGCGGGATGATCGTGACCTTGTGGAGCGGGTCGGCGTCGGGCAGGAGCGCCGCGACGAGGGCATGTCCCCCCTCGTGGTAGGCCGTGTTCTTCTTCTCCTCCTCGGTCATGATCATGGACTTCCTCTCGGGTCCCATCATGACCTTGTCCTTGGCGTACTCGAAATCGATCATCTCGACCTTCTTCTTGTTGAACCGGGCCGCGTTCAAGGCCGCCTCGTTGACGAGGTTGGCCAGGTCGGCGCCCGAGAAGCCGGGCGTCCCGCGCGCGATGATCGAGAGATCCACGTTCTCGGACAGAGGTGTCTGCCGCGTGTGCACCTTGAGGATCTGCTCGCGGCCCCGCAGGTCCGGGCGGTCCACCACGACGCGGCGATCGAACCGCCCCGGCCGCAGGAGGGCCGGGTCGAGCACGTCGGGCCGGTTCGTCGCGGCGACGAGGATCACGCCCTCGTTCGTGTCGAAGCCGTCCATCTCGACGAGCAGGGCGTTTAACGTCTGCTCCCTCTCGTCGTGTCCTCCTCCGAGCGCCGCTCCGCGGTGCCGTCCGACCGCATCGATCTCGTCGATGAAGACGATGCACGGGGCGTTCTTCTTCCCCTGCTCGAAGAGGTCGCGCACGCGCGAAGCGCCGACGCCGACGAACATCTCGACGAAGTCGGAGCCGGAGATCGTGAAGAACGGGACGTTGGCCTCGCCGGCGACCGAGCGCGCGAGCAGGGTCTTGCCCGTGCCCGGAGGCCCCATCAAAAGCACGCCCTTGGGAATCTTCCCCCCGAGCTTCTGGAACTTCTGCGGGTCCTTCAAGAACTCGATGATCTCCTGCAGCTCGACCTTCGCCTCTTCGACTCCGGCGACGTCCTTGAAGGTGACCTTCTTCTGCGTCGGCGTCAGGAGCTTGGCCCGCGACTTGCCGAAGGAGAGCGCCTTGTTTCCGCCCGCCTGCATCTGGCGCATGATGACGAACCAAATGGCCACGAGCAGGATCAGCGGCCCATACATGACGAGCGCCGAGACGAGGGAGGAGTCCTTGATCGGCGTAACCTCGATCTCGACTCCCTTGGACTCGAGGTCCTCGACGAGCTTGGGATAGCTCGGCGCATAGGTCTTGAAAACAGCGTCGCGCTTGCCGGCCGAAGGCGCGTAGGTGCCGCGGATCTCCTCCCCGCGGATCGTGACCTTCTGGATGTGTCCCTGGGAGACCTGCGAGAGGAAGCGCGAGAAGCTGATCTCCTCGACGGCCGTCGCGCCGGTCTTGAAGACGTTCCAGGCCAGGATGATCAGCACGAGAATGACCATCCAGAGGAGCAGGTTTTTGATCGTGGCGTTCAAAGAGAAGACTCCTTTTCGACTGCGGACCTCAGAATAACGGACTCCGCCGGTGAAATATTGCCCGGAGGCCGCCGGCGGGCGTTTCTTTCCGGCGCCGCCGCGACGCGCAGGAGCCGGCCGCGCCTTTCGAAGCGGATCCGGCGCCCCGCCTCGAAGCGGAAGTCGCCTCCGCCCGCGAGTCGCTGCAGAATCTGTTCCGCCTCGCGGCCGCTCACGGGAGCCCGTCCGGGCATCGCGAAGGGAGAAGCTGCCTCGTCGATCGCCCGCCGTTGGAGGTCGGCGGAGCAGCAGGAAAGCAGGGCTGCGTCCAGGAGGACGGCGCCCGGACCGACGCGGATCGAAGGAAGGACACTCGAGCGGAATTCTCGCTCGATCCGTTCTCTCTCCGCGGCGATCCGGCGGACCTCCCGCTCGAGCCCTCCGAGCGCTTCGCGGCCGCCCGCGCGGGTCGTCAGCGCGACTTCCCGGCGGACGCGGTTGCGCGCCAGGCGCAGATCTCCGTTGGACGAGTCCCGTCGGAAGACGATGCCGCAAGCCCGGAGGAACTCGAGGATCTCTTCCCGAGTGACTTCGAGGAGAGGCCGCACGACCCCGTCCGAACGCATCGGCCGCGGACCGGCCAGGCTCGGCCCCGCCGCGCCGCGCGCCCGCGCCAGGAGGTGCGATTCGATCCGATCGTCCAGCTGGTGCGCGGTCGCGACCCGGGAGGCGCCGGCTTCCCGCGCCATCTCCGCCAGCGCCTCGTAGCGGGCGTGACGTGCGCCGGCCTCGGGCGAGAGCTTGAGAATCCGGGCCTCGGCCCGGGCATCGCGCCGGCGACAGAAGAAGGGGAGATGGAGCCGGCGGGAATGCTCGCGGACGAACTGCAGGTCCCGGTCCGCCTCGCGTCCCCGCCAGCCGTGGTGAACGTGCGCCACCGCCAGTCGCCAGCCGGCGGCCGGCGCGCGCTCCACGGCCCCGTAGAGGAGCGCCATCGAGTCCGCTCCCCCGGACACGGCGAGGAGGATCGAGCCGCCGCGGGGCATGAGCTCGGTCCGCGCCGCGCTTTCGAGAGCCTCGAGAACCCGTTCCATGACCTGAATGGTACGCCCGCCGACGATTCCGGTTTGGGAATCTGGATTCCGGATCGGGACAGGCGCGCCTTGACGCCGGTCGAGGGCGCTCCTAAGATGACGCGTTCTGCCGCGGGCGGTGTAGCTCAGTTGGTTAGAGCAAGCGGCTCATATCCGCTGTGTCCGGGGTTCAAGTCCCTGCACCGCCACCA
>JBKPBH010000112.1:0-15482 GCA_046726795.1 Acidobacteriota bacterium
GCTGGATCGTCGAGCGCTGTCTCGCCAAAGAGCCCGAGGAGCGCTACGCCTCGACGCGCGACCTCGCGCGAGACCTCGCGGCGATGCGCGACCGGCTCCTCGAACCGCCACGCGAGGCCGTACCCGTCCGGCCCGCGAGTCTCCCGACGCAGCGCACCGGCTTCGTCGGCCGCGTCCGCGAACGCACCGCGCTCGGCGAACTCCTGCGGCGCTCAGACGTCTCCCTGGTGACCCTGACCGGTCCCGGCGGGATCGGCAAGACCCGCCTGGCGCTGGAGATCGCCGGCGAGATCGCCAGTGATTTTCCGGGTGGGGTCTATTTCGTGCCGCTCGCGCCCGTCGCCGACCCCGAAGCGATCGCTTCGGCGATCTCTCAGGTCTTCAGCGTCCGGGAGGGGACGAGCGGGCCGCCTCTGGCTGCTCTCCGGGAGCACCTTCAGTCGGCGGCGCGCCAGCCCATGCTGCTCCTGCTCGACAGCTTCGAGCATCTCGTTTCCGCGGCATCCCTGGTGGCCGATCTCGTGGAAGCCGGTCCCGGATTGAAAGTCCTGGTGACGAGCCGCTCGCCGCTCCACGTCTACGGCGAGAGGGAATTCCCCGTTCCGCCGCTCGCCGTGCCCGACCGGCCGGGCGCGGCCGAGGAGCTGTCTCGGTGCGACGCCGTCGCCCTCTTCGTCCAGCGCGCCGCCGCTGTCAAGCCGGACTTCACGATGACGAGGGAGAACGCGGCCGCGATCGCCGAGATCTGCGGCCGGCTGGACGGCCTGCCGCTGGCCATCGAGCTCGCCGCCGCGCGCGTCAAACTCCTCTCGCCTGCGGCGATGCGGGCCCGCCTGGAGAACCGTTTGCAGCTGCTGACGGGAGGCGCGCGCGACCGGCCGGCCCGGCAGCAGACGCTGCGAGGCGCGATCGACTGGAGCCACGACCTTTTAACGCCGTCCGAGCAGAAGCTCTTCCGAAGACTGTCGGTCTTCGTAGGCGGATTCACGCTGGAAGCCGCGGAAGCGGTCTGCGACGTCCGGAGCGACCTCGGGCTCGACTTGCTCGACGGAATCGGCTCGCTCCAGGACAAGAGTCTGCTGCAGGAGATCGAAACGCCCGGCGGTGAGTCTCGCTTCGTGATGCTGGAGACGATTCGCGAATACGGGCTCGAAAAGCTGGCCTCAGGCGGCGAGGAGCCCCTGATCCGGCGCTCGCACGCGGCCTACTGTGTCGTCCTCGCCGAAGACCTCGTCTCCGAACGCGCCGGCGGGATGGGCGGGTCGCAGGGCCCGCCGCTGAACTTGGAGGGCTCGGGATGGCTCGACCGGTTCGAGGTGGAGCACGACAACCTCCTCGCGGCTCTCGACTGGTTGATCGAGAACGGGCAGGCGGAATGGGGCCTTCGCCTCGGCGCCGCGCTCTTTCACTTCTGGGAAGAGCGCGAGCATTTCACCGAAGGGCGCGAAAGATTGACCCGCCTTCTGAATCTGCCCGGCGCGGAGGCTCGCACGCGGATCCGTGCGCGGGCCCTCTTCGCGGCGGGAGTGCTGGCCGGAGAGCTCGAGTCCGCCGATCGCTTCCACGCGGAGTCTCGCGACATCAGCCGGGAGCTCGACGACCGTAAGGGCGTCGCGGTCTCGCTCAACGCTCTCGCGGTCGGCGCGCAGAGGCGGGGAGACCTGGAGGCCTCTCGATCCCTCTTCGAAGAGAGCCTGGCGCTCTGGAGACAACTGGACGACCGCGTCGCGGTGGTCCGCGCGCTCTCGAACCTGGCCAATGTCGCAACCCTCCTGGGTCATTTCGACGAGGCTCACTCTCTCTTCGAAGAATGCCTGACGATCTCCCGGCAACTCGGCGACCGAGCCGGCATGGCCTGGGCTCTGAACCAGCAGGGGGACGTCGCGCGCGAAGAGGAGGACGCGGCGGCCGCGCGGTCCTTCTACGAGCGTAGCCTGGAGATGTTCCGGGAGCTCGGCGACCGTTGGGGCATCGCCGGCTCGCTTGCCGATCTGGGCAATCTCGCGCGCGACCAGGGAGACTTCGCACAGGCCCATCGCCTCTACAGCGAGAGCATGGAGGTCTTTCGGAGACTGGACCACAAGCGCGGGATCGCCCGGCTCCTGGAGGGCTTCGCGGCCTCCGCCGCGGCGCAGTCGAAGCCGGCGCGGGCCCTGCGCCTCGCCGGAGCGGCCGCGGCGCTGCGGCAGGCCGTCGGAGCTGCGCCGGCGCCGGCCGAGCAGGCCCGGCTGGAGAAGAGCCTCGAGCCCGCGCGCCGCACGCTGACCGACTCGGCCGGGGCCGCGGCCTGGATGGAGGGGTGGACGATGCCCGTCGAGACCGCCATCGCCAGCGCCGTCGAGGCCTGAGCTATTCGGCCGTCGTCGGGTCGATCATCCGGCGGACGGCCCCGATCCGGTTGGCGGGGAACCCTCCGCGGCGCGCGTGCTCGCGCACGGTCGCCTCGTCCGGAGCGAGGTACACGCAGTAGAGCTTGTCCCCGGTGACGTAGCTCTGGAGCCACTGGATCTCCGGGCCCATCTCCGTCAGGACTTTCACGGAGCTCTTCGCGACGTCTCGGATCTCGGCGTCCGTCATGTTCCCGATCCCGGGAATCTCGCGCTCGATCACGAACCTGGGCATCGCAACCCCCTTTTCTCCGTCACGCCGACTTCGACCCCGGCCGGCCCCACTCGACGCGGAGCCCGGGCGGATGCGTCAACGTCTGCATCACGACCCAATACTGATCCGTCTTTTCCCTGAGCGTGCGGAGTTGTTCCTCCGTCGCCTCGGGGCGTCCTGGCCCCCCTTCCGCCCGAAGGGTGATCCGGGACGACTCCTGATCGGTGCGGTATTTCTCCTTGAGCGGGCTCTGGAGCGACTTCAAATCGGTCATGCGGCCTTCCGAAGATAAGATCGGGTCTCGGGACTCTCGGGCCGACGTGAACCTCGGCCTTCCCCAGATTATGACGATTCTCGTTCCCGGATTGCGGGTTTCGGATTGAGGAACAGCGCTTGAGCCTCGGCGCCGGAGCCCGTCTCGGCCCCTACGAGATCCTGTCTCCGCTCGGCGCGGGCGGGATGGGGGAGGTGTATCGGGCCAGGGACTCGCGGCTCGAGCGCGACGTGGCGATCAAGGTCCTGCCGGAGAGCCTCGTCGCCGATGCCGAAGCGCTGACGCGCTTCGAGCGCGAGGCGAAGGCCGTCGCCGCGCTGTCTCATCCGAATATCCTGGCGATCCACGACTTCGGCCGCGAGGGCGGGATCGCCTATGCCGTCATGGAGCTGCTCCAAGGTGAGACGCTGCGCGAGCGTCTCGACGGCGGGCCCATTCCGCAACGCAAGGCCCTCGACTACGCGCTCCAGATTGCGCAGGGCCTCGCGGCGGCGCACGACCGCGGGATCATCCACCGGGACCTGAAGCCCCAGAACGTCTTCGTGACGCGGGACGGCCTGGTGAAGATCCTCGACTTCGGACTGGTGGCCAAGCGGACATCCGGGCGGCCGCTCGAGGTATCCGGGCGGCCTCTCGAGGTATCCGGGCGGCCGCTCGACGCGGCCGGAAGAGGGCAAGCCGCGGCGACTGACCATCCCATGGCGGAGGGAGACCTGATGGCCTCTCCGACGGAGGCGGAAAAAACCTTGACTCGGCCCGGGATGATCCTGGGGACGGTCGGGTACATGTCGCCGGAGCAGGTCCGGGGCGCGCCGGCCGACCACCGCTCCGACATCTTCTCACTCGGCGCGCTGCTCTACGAGATGTTGACCGGAGAGCGCGCCTTCCGCAGGGAGAGCGACGTCGAGACCATGATGGCGATCCTCCGCGAGGATCCGCTGGAGGGCTCCGCCGCCGGCAAGACTTTGCCCCCCGAGCTCGAGGAGATCGTGGACCATTGCCTCGAGAAGAGCCCGGAGGAACGGTTCCAGTCGGCCCGCGACCTCGCCTTCGCGCTCCGGGTCGCCGAAGGACGCGGCTCGGGGGCCGGCCGCCCGGACAGCGGGACGTCCTCGGGGCCCGCCGCCGCGCTCTCGGAGCCATCCCAGGCTTCGATCGCCGTCCTCCCCTTCCGCAACATGAGCGCCGAACGGGATCAGGACTACTTCAGCGACGGAATGACGGAAGAGATCATCACAGCCCTGACCAAGATCGAGACGCTCCGGGTGGCCTCGCGCACGTCCGCCTTCGCCTTCAAGGGGAAGGATGAGGACGTTCGCAAGATCGGAGCGACTCTCGGTGTCAAGTCGGTCCTCGAGGGGAGCGTGCGTCAGGCCGGCAAACGGATCCGGATCACCGCGCAGTTGATCAACGTGGCCGACGGCTATCACCTCTGGTCGGAGCGCTACGACCGGGAGATGGAAGACGTCTTCGACGTGCAGGACGAGATCTCGCGCTCCATCGCCGAGGCCCTGAAAGTGCGCCTCCTCCCGGCCGAGGCGGCCGGCCTCTCCTCCCGAGGCACCGACAACGTCGAGGCGTACAACGACTACCTGAAGGGGCGCTACCACTTCAACCGCCGCGAAGCCCCGGAGGCGATCGCCGAGTTCGAGCGGGCCCTGGCTCGCGACCCGCGCTACACCGACGCCTACACGGGCCTGGCCGACTCGTACTGCATCTACGGTTTCTACGGCGGCATCCCGACGCGCGAGGCCTTCGCGAAGGCTCGCGCGGCCGCCGAAAAGGCCCGGGAGCTCTCTCCGCGGTCCTCCGATGCCCACGTCTCACTGGCGCTCGTCGAGCATTACTTCGGGTGGAACCTCGACCGCGAGGAAGAGGAGCTGCGGCGCGCGATCGAGCTCGCCCCGCGTTCCCCCGCGCCCCATTCCTGGCTCGGGCTCTGCATGGCCTTCCACGGGCGGCCGGCCCAGGCGGTCGAGGTGGCGCGGCGCGCGACGGATCTGGAGCCCCTTTCGGCCAACGCGCAGGCCAACGTCGCCTGGGCGTTCTACGCCATGCGGCGCTTCGAGGAATCCGTCCAGGAGTTCCGCCGGGCTCTCCACATCGATCCCAGGGCTCCCTATCCTCTCTGGGGAATCAGCCTCCCCTACCAGGCTCTCGGGCGCCACGCCGAAGCCGTGGAGTCCCTGGAGAAAGCCGTGGAAGTCACGAAGCGGCGGCAGCCCTTCTATCTCGCGCTCCTCGGCGGAGCCTATGGCGCCTCGGGGGACCGGGCGAAGGCGCTCGCCCAGCTCGAGGAGCTCTCAGAGCGCTCCCGGACCGAATACATCGCTCCCTTCCATCTGAGCTTCCTCCATCTCGGGCTCGGGAGCGCGGACGAAGCCGTCTCCTGCCTGGGAAGGGCCTGCGAGGAGCGCAACGCTCTGGCCTGGTGGGTCGCGACGTGCCCGCTCTACGATTCGATCCGCGGCCACCCGAGGTTCCCGGAGCTGCTCGCGAAGATCGTACCGGCGTGAGACGGCGCGAGCCGTGAGCTCCGAGCCGTCGGGCTCCGAAGCCGGATTATGTCCGATCTGACATATCCGGCAAGTGTCAGCGGGCGAAGAGGTTCCTGAGGACGAAGAGGACGTTGGCGGGACGCTCGGCCAGGCGCCGCATGTACCAGGGGAACCACGCCTCGCCGTAGGAGATGAGCACCCGAAACCGGTATCCGGTCCTGGCCAACCGCTCCTGCTCCTGCCGGCGAATCCCATAGAGCATCTGGAACTCGAGAGACGCGGCCGGAAGGCCCGCCGAGCGACCGAGCTCTTCCAGTCGGCGGATCAGAACCGGGTCGTGCGTACCGAAGATCGCCCGGACCCCCTTCGCGCGGGTCTCGGGAGAGAGCAGGGTCTGTGCCAGGCGGAAGAAGTTCTCGTCCACGTCTCGTTTCTCCGGAAAGGCCTTCTCCGGCGGCTCGCGGTAGGCCCCCTTGACGAGCCGCACTCCCGCTCCCATCGCGACGAGCGTCCGGAGATCCTCCGCCGTCCGACGGAGGTAGGCCTGGACGCAGACGCCGACGTTCGCGTGCTGCTCGCGGGCGCGCCGGTAGATGTCGAGCGTGACGTCCGTGTAGGCGCTCCCCTCCATGTCCACCCAGACCCAGTTGGAGAGCGAGCGGGCGCGCTCGATCAGGTCCTCGAGGTTCTTCTCGCACTCCTCCCGGGACAGGTCGAGGCCGAGCTGCGTCAGCTTGATCGAGATCTCGACATCCAGCGATTCGCGATGCACGCGCTCGAGGACCTGCAGGTAATGTCGAGTGACCTCGGCCGCCTCGGCAGCGTTGCGCACGTTCTCCCCGAGCCGAGTCAGAACGGTGCCCACGCCAAGCGCGCGCGTGGCGTCGAGCGCCGCCTCGACCGTCTCCCCCGGCATGAAGCGGGACACCGCGCCTCGGACGAAGGGCCATCGTGTCGCGTGCTCGCGCAGCCAGCGGCTCTCCGAGCCCGCGAGAAGGACGCTTCTCAGAAGACCCACGTCGCCGTCCGTGCTCTCCGCGTCCCCGCGTCCCCGCGTCTGCGCGTCGGTTCCACGCTACTCGCCGATCGGCCGTCCCGGCGGCGCCGCCAGCCCGGGCGGCCTGGCCTTTCGGACTTCCGGCTTCTCCAGGAACTCGGCCAGGTCTCTTTCCGCCAGGCGCAGGTGCGCCTCGGCCATCGAGTCCGTCGAATGCCTTCCGCGCAAGCGCGCCCGGAACCGCTCAAGCCGCAGGTGAACCGCGCCCCGCACCTCGGCCGACGCCTCCGGGCGTGCGGCCAGGTCCATCAGCGCGTCGAGAACGCCGCGCTGCGCGATCCGCCGCAACGCGGCCTTGCGCGGCGAGTCGTCGGGCGGGGCCTCCCAGGTTGCGGCCACCAGGCGCGCCGTCACGCCGTCCAGGGTCAGCGTGTCCCGGGAAGCCTGCAACGTCAGGCGTGCGGCGCGCTCGGGCTCGAGCAGCGGCCCGACGACGAGACCGACGAGCGTCCGCGCCGCGGTCCAGAGGCTGAAGGTCTCGCCGGCCTCCGAGGGAAACTGCTCGCGGCTCGGACGCGTCCCGGAGGGGGCAGGCGCGAGTGCGGTGAGGATCCGATCCGGAATGTCGAGGTTCTCGGGGGAAATCGCGGCGACTAAGAGATCGAGCGCCTCCTTCTGCTTGCCGGCTGGGACCCAGGCGATGGGAGTCTGCCCGTCCCCCGCCACGGCGTTGGCCTGGTACTGGCCTCCCACGAATTGTTGCGCGGCCTGGATGCCGAACCGGTGGTAGAGGTAGGCGAGGCTCAATCGCTGCTGGAGGTCGTAGACCCACTCCCCCGGCGCGAGCTGGCCCGGTCCGAACCGGTCCAGGATGACCCTGCGCACCCGCTGCGTGGTCGCGAGCCAGCGCACCGGATCCGCGCCCCAGTCGTACTCGGCCCAGCGCGGGTCGCCGTCGGTGGGGTAGAAGATCCCTTTCGCGTAGCCTTCCCGCACGATCTTCTCCAGGACCGCCGGGTCGTTCTCCGGCGTGTAACCCCACCGGATGGCGAGGCGATCGTAGGAGCCGACATCCTTCGGATACGCATCGGAAAAATCCAATTCCTGGCGGGGGACCTTGCGGTCCCCCGAGCCGCCGGCCTCGACGTCCTGGACCTCGATGTGGGGCGCGAGGTAGTCCATGACGGAGCCCCAACCGAAGGTCGTCGCCGCCCAGTTGTGCATCAAGCCGATTGTGTGGCCGACCTCGTGCGCAGACAGGTAAGCCAGCCGAGCCAGCACGAGAGATTCCTCGCCGGAACCGGGCTCGTTTCCGGCGAGGAAGGAGAAGTCCGGCGAGTCGCCCGCGTCGCAGAGGAAGGCGCTCGACGGCGGTTTCATGTTCCGCCACATCCGGGAGGTCGTGCGTCGGCGGTGCGAATCGATCCGGGCGACCCCGTGCAGGATTTCTCCAGTGCGCGGATCCGTCTGCGTGCCGCCCACCGACCAGCCGCGCTCCGCGCGGTTGATCCATTCGATTCCGGAATAGCGAATGTCCAGGAACGTCGCTCCCTCGGGCAAGTCCTTCACGACGAGGGCGTCCCTGAAGCCGGCCAGCTCGAAGGCGTGGTTCCACCAGAGGGCGCCCTGCCGGATCGCCGTGCGCTCGGGCTCCGGGATGCCGCGGTCGAGGTAGTACACGATCGGTTCGACGGGCTCGGAGATCGCCGCCTTCGGGTCCTTCTTGACCAGGCGCCAGCGCGAGGCCTGGAATTTCTCGATCGGCTCGTTGAAGCGGGCGGCGTGATCGAAGTACCTTCGGGGGATGAAGCCGATCCGCGGGTCCAGTGGTCGCGGGGAGAATCCGGGCTCCGGAAACCGGACGAAGGAATGATGGAGGCGCAGCGTCATCGTGTGGCCGTCGGGCAGGACTCCGGCGAAGGCGCGAGGCGGATTCTCGGAAGTGAACGTTGCGAGGATCTCGAGCTCGGTGTTCTTCGGAAAAGCGCCCGAGCGGTCGAAGACGAGCGCCGAGCGCGCGGAGTCCTGCTTCCATTCCCCCAGCCGGGCCTGCTTGAGAAGCGGCAGGACGCCGGTGTCGGTCAGGAGAAACGCCGTGGCGTCGGCGAGCACCCGGTCGCCCTCCTCCGCGACGATCGGAAGCGAGGCGAGGACCGCCGAGGGGAACGACTCGTCCGCGGCGCGCGCCGTCTCGGCATTGGCGCTCCCTCCCCGATGGACCATCTGCTTCTGATGCAGCAGAACCCGCGGGCCAGCACGCTCGAACCGGCAGATCCCCAGGTCTCCGAGCTGCCCGCGATCGAGCGAGACCTCCAGCAGCCCGGCCCCTCCGGCGATTCCCGCGCCGTAGAGAAAGTCCTCGTTCCAACGCGAGACCTCGATTAAGAGCTGCCCCTTGCGGGCGTCCCAGTAGTACGGGAGGAATCCGTCGTGCCGCACAATCTCCTTCGCCCGTTCCCGGATCGTCGGCGTCCGGTCGCTCGCCCTCTCCGCCGGCGTGTCGGCCGACACGGCGGGGCCGGACAGGAGCATCGCCAGCAGGAGTGTTCGCATCGTCGAAAAGTTCGCGCCAATCTTATGGAAACTTCGGCCAGGACCGCCGTCTATTTGAAGGCACGATGCGGGGAGGTCTTCTGTCGGTCAACATCGCGCGGTCCGGGACCCTCGAGTATCGCGGTCGGGAGGTCCGGACCGGGATCTTCAAGGTGCCGGTCGCCGGGCGCGTGCGCATCGGCCGGCTCGGGGTCGAAGGAGACATCCAGGCCGACCTGACCGTTCACGGCGGGCCCGACCAGGCCGTGTACCTCTACTCGTCGGAACACTACGGCTCCTGGCGGCAGGTCCTCGGAGGAGCCGACCTCTCGCCCGGCTTCTTCGGCGAGAATTTTACGGCCGAGGGACTCGTCGAAGACCGTGTCCGGGTCGGCGACGTGCTCCGCGCGGGCACCGCCGTACTCCAAGTCACGAATCCGCGTTCCCCCTGTTTCAAGCTCGGCGCCCGGGTTGGCTCGGCGAGATTCGTCAAGACCTTCCTCGAGAGCGGCCGCCTGGGTTATTACCTGCGCGTGCTCGAAGAGGGAGAGGCCGCAGCCGGCGATCCGATCGAGCGGATCGCGACCGATCCCGATCTTCCGACACTTTCTGAGAGAATCCGGCTCTTCCATGGATGACGCGCAGCGCGATCGCGCGGCCCGCTTTCTGGCTCTTCACGGCGGGCCGCCGATTCTGCTGCTTCCCAACGCCTGGGACGCGGCGTCGGCGCGCCTCTTCGAGGAGGCCGGGTTCCCGGCGATCGGGACGACGAGCGCCGGCGTCGCCTTCAGTCTGGGCTTCCCCGACCGCGAGCAGGCGCCCTTCGCGGAGGTCGTTGCGGCGGTCGGACGGATCGTCCGGGCCGTTCGCGTTCCCGTCAGCGCGGATATCGAGGCCGGCTTTGGAGACACTGCGGAAGAGGTCGCGCGGAGCTGTCGAGCGGTCCTCGAAGCCGGCGCCGTCGGGGTCAATCTCGAGGACCGTTCGCCCGACCGGACGCGGCTCACGGACATCGCCGTTCAGAGCGAGAGGATCCAGGCCGTCAAGGAAGGCACTTCCCGAGCGGGCGGCTCGATCGTCGTCAACGCCCGCACCGACGTCTTCCTGGGCTCGATCGGCGAGCCCGGGAAACGGTTCGATGAGGCCGTCCGGCGATGCAACGCCTACCGCGGGGCCGGGGCCGATTGCCTCTTCGTGCCCGGAGTCTCCGACGAGGAGACGATCGCCCGCCTCGTCGAGGCGATCGACGGCCCCCTGAACATTCTGGCCGGCGCGGAAACTCCTCCGGTCGCGCGACTGGAGAGCCTCGGCGTTGCGCGCGTGAGCCTCGGCTCCGGTCCGATGCGGGCCACGCTCGGCCTGCTGCGGCGAATCGCGAGCGAATTGCTCGAGACGGGGACCTATGCCGCTCTCACCTCCGGCGCCATCCCCTACGAAGAGGCCAATAGACTCCTCACACGTTAGCCCGAATAATTCATGAACGACTCCGGCCGTCCCGCGGATCTTTTTCCGCCATGCGGCGTCAGCCCTCCTCTGCGATGCGCAAAACGGGCGGAGGATCTTCCGGTCCCCCGTACCCCCGGGGAAGGTCGCCGTCGTCGGGCTTCCTGGCCTGACAGAAAAATCTCTCGCGGGAACAAGGTGTACCCCGGCCCGCATCCGTTCTTTCCTCGATGGAAGCTTTCTGCACAGTCACCTTCTCGTGTTTCGGCCGGGTGTCCATGAATTATCCGGGCTAGCGGAGCCAGCCGGTCGCTCGGCCAGGAAATCCCGGCGCGGGTTACTTCTTCTTCGGCGTTGCCTTCTCGGGCGCGGCCGGAGCGGGCGGCTCCCAGTCGGGCACGCGGTTGGAGATGGGCGGAACGGATTTCAGGTAGGCGAACATCGCCTTCAGGTCGTCGTCGGTCGCCTTGCCGATCCACGGCCAGGGCATCGGCGGCTGGATCTGCCGGGAGGTCCCCATGTGCTTGCCGGTCTTCATGGCTTTGAGGAACATGTCCTCTGTCCAGACCCCAAGACCCGTGTTCTTCTCGGGTGTCAGATTCGACGTGTAGGAGATGCCCCACGGCCCGGCGAAGGCGGTGTTCGTTCCGAGGAAAGAGACGACCCACGGGCCCGCGGGCTTCGGTGGCGGCGGGAGCTTCATCCCCTCGGGGTGCCCCGAGAGCATCCGAGACATGTCGGGCTCCGGGCCATTCGCGCCCATCTTGTAGGGCGTATGGCAGTCGTTGCAGGACATGATCGTGACGAGATACTTGCCCCGCTCGATGCGCTTGGCCGCGACGTTGGACGTCCCGGCCTGTTTCGGCTCCGCCTGCGTCGAGGAGGCCAGCAGCGCGAGACACGCCAGGCCGGCCAGCGCGGCGAGCGCCTTCCCCGAATTGCTCATTCCAGAATCCCTCCTCTTTATTCGCGTCTTTGAAACATCCCGGAGTCTACGGGCGGGGTGGGCCCGAATCAAGCCCGATCAGTCTGGATACAATCCGCGGTCGGCCATGGCGACCGTCCGACCGTTCCGAGCGTTGCGACCGAAATCCGGGCGCGCGGCGGAGGTTTCGGCCGTCCCCTACGATGTCGTCTCGACGCCGGAGGCGCGCTCTCTCGCCGAGGGAAACCCTCTCTCCTTTCTCCACGTGTCCCGTCCCGAGATCGACTTTCCCGAAGGGACCGACCCATACTCGGACGCGGTCTACGCGAAGGCGGTCGAGAACTTCGCGAAGTTGAAACGAGAGGCGCCGCTCGCCGCGGAGCCCGATCCGTCGCTCTACCTCTATCGCCTGCGCAGGGACGGGCGCGAGCAGACCGGCGTCGCCGGCGTCTTCTCCCTGGACGAGTACGACTCGGACGTGATCCGCAAGCACGAGCGCACCCGGCGCGACAAGGAGGACGACCGCACGCGCCACATGATCGCGCTCGGCGCGCAGACCGGGCCGGTCTTCCTGACCTACCGGGACCGTCCCGAGATCGACGCGATCGTGCAGAGGGTGAAGCGGCAGCCGCCGCTTTTCGAATTCACGGCGGTCGACCGGATCGCGCACACCGTCTGGCGAATCGGCGGGGAGGGGGCCGGCAGCCTGGCCGAGCAGTTCCGCCCGGCCCCGCTCCTCTACATCGCCGACGGCCACCACCGCGCCGCGAGCGCCGCACGCGCCCGCCGGCAGCTCCAGTCGCAGAACCCGCGCCACACAGGAGACGAGGCATACAACTTCTTCCTCGCCGTCGCCTTCCCGGCGAGGCAGGTCCGCATCCTCCCCTACAACCGCGTCGTGAAAGACTTCAACGGCCGGACTCCCGAGGAGTTCCTCGCGGCATTGAAGGAGAAGTTCTCGGTCGAGGAAAACGCTCCCTCGTCTCCGCGCCGCAAGGGCGAAGTGAGCGTGTACCTGGCCGGCCGCTGGTATGGCCTCTTGATCCCGCCCGGCGGCGTGTCGACCGGCGGGGCCATCGGATCTCTCGACGCCGCACTCCTTCAGGAGAAGATCCTGGAGCCTCTCCTCGGCATCGGGGACATCCGCACCGACAAACGGATCGACTTCGTCGGCGGGATCCGCGGCACGGAGGAGCTCGAGCGTCTCGTGGATTCCGGAAAGTTCGCCGCGGCCTTCTCCCTCTACCCCGTCACGGTGGACGACCTCATGGCCGTCTCCGACGCCAACGAAATCATGCCCCCAAAATCCACCTGGTTCGAGCCCAAGCTCCGAGACGGACTGCTCATCCACGAGATCTGAAGGAATTGAAACATTGAATCATTGAGTCATTGAGTCATTGGAGAACCATGAACGGGAGTCGGTCTCAAGCTCAGGTTCTCAAGCTTCGAAGCAAGGATTTCGCCCTTCAGCTTGTGCGGATCTTTCGCTCTCTCTCGCGAACCGAAGAAGCCAAAATCCTCGGACGTCAGTTATTGCGTTCCGGAACATCCGCCGCGGCCAACTATCGGGCTGCGTGCCGAGCACGCTCTCACGCCGAATTCGTCGCCGAGATAGGCATCGTGGTCGAAGAAATTGACGAGACGGTATTCTGGCTTGAAATGCTCGGCGAGGCGGAAGTTTCCTCCAGAACGGATCTCGAGGAGCCGCTTCGCGAAGCCAACGAGTTGCTGGCAATTTTCGCTGCGTCGCAGCGAACCGCTCGACGAATGTGAGGTATTGCTTTTCCGACGCTATGAACCAATGATTCAATGACTCAATGACTCAATCTTTATGAAGGTTCTCGTCGCGGATAAGTTCGAGAAGTCCGGGCTCGCCGGGCTGACGGACCTCGGCTGCGAGGTCGCTTACCAGCCCGACCTCAAGGACGACTCCCTGAGAGAAGCCGTCGGTTCGTCGGGCGCGGAGGTCCTGATCGTGCGCTCGACGAAGGTAACGAAGCCGATGCTCGAGGCGGGACATCTCTCGCTCGTCATCCGGGCCGGGGCCGGGTACAACACGATCGACGTGGAGGCGGCCTCCGAGCACGGTATCTATGTGGCCAATTGTCCCGGCAAGAACTCGGTGGCAGTTGCGGAGCTGGCCTTCGGATTGATCCTGGCGCTCGACCGGCGGATCGTCGACAACGCCGCGGATTTGAAGCGCGGCCTCTGGAACAAGAAGGAGTACGGCAAGGCCCGGGGGATCTTGGGATCCCGGCTCGGCTTGATCGGCGTCGGCGGGATCGGCAAAGAGATGATCCCGCGCGCGCGGGCTTTCGGGATGCCGGTCGTCGCCTGGAGCCGAAGCCTCACGGCCGAGCGGGCGCAGGCGCTCGGAATCGAGCGCAGGGGTCTGCCCGTCGAGGTCGCCGCGGAGGCGGACGGCGTCAGCGTTCATCTGGCCTTGAAGCCCGATACGAAAGGGTTCGTCGGGCAGGATTTCTTCGCGGCCATGAAGCCGGGAGCCTTCTTCATCAACACGTCGCGGGCCGAAGTCGTGGACCAGGCCGCACTCGCGCGCGCGATCGAGACGAAGGGCCTGCGCGCGGCGCTGGACGTCTTCAACGAGGAGCCATCGGGCGGATCCGGCGAGGTGAAGGCGCGGATCTTCGAGCTGCCGGGCGTCATCGGCACGCATCACATCGGGGCTTCGACCGACCAGGCGCAGGAGGCGATCGCCGCGGAGACCGTTCGCATCGTGCGCGAGTTCGCGGAGACCGGCCGGGCTCCCAACGTCGTCAACCTCGCCCGCACGTCTCCGGCCTGCTGCCTCCTCGTCGTCCGCCACTTCGACCGGGTCGGCGTACTGGCCTCCGTCTTCGATCGCTTGAAGGCCGCCGGCATCAACGTCCAGGAGACAGAGAACATCGTCTTCGACGGCGCGAAGGCCGCGGTCGCGCGCATCCATCTCGAGCAGGTGCCCACCTCGGAGACGCTGTCGGCCATCCGCGACTGCTCCAGGGACATCATCGAGCTCTCCCTCGTGACCCTCTGAAACTCTGAACCGAGGTCACCATGACCGAGCGCATCTACAACTTCGGAGCCGGCCCCGCGGTACTCCCCGAACCCGTTCTGGAAGAGGCGCAGCGGAACCTCATGGCCCTGCCCGGCGTGGGCATGTCGGTGTTGGAGATCAGTCACCGTTCGAAGGCCTTCGACGAGATCATCGGAGGGTGCGAGACGGACATCCGAAGGCTCGCCGGCATCTCCTCCGACTACCAGGTTCTCTTCCTCCAGGGCGGCGCCTCCCTGCAGTTCTCGATGGTGCCCATGAACCTGCTGCCGGCCGGCGGAAGGGCCGACTACATCGTGACCGGTTCGTGGTCGAAGAAGGCGGTCAAGGAGGCGCAGAAGTCAGGAACCGCGCAGATCGCCTGCACGACCGAAGCGGACAACTTCAGCCGGATCCCCCCTCAGACGGAGCTGAAGCTCGACCCCTCGGCCGCCTACGTCCACTTCACGTCGAACGAGACGATCCACGGCGTCGAGTGGAAGACCGAGCCGCAGACGGGCTCGGTGCCGCTCGTCTGCGATGCCTCCTCCGACATCTTCAGCCGGCCGATCGAGGTCGGCAAGTACGCGTTGATCTACGCCGGGGCGCAGAAGAACCTGGGACCCTCCGGCGTCACGCTCGTCCTCGTCCGCAACGATCTGCTCGAGCGGGTGCCGAAGAACCTCCCGTCGATGCTCGACTACCGGGTTCAGGCGGAGAACAAGTCGCTCTACAACACGCCTCCCGTCTTCGGGGTCTACATCATGTGGCTCGTCATGAAGTGGCTCCTCGCGCGCGGCGGCCTCGAGGCCATCGGCCGGGAGAACGCCGCGAAGGCCAAGATCCTCTACGACGCCCTCGACGCCTCCGGCGGCTATTACCGCCCCCACGCCCGGCCCGACAGCCGCTCGAACATGAATGTCACGTTCCGGCTTCCCTCGGAGGATCTCGAGAAGAGGTTCGTGGCGGAGGCCAGAGCCTCGAAGCTCGACGGGTTGAAAGGCCACCGCTCGGTGGGCGGCATCCGTGCCTCCCTCTACAACGCCTTCCCGAAAGCCGGCGTGGAAGAACTCGTCTCCTTCCTGAAGGAGTTCGCCCAAAAAAACGGCTGATCGACGTCTCGCGGAAGGCCGCCCCCGATCATCCAAAACTCCGTGTCGGGTCCTTCGTAAGAGCAGGAA
>JBKPBH010000113.1:0-7068 GCA_046726795.1 Acidobacteriota bacterium
CTCCCCGCGTCTGCAAGAAACCGCTCCGCCCGCCGGCTCAATTGCCGAAGAAGCCCTTCGGCCGCTTCATCCCCTTCCAGGCGGCCATCACGAAGCCGGCCGCCGTCAGAGCCGCGAGCGCGATCTTGGTGAAGTCCAGGACGGGCTTGACCTCGACGCCATCGGGAGAGGCCACGACGACCGCGATGCTTCGGGCGAGGATCCTTCCTCCGCCGCCGCCGCCGCCGCCGCTGCCGCGGCTCTTCTGCCCCTGCCGCTGGACCGCGACACCGCCCCCCGAACCCAGGCCGAAGCCCGCGATCGCCACGATTTCCGCCACGGGCAGGAGGAGCCGCTCGCCTTGCGCGACGGGCTCGCCATAGACTCTCGAGACGTCGGCCGCCTCGAGCAGCCTCTCCATCACCCGGCTGACTCGGTCGAGAGGCGGCGCCGGTGTTCCCGTGTCGGCGGGGCGGTCCGTCATGTTCCCGGGGCTCATGCTCTCCTCCGCGCAAGCAGACGGCCCACGCGGCGCCGGCGCCGCCCGTCAATTCGGAGAAGCATCGCGAGCACTGCTCCCGCCCCGAAAAGAAGCCATTGGAGACGCCGCGTCGGGTCCGCGATCCGAAGGAAGGTTCGCTCGTCGCCTTCTTCGATCGTGATCCCGACCGGGCGATTCCAAACGAGCCCTCCCAACCCGCGGGGCAAACGGACTTTCAACGACTTCGCGATGGGGATGAGACGGCGGCCGCCGTACAGCACGGGGGGGCCCGGCTTCGCCTCGATCGTGATCATCCTGCGCGAGTCTACCGTGACCCGTCAGGGCGCGAACCCCGTCTTCGTTTACGATCTCACGATGCTGAGCAGTGTGCTCCCGCGCGTGGGGTATGCCGCCGTCGGCCTCGTCTACGCGACGATCGGCGTCGTGGCGGCTCGGATCGCCTTTCTCGGAGCGAGGGGCCGCGTGGCCGGGCTGCACGGAGCGCTCTCCGTCCTTCTGCGGCAGACTCAGGGGCGCGCGATCCTGATCGGGGTCGCGGGCGGGCTCGCCTGCTTTTCCCTCTGGCGCCTCATCCAGACCTTCTCCGGACGCGGAGGCTTCCTCACCCGCGCGGGATGGGCGATCACGGCCATCGGGTATGCCGCGCTGACATGGACCGCGGTGGGTCTGCTGCTGCGTTTTCCGAAAGGCGCGCCCTTCGAGCGAATCGGGGTCGGAATGCTGCTCCCCCATCCCGCCGGACGCGCCGCGCTGCGCGCCGCAGCCGCGATCCTCATCGTCACCGGTGTCATCGCGGTCGTTCAGGGAGCGACCGGCCGGCTCCCACGCTGGCTCGCCGCCGCCCGTTCGCTCCGATCCCTGCGAGGCTTCGTCCTCCGTCTCGCTCGCTTCGGGCTTGCCGCTCGCGGAGTCGTCGCGATCGTGATGGGCTGGCTGCTCCTGCGGGCTGTCGCAGACTTCGATCCCCGCGAGGCGCGCGAGATTGGCGGCTCCCTGCGCGTGTTGTCGGACTCCCCCGGCGGCCCGCTGCTGATGGGCGCCGTCGCCGTGGGCCTCATCTCCTACGGGTTGGCGATGTGGGCCGTCTCCCTCTCCCGCCGCCCCGCCTGACCTCGGAATCCGGAACGAGACTGGTCGGCGTACAGTGCGATTCTCGCCGCGGAGCGCGAGTCTCGACTACGGCCAGGTCAAGCCGGTCCTGCGCACGATCCACGACGCCGGCTTCACCGACATCGGCCTCCTCGCCGGGAGAGCCGACAAGTCCGGAGACAGGAAGACACCCAAACGCCGAAAGGCGGCAACGATTTCGAGCGGCCCGCGATTACCTGGAAAGCGGCCGGTATTGGACACCGAGCTCGCGGAAGAGGAAGGCCCAGACGTCGGTCTGCTGGGCCAGGGCTTCGTCGAGCGCCGTGCCGATGCCATGGCCGGAGCCGGAGCTCGTCCGGAGCAGGACGGTCGCGCCGGCCGCCTGGAGCCGAGCGGTCATCTTGCGAGACTGCATCGGGTCCACACGCGGATCGTTCGCGCCGGTCAGGAACAGAATCGCCGGGTAGCGCGCGCCGTCGGAGACATGGTGATAGGGAGAATAGGCGTAGAGCGCCCTGAATTGGTCCGGGTCCTTGACCGTGCCGTACTCGGTCACGTTGAAGGTGCCATTGGGCGAGAGCTCCACGCGGAGCATGTCGTAGATACCGGCGAACGAGACAACGGCCCGGAAGAGATCGGGCCGCTGGGTGAGCGCGGCGCCCATGAGCAGGCCGCCGTTCGAACCCCCCTCGATCGCGAGCTTCTCGGGGCGCGCGTAACCCTGGTCGATCAGAAACCTCGCGCAAGAGAGGAAATCGTCGAAGACGTTCTGCTTCTTCGTCCGGTTGCCCGCGAGGTGCCATGACTCGCCGAACTCGCCGCCTCCGCGCAGATTCGCGATCGCGTAGACGCCTCCCTGCTCGATCCAGAGACGGAGCCCATCGGAGAATCCGGGCGCTTCGCTGACCCCGAAGCCGCCATAGCCGGAGAGGAGGGTCGGGTTGTGGCCGTCCAACCTCGTCCCTTTCCGCCGCAGGATGGTGAGCGGGACCTTCGTCCCGTCCTTCGACGTCACGGTTTCCCTCACGACCTCCGTGTCGGCGAAGCTCGCCGGCGACTTCTTCGCCAGCGCCGTGCGGACGACCTTCCCGTCGGGTCCGGTGCGGTACCACGCGCGCGGCGCCAGGTAGCTCTGGTTGCGGAACAGCACCTCGTCGCCCGACAGTCTCACGATCGAGCCGACCGACGAGAACGGCAGGATCGGTACTTCACCCTTCGGCTTCCCTTCCCGGTCGAAGACGCGCAGACGGTGCGGCCCACCCACGATCTCGACGACGTAGAGCCGGCTGGCGGTCGGAAGGAAGCGCTCGAGAACGCCGTCTTCCTCGGGCACGACGGTCGAAGCGCTCGCGAGCGAGGGCGTCCCGAGTGGCAGGCGAAGGATCTTTCCGCGAGGCGCGCCCTGGCGCGAGAGGAGATACACCGACCCGTCCGGCCCGAACCTCGCGTCGGCCGCCTTGTCCGCGAAGCCCGCGACGGACACCCATTCCGCTGCGGCCGTCCGCAGCAACTGCGCGACTTCGCCGCCGTCGCCGTTCTTGACCGAGGCGAGGACGGCGCGCCCGTCCTCGGAGCTCTGCAGCGTCGTCTCGGCGATCCGAGGGAAGTCTTTGCCGAGCGAGTAGGCGTCGTCCTCCGTCTTCGTCCCGAGCTTGTGAAACCAGACCTGCTGGTAGAAGTCCATGTCCTCGGGCGGGCGCTCCCCGCCGCGCGGATACCGCGTGTAGAAGAAGCCGCTCGCGCCGGAGATCCAGGCGAGGCCTCCCCCCGCCGTCCCGCCGTTGACGCGAGGGATGACATCCGACAACGCCTTGCCCGCCGCCGTCTCGAAGATCCGGACCGTCCCGCTCTCGCTTCCCCCCTCCGACATCGACACCGCGACGAGCTGCCCGTCGAGAGATGGCACGTACCAGTCGATCGAAGTGCCGCCCTTCGGATCCAGGGCATTGGGGTCGACCAGGACCCGCTCGCTCCGGGGATCGCCGGCGGACTCGAGCGCGACTAAGAACGGCTGCTGCCTGGGCGGCTCCTCCTTCAACGCGAAGACGACGCCGCCGCGCGCCGCGAGCGCGAAGTACTCGGGCGAAGGGGAGGCCTCGAGCTCCCGGGCGCGCCGTGCAATCGCCTGGCGGCCCGGCAGCCGGTCGAGGACCGAGCGCGCGTACGCGTTCTGCGCCTCGCTCCACTTCTGGACGTCCGGGTCGGTCCAGGTCTCGAGCCAGCGGTAGTCGTCCCGGACGGCCACGCCGTGGTACGTGTCCGTGGCCGGCCTCTTCGGCGTCGCCGGCGGCGCGACCGCCTCCAGGCCCAGAAAGGCGAAGAGAACCGCGAATGACGGCAGGACGGCTCGGCGCACGCGGGCCGTCAGTCTTCGTCCAGATATTCCTGAGGAACGTCGTCCTCGGGAACCTGTCGTGTGCGGACCTCACCGCGGTCGGGCTCCGGCGCGTTTTCGACGCCGCTGATGACACCGGCCTCGAACGCCTGCCCTTCCTCGATCAGCTCCTCGACGCTTTCGGAAGCGGCGAGCTCTTCCCGCGACAGTCCTTCCGTATCGCCAGACTGGCCGCCAGCCTCCGGGCCGAGTCCCCGAGCCACAATCGGCTCCTCGACATCGAAGCTCGTGGTGCCCCGAGGAGGCCTTCCGGCGGACGGCCTCTTCACACGGACCGGCCTGGAGTGTTTCGGTTTCAGGCGGAGCGTGGCCGGCCGTTTCGGGCGCTTGCTCTTTGCCGGTCGCTTCTTCCTCGCCGCGGTCCTCTTCTGAGCGGAGCGTTTGTTCCCGGACACAGCCTTTTTCCCGGCCATGAGGAGAAGTCTATCCGTTAATAGGGGGTGCGGTTTGGCATCGGGGGTGAGCGGCGAAACGCGGAGGGCCTGCCCTTGGTCTCCTTCTGGAAGTCGACCCGGCGGCCTGGACGAGCGCGGAATCCGTCGCGCGCGAAAGCATTGCCGGCTCCTCCTCTTAGAGGTAGCGGTCCTGAAGAATCGCACCGTGGTGGGCGACGTGTCCCGCGATGATGTAGGCCAGCGCGCGGACCGTGAAAGGGTTTCCGCTGGCGACCCCGCTCCGGCTCCAGGCGCCGTCCGGCAGGTTGCGAAGGAAAGCCAGGGTCGCCAGGCGGACGACTCGGAATTCCTGGACGTGCGCATCCCAGGAGACTTCATTGGCGTGCGCGGCGGCCGCGGCGGTGTCCTGCTCGAAGCTCGGCAGCGGGCTGTCGAAGCCGCGGGCGAACCAGAAGGCTCGGGACGCGAAAACGCGCTCGCAGTCGTTGACGTGGCTGATGACCTGGCGGATCGTCCACTTTTCCGGCGCGTAGCGGTGGAGCGACTTCTCCTCGGACACTCCGGAGAAGACCGCGAGCATCTCCTCGAGCTGTGACTCCAGCACGCCGAGGATGTCGGCGCTCGAGATCCGGTCGATGTACCGGAAGTAGTAAGGCGCCGCCTCGGTCCGTTCCGGGGTTCCGGCGGCGCTCATGCGGCCTTCGCGGGCAGGGCGGTGGCACCCTTCAAATGCTTGTCGAGGAAATCGAGGATCTTCTTCCATCCCTCGATCTGGTTCTTCTTCTTGGAGAAGCCGTGCCCCTCATCGGAGAAGACGACGTACTCGACGGGCACACCGTTCTTCCGCGCCGCGGCCACGATGTCGTCGGACTCAGGCTTCAGGACCCTCGGGTCGTTGGCCCCCTGCAGGACCATCAAGGGCTTCTTGATCCGGTCCGCGTGGAAGAGCGGCGAAACGGCCAGCAGCATCTCGCGGTCCTTCACCGGGTCGCCGATCTCCTGGTAGAGCGCCTCGCGCTGCGACTCCCACCACTTCGGGATCGATTCCAGCGTGCGCACCCAGTTGGAGATGCCGAAGAGGTCCACGCCCACTGCGAACGCGTCGGGCTGGAGCGTCAGCGCGGCGAGGGTCATGTAGCCGCCGTAGCTTCCGCCGAGGATGCCGATACGGTCGGGATCCACGTAAGGCAGGCCCTGCAGGTACTTCTTGGCGGCCACGCAGTCGGAGAGCGGCTCGTGGCCGTGCTTCTTGTCGTCGGCGGTGAAGAAGGTCTTGCCGTAGCCCGAGCTCCCACGGTTGTTGATCCCGAGGACGACGTACCCGTGATTGACGAGGAACTGGATGTAGGGACTGTACGTGCGGCGGGTCTGGCCGCCGGGGCCTCCGTGGACCCAGACGAGGGCCGGCGCCTTCGCCTGCGCGGAGGCCTGGAGCGGCTTGTAGAAGACGTTCGGGATCGTCATTCCGTCGAAGGAGGGGAAGCGCACGACCTGCGCTTCCACCAGGTCCTCGGCATCGATGTCCTTCGACAGTGTGTCGGTCAGGCGCCGCGGCTCCTTGCCCCCGAACTCGAAGACGTAGAGGTTGTTGGGAGCGCGATCGCCGTTCAACTGGAACGCCAGCTTCGATTCGCTGCGGGAGATCCGGAGGGATCCGATCTCTCCCGAGGGCAGGCCGGGCACGGTCACGAGCCGATCCGTCTTCGCCTCGCGGATGCGCAGCGCCGTCCGCCCGTCCTCGTTCACGCCGGTCACCCGGTAGCGCCCGTTGTGCGAGAAAAACGTGAATTCCACGTCCCAGTCGGCGCGTTCGACCTCCTCGTGCCGGCCGCCCGCGAGATCGTAACGCTTCACCCGGTTGAACTCGGAGCCGTCGTTCGTCGTGTAATAGAGGGCCTTCGAGTCGGGGTCGAAGACCTCCGGGCTGTAGTTCGCGATCCCCTCATGTTTCGAGATCAGCTTCGTCTCGTTGGTCGCCGCGTTCCAGAGGAAGACGTCGCTGTCGGCCGTCGTCCGCGGCTTCGCCAGCGCCAGCCAGCGCCCGTCGCCGGAGACGGCGCCGATCTGGTAACCCGCCTCGTTCTTGTAGAAGAGCTTCCGGCCGTAGCCGTCGCTCTCGTAGCGGTACAGATCGAAGAAGCGCGTGTCGCGCTCGTTGGTCTGGACGTAGAAGCCGTCCCCGGAGCGTGTCCAGCCCGCGAAGGCCGCCTTGAGGTTTTCGCCCGGCGTCAGGTCCTTCTCCGAGCCGTCGCGCTCGCGCACGGAGAGGTGGTTCTTCTCGTCTCCTCCCTTGTCCCGCGTGTAGAGCACGCGGTCGTCTTTCGGAAAATAGGACACGGCCACCGTGGTGTCGGTCGTCGACTGCGTGATCGCGGTCGGCTCGCCGCCCGCCACCGGAACCGAGTAGACGTTGTAGATGCCGGTCTTGTTCGACGAAAACAGGATCTTCTTCTCGTCGGCCGAGAACGACGCCCCTGAGATCGCGATCGTCGCCAGGAATTGCTCGATCGTGTACTGCTTGGTAGGACGATCCGGAGGTCCGGCGAAGCTCGGCGCCGCCGCCAGGACGAGAGTCAGGCTCCAGGACGAAACCCGCCGCGGGTGCGCCATCGGTTCGCTCCTCCGTTCGGAGCGATTCTATCTTCGGCCGCGGCGGCCGCTTCGCGACCAGCGGCCGAGAGTTTTCAACCGGAGAACGACCGACCTTC
>JBKPBH010000114.1:0-19737 GCA_046726795.1 Acidobacteriota bacterium
ACGCGGTTCGACGGCGTTCCGTTTTTCGCGGTTTCCGGCAACGGCCTCCTCGTCTACTCGACGGGCGGAGTCGCGACGAGCCCTCCGGACTCCGTCCTCTGGGTTGACCGCTCCGGAAAGGAGAAGGTTCTTCCGCTCCCCACCCTGACTTACAGTGCGCCCCGGTTGTCGCCGGATGGGAAGCTTCTGGCGATCGTTGCCGGCCAGACCGACGGCCCGAGAAACGCGCTCTCCATATACGATTTTGACCGGAACATCCTCTCGACGATCACGCCGGAGCCCGGGGCACACTTCTCGCCGGCCTGGTCACCGGACGGCCGGCGTCTTGTCTTTTCGACGTATGGGACGGGATTCCCGCGCCTTTCCTGGAAGGCCGCCGACGGCAACGGCGAGATCGAGATGCTGTCTCCCGGAGCTGCTCCCGAGTTTCCCACGTCGTGGTCTTCCGACGGCCGTACGGTTCTCTATGCCACTGTATCGTCCGAATCGATAGCGAACACCGACCTCTGGGTTCTCTCCCTCGAAGGGAAGCACGAGCGGCGCGCCTGGATGGCGGGCCCTCCGCGGGAGCTCGCGGCGTTCTTTTCTCCCGACGGCCGTTCCGTCGCGTATGTCTCGGATGAATCCGGGAAGAATGAAGTCTACGCCAGGCCGTATCCGGGTGCGGGACCGAAGATCAAGATCTCGAGCGAGGGAGGCGCAGAGCCCGCCTGGGCGCCTGACGGCCGGGAGATCTTCTACCGCGCCAAGGAAACCTTCATGGCCGTCCCGATCCGGACGGACCCCGAGCTCTCCGCAGGCCAGCCGCACCTTCTCTTTCCGGACAAATTCGACCGCTGGGCCCGCGAGGACACGGCGCGCAACTATGACGTCGCGCGCGACGGGAGCCGGTTTCTCTTCATCCGGGAGACGGGGTCGAAGCAGGAACCGATCACGCGGCTCGATCTCGTGACCAACTGGCCCGCGCAGATCGAACGAGCGCGGAGCGAGAAGCCATGAACCGCGAGGCCCTGCGCCGGATCCTGCACGTGGACATGGACGCCTTCTATGCGTCCGTCGAGCAGAGGGACGATCCGGCGTTGCGCGGAAGGCCGGTGGCGGTCGGCGGGAGGCCCGAGAGCCGCGGCGTCGTCTGCGCGGCGAGCTACGAGGCGCGCGCGTTCGGCGTTCGGTCGGCATTGCCGATGGCGCGAGCCGTGAGGCTCTGTCCGCACCTCGTCGTCGTGCCGCCCGATTTCTCCAAGTACGGCGCCGTCTCGCGGCAGGTCTTCGACCTGTTCCGGAGCGTCACGCCGCTTGTCGAGCCGCTCTCGCTGGACGAGGCCTACCTCGACGTGACCTCGAACGCCTGGGGGCTTCCTCTCGGCATGGAGGTCGCGCGCCGCCTGAAAGAGCGAATTCGCAAGGAGACGAGCCTCACGGCCTCCGCCGGAGTGGCTCCGAACAAGTTCCTGGCCAAGATCGCCTCGGGCTGGAAGAAGCCGGACGGCCTGACCGTCATCGCGCCGGAAAGGATGGAGGCCTTCCTCCAGAAGCTCCCGGTCGACGCGCTCTGGGGCGTGGGGCCGAAGACCGCGGCGCGGCTGCGGGCGCGCGGGATCGAGAGGTTGGTAGATGTGCGCTCGGCGGACGCTTCGCTGCTGGCCGAGACCGTTGGCAGCTATGCAGAAGCGCTCCGCCGGATGTCCTATGGCCAGGACGACCGCCCCGTGGACCCCAACCGCGAACGCAAGTCCGTCGGCTGCGAGGAGACCTTCGTCCACGACCTGACCGACGCCGCGGAGATCCGAAGCCGGGTCGAGGCCCTCGCCCGCAACACGGCCGAGTACCTTGTCCGCAAGAAGCTCCGGGCGCGCACTCTCACGCTCAAGCTCCGTTATTCGAACTTCCAGACGATCACGCGGAGCGAAACCCGCGACCCTCCGACGGACGCGCAGGAGGAGCTGGCCGCGCGAGCGGTGGCTCTCCTGGAAAAGACAGAAGCGGGAACGCGCCCCGTGCGGCTCCTGGGCGTCTCCGTGCACGGTCTGACCGACGCCGGCGGCGGAGCCTGGGACACGGATCGCCCGGAAATGAATCGCGCGGAAACCGACCTGCCCTTCCCGGAATCCGCGCGGAACCGATGAACTCTGCGGGATGAGCCGCGGCGGAGGAGGAGGCTCGATGATGGGCAGGATCAACTGGAGACGGGTCGTTCTGGGCGGCGTCGTCGCCGGGGTCGTGGTCAACGTGCTCGAAGGGGGCCTCGGATTCCTCATGCACTCGCAGTGGGAAGCCGCCATGCGGCTGCTGGAAGAAAGCTATCCGCGGGAGCTGGCTCGAATCCTGGATGCGCCTCCGTCGGGGGTGCTCAAAGCTCTTCGTAGCCTCGAGTTCGATGGACTCGTCGCGGGACGAAGCGTGGGGCGAACGCGCGTATTCCGCTTCAACCCCCGTTATTTCGCTTACGACGACTTCAACCGGTACCTCGGGCGCTTGACGGAGCCGGAAGACGATCTGCGAGATCGCATCGCGCGCCTGAGGAGGCGGCCGAGGCGGACCGGTAAGACACTGTGAACATAACTCGCCGCTCCAGCCCCCCGAGCTGTGGCGACCGCGGTCGCGGCGGCCCTCGAAGACAAAGGCCTGCGCGCTGTCCTGTCGGGAGGGGGGATGCGCCTCGATCTACACCGCCGGCATGTATCAGTCGGTCGACCTCGACTTCATCCTCCAAGGCCCGGGAACTCAACGACATCTGGACGAAGCGATGGCTTCGATCGGATTCATGCGAAGGGAGGCACAATACTTTCACGCTCTTGCTCGCTACTATGTCGAGTTTCCTCCCGGGCCCCTGGGAATCGGCGGCGACTATCGAATCGAACCGGTCGAAGTCCTCTCGGTGGGACGCCGGCTGTTGATGCTTTCTCCGACCGACTCGTGCCGATCTTTCTCGAGGAATTGAAACGCTTCCAACGGCGAGCCCGCCTTCGATCACGGAGGGCGACCGTCCGGTGAGAGCCCTGATCCCTCGCGCCCGGGCAATGACACCGGGGGTCAGCGGCTCTGGAAGAGCAGGATGGCGGCGACCAGGAAGCCGATGACGACCACGGCGGCGCGGGCCTTGTCGCGGCCGATCTTTCGGGCGAAGCCGGCGCCCGCGTAGACGCCGGCGATCGCGCCGGCGATCATGACGAGGGCTGCGGGCCAGTCCACCGCGCCGCGCAGGATGAAGTAGCCCGCGGCGACGCCGTTGATGCACATGGCGAAGAAGTTCTTGATGCCGTTGGCCGCGTGGATGTCGGAGAGCCCCAGGAATCCGAGGACCGCCAGCATCAGGATGCCGATCCCGGCGCCAAAGTAGCCGCCGTAGACGCCGACACCGAACTGGTAGAGCCAGGCGGCGGTCCAGCGCGCCGGCGCGGTTTGGCGGGCATGTTTCTCGCCGGATCTGGCCCAGCGCGCCACGACTCCCTGCAGCATGAAGAGAACCGTCGCGAAGAGGATCAGGAAGGGCGCGAGCTTCTGGAAGGAGCGAGCCGGGGTGCGCAGCAGCAGCACGGCGCCGAGAGTCCCGCCCAGCAGGCTCGGCAGGAAGAGTGTCTTCAGCCATTCGCGGTGGGTCGCCACCTCGCGGCGGTACCCATACATGCTCGAGGCGGCGCCGGGCCAGAGCGCGACCGTGGAGGTCGCGTTGGCGGTGATCGCCGATTCCCCCATGAAGAGCAGGGTCGGGTAGGTCAGGATCGTGCCGCCCCCCGCCATGGCGTTCATCACGCCGGCGCCGACGGAAGAAGCGAGCAGGGCGGCGATCTGGCCGGCGTTCATGAGCTCGAGGGCGGGCATTCTAGCCCGTATTATTCATGGTCACACGGCCGAAACACCTCCGACCAACTGCGCCGAAGGGCCCTGCGACAGGAGAATAGTTGTTGTGGTCGCGAGCACCTTGTCCGCGACAGAGATTTTTCGCCGAGACAAGGAAGCGCGACGACGGAGGCCAAAGCCAAGCCTTCGTTTTGAAACTCTCGGCCGCCGTTCGCGAAGCGAACGCCTGCGGCCGAAAGTCGCCGGAGTCGATCATGAATAATGCGGGCTGGCTTGCCCGATAATCTGAGACGATGTGACCTTGAACCGCAGACGACCCGAGGTGAGAGTCGCGACGCGCGGCCGCCAGAAGGACGCTCTGACGATCGCGCGGGAGATCTCTGCCGCGCCGGAAGAGGTCTTTCGCGCTCTGACGGAGCCCGAGCGGCTCTTGAAATGGTGGAGCTCGCTCGTGGGCGCGCACGTCAACCTGAGACCGGGCGGGGAGTACCGGTTCGAGTTCCGTGGAAACGAGGGAGAGACCGGCTGGGCCAAAGGGCAATACCAGGTCCTCGAGGCTCCGCGGCGGATCGTGAAGACCTGGTTTTCGTCGCGGCACCCGGAGGTGCGCAACTCCGTCGAGCTCCGTCTCGAGCCCTCGCCGGCCGGCACGCTCCTGACCCTCGTTCACGGCGGCCTGGCCGGCCGGCCCGAGGTTCTCGGGGAATACGAGAAGGGCTGGACCGACACCCTCGGCGACCTGGCGAACGCGATCGAGCGGCAAAAAAGGGAAGGGGATGCACCCCCTCCCCGGCCGCGCCGGTAGAACGTCGAGCGCGGGCTAACGCTTGTCGATCGGAACGAAGGGGCGCTCGCCCGGCCCGATGTAGATCTGACGGGGCCGCGCGATCTTCTGCTCCGGATCGGCGAGCATCTCGACCCACTGAGCGATCCACCCCGAGGTCCGCGGGATCGCGAAGAGCACCGTGAAGGCCGCCGTCGGCATGCCGATCGCCTGGTAGATCAGCCCCGAGTAGAAGTCCACGTTGGGATAGAGCTTGCGCTTGACGAAGTAGTCGTCCTGCAGCGCGACGCGCTCGAGCTCCAGCGCGATGTCGAGCAGCGGGTTTCTTCCCGTGACCTCGAAGACCTCGTCGGCGATCTTCTTGATGATTCTGGCGCGCGGGTCGTAGTTCTTGTAGACGCGGTGCCCGAACCCCATCAGGCGCTTCTCGCCCTTCCCCTCCTTGACCTCCTTGATGAACGCCGGGACCTTGTCCTTTGAACCGATCTCGGTCAGCATCTTCAGAACCTCTTCGTTGGCCCCGCCGTGGAGCGGTCCGTAGAGGGCCGCGGCCGCGCCGGCAACCGCCGAGTACGGATCGGGGTGCGAGGACCCGATGCCGCGCATGACGTGCGTGCCGCAGTTCTGCTCGTGGTCGGCGTGCAGGATGAAGAGGACATCCAGTGCCTTCGCGACCGCGGGATTGGGCTTGTACATCTCGGAGGGCATCTTGAAGAGCATGTTCAGGAAGTTTTCTGTGTACGAGAGGCTGTTGTCCGGATACACGTACGGCATGCCCATGCTGTGCCGGTAAGCGAAGGCCGCGAGGGTGGGCATCTTCGCGATCAGGCGGTAGGTCTGCTTGGTGCGCGAGACGGGGTCGTGGATGGCGTGGGCGTCGGGATAGAAAGTGGACATCGCGCCGACCGTGGCGATCAGCATTCCCATGGGGTGGGCGTCGTAGTTGAATCCCTCCATGAACTTCTTCAACGACTCGTGGATCATCGTATGGAAGGTGATGTGCCGCTCCCATTCCTCGTATTGCCGCCGGCTGGGGAGCTCCCCGTAGAGCAGCAGGTAAGCCACCTCGAGGTAGGTGCAGTTCTCGGCCAGCTGCTCGATGGGGTATCCGCGGTAGCGCAGGATTCCCTTGTCTCCGTCGATGAACGTGATGCGGCTCTTGCACGAGGCGGTGTTCATGAAGGCCGGGTCGTAGGACATCAGACCGAAGTCCTCGGGACCGGTCTTGATCTGCCGAAGGTCCATAGCCCGGATCGTCCCTTCGGAGATCGGGATCTCATAGACATGTCCGGTCCGGTGATCCGTAACGGTCAGAGCTTCGGCCCGGCTCGGCCCGGGTTCTATTTTCGGAATCGTCGGCATTTTTGCGACCTCTCGGACTTGCATCGGCCTCTCCTTCCGCTCTCCCGGAGAGGACAAGGTTTTCCCGGCGAGAGCGCCATTATAGTGATGAGGGGTCCGCCCTCCGCCCATGAGCCATACGAACTAATTCGGAGCGGCGGGGAGAGTCGCGGGGAGCCGCTCCGCGCGCCCGTTAACCCTTGTCCTTCCTAGTGATTCCGCCGGACCGGGATGCGGCGATCAAACGCTCGAGCCACTCCCCGACCTCGCGCGTCATCTGCCGGAAACTCTTCGCGACGAAGAGGACCTTCTGGTAGCTGGTCGGATCGTAGTGGGTGCGCGAGACCGTTTCGAGGTCGAACGGGAGCAGCTTCGAGCGCGTCTCGAACCCGCCGAGCTCCCCGAATGAGGAGAGAAGGCCCGCGCCATAGGCCTTGACTTCGTCCTTCTCCAAGGCGAGGCCGAACTCCAGCGTGTACCAGTAGACGCGCTCCAGCCGGACGAGCGTTTCCGCATCGGCGACGAGGGCCGCCTGCCCGAAGAGGCGCGAGAGGCGCACGAACTCGGGCTCGAAGAAGCTCGTCGCGTGGCCGACGAGCTCGTGAACGACGTCGGGCTCCGGTGTGTAGAGAGGCATGCTGTGGTGACGCATGTACTGGGTGGAGAGGAAGACGCCCCGCCCCAGAGCCGAGAGGAAGCCGCGCGCGGAGATGAGCCCCGCGACCGGCAGCATCTCCATACCCGGCCGCCTCTTCAGCTCTTCGTCCACCTCGGAGAGCTGCGGGATCCACCGGTCGTCCAACGAAAGCTTCTCGGCCCCCGCCCGCCACTCGCGGATCGTGCGTGCCCCGTGCAGGGGCTTCAAGTTCTCCCGGACCGTCCGCCAGACCGCGTGCTCTTCGTCGGTGTACTGCACGAGCGGGGGCGGCTCCCCTTCGTGGTAGTCGAGGGCCAACCGCGCGATCGCGTTGCGCCGCGCGCGGTAGGAGGGGTCCCGGAAGCCCGGGTGGTCCGGATCGAGTCGGACGAGATCGTTCTCGCCCGAGGCCCCGAGATCCGATTCTTCGCCGGGCTCTTCGTCCATCGCTTTTCGACTCTCTCACGAGTCGGGCTGGAGGAGGAGGCGCTGATGAGATCCTCATGTACCCTCTCTCTCGTGCAGAGTCTCCAGGACCAGTACGCCCCTCGAAACCGCTGCTTCGGCTGCGGTCCGGCCAACGAGAAGGGGCTGCATATCAAGAGCTTCGTCTCGGGTGAGGAGGTCGTGAGCGAGTGGCGTCCCGAGCCGCACCACGAGGCGTTCGACGGCATCTTGAACGGCGGCATCATCGGGACCCTCCTCGACTGCCACAGCAACTGGGCGGCGGCCCACTATCTGATGAAAACGTCGGGAGCCGCGATTCCTCCCTGCACCGTTACCGCCGACTTTCACGTGCGGTTGAAACATCCGACCCCGATGGACGGTCCAGTACGGCTCCGAGCGCGTGTCGTCGAATCATCGCAGGATCGGGCGGTCGTCGAGGCGACCCTGGAAGCGGCGGGGCGCGTCACGGCCAGCTGCCGCGGCACGTTCGTTGCGGTCAAGGAAGGTCATCCCGCCTACCACCGCTGGTAGCGGGAAGCGGAGGGGCGACCTTCAAGACGATGCTCAAGCGACTGATCGCCGCTTTCCTTTCGATCCCGGGACCATGGGCAGTCGGAGTCGTGTTCTTCCTGGCAGCGGCCGAGACCGCTTTGTTCCTTGGTTTCTTGATCCCCGGGGAGCTCGCGGTCATCCTGGGAGGGGTCCTCGCTTCGCGAGCCCATGTTCCCCTGGCGGCCGTCCTCGTCGCAGCTGTCGCGGGACCGATTCTGGGCGATTCGATCGGCTATTACCTGGGCCGGCGGTACGGGGAAAACGTGCGGCACAAGCGCCAGCAGAAACGGTGGACAAAGGCACAGAGCTGGATCAAGAAGAAGGGCGCTCCGGCGGTCTTCTTCGGCCGCTTCGTGGCATTCCTGCGCTCCTTCGTACCCGCCGCGGCCGGCGTTGCGAGGATGCCGTACCGAAGGTTTCTTCCATGGAACGTCGCGGCAGGAATTCTCTGGGGCGGCGGCTCCGCCTTGCTCGGTTATGTGGCTGGAGAGAAATTCGAGACCGTCGTCCGCTGGTCCGGCCGGGTCGGGCTCCTGCTCTTCCTCGCGGTGCTGGTGGTCGCGGCCACCGCCTATTTCTTCTTCCGGCGCTCTCGCCGAGGCGCGAAGTAGCCGGCTCCATCAATACGGAGGAGTCCGGTCAGCCAGGGAAGAAGGACGCCTCGATGCGGACGTGGTCGGCGCGCGGGTAATCGAGCGTGTGGATCCGCGTCCAGACGGTGATCTGGTCCTTCCAGTCGCGCGCGTCCACTTCCCCTTCACGGTCGTTGGAAGCGAGCAGATGCTCGTCTGCGGAATACACGCGCACCCGGATCCGCGCGTGCCAGTCGCGCCGGCCGGAGTTCGCGACGCGAAAGACCCACCGCAGGAGTGTCGTGTCGCCCCGGCGGTGGCGTGCCCAGCGGTAATCGTGCGCCACGGGCCGGCCCTTCAGGACGACCGACCGGACGAGCATTGGCCCGTTGGACAAGCCGACCGTAGCGGGGCCACTCCGAGGGAAAGGGATCGTGACGGCCTGTGTCTGGCCCAGGACGGCGAGCGGAAGAGCGAACAGGAGACACGCGCAAAGAGGTCCGAACCGGTGCGGCAGCGTCATTCACACCCCTCCGTCGCCGAGAGAATGCGAAGCGCGTACCAGAAGGTCAGTGTCAGGTGTCAGGAGTTACGTGTTTTACGTGTTTGGCCGCGAGCGATGGACTCCGGTCCCTGACACCTGGCACCTGACACCAGACACCTACTTGACCCTGACCAGCTCGATGTTGCCGTTGTTGTTGGTCAGGGACAGACGGCAGCGGCCGTCTCCAATCTTGCCGGTGATCCCCTCGTCGGAAAGAGAGCCGGTCGAGATGATCGGAAGGTCGCTCCGGACCTTTCCGAAGGAGGTCCGCGCAGTCACGGTGTACCCCGCGCCCTCCGGGACGGCGACGCGGATGGGCGCGAAGGAGGTCTTCGCGGTCACGTCCTGACAGCCTCCGGTCGAGAGGCCTCTGACGTCCACCGCCCCGTTCTGATCGTCCACGTCGACCTTGCCCTGCACGCCCTCCAGGACCACCGCGCCGAAGGAGGACCGCACCGAGACCGCTCCCTTGACGTCGGACGCGCGCACGGAGGAGTTGGAGTTCTCGACCGTCAGGTCCCCCCCCACGCGGATCGCCTCGACGGAGCCGAAGCTCGTCCGGATGTAGGAGGTGCCGCCAGCGTCTGAGAGGGCGACCCGGCCGTTGCCGGACACGATCTTCGTTCCCTTCTTGACGTGGGTGACGCGGACGTCGCCGAAAGAGCCTTGGACGTCGGCCGAGCCGGAGACGTCGGCCAGCGTGATGCGGGAGTTGCTGTTGGAGACGGTGGCGTCGCCGCCGACGCCCGCCGCGTCGATCTCGCCGAACTGGTTGACGAGCTTCGCCGGTCCGCGGATGTCTCGGACGGTGAGTCGGCCGTTTCTATTTTCGACATCCACCGAGCCGGATACGTCGGTCAGCTCCACGGCCCCGAACGTGTTGCGAACGCCGGCGTTGCCGGTGATCTTTCGGCCGACGATCTGGCAATTCGTGCCGGCGACCTGGACGCCGTTGCGCAGGTCGGAGAACGTAATCGCGCCGAAGCTCGCCGTCAGCTCCGCCTTCCCGGATACCCCCTCGGCGGCCAGCGCCCCGTTGGTGTTGCGCGCGTCGAGGTTCCCGCCGATGTTGCGGACTTCCAGGCGCCCGAAGGAATTGGCAAGCGTCGCCTCCCCTTTCACGTCCGAGACCGAGAGGTCTCCATTGCCGTTTGTCACGAGACAGCGCTTGCCCGCTTTGTTGACGGTGACGCGGCCGAAGCGCCCGCGGATTTCCAGGTCTCCCTCCACGTTTGTGACCGTGATCGGGCCGTTCGAATTCACGATCGTCGCCTCGCCGGCATTGTCGACCAGCTCGACCGGGCCGAAAGAGTTCTCCAGGCGCTGCTTGCCGCGGCCGGCGCGGAAGGAGATCTTCCCGTTGCTGTTGACGACGTCGCCCGGCGCCTTCAAGCCTTCCACCTCGACGTCGCCGAAGCGGTTGCGCACCGCGAGCCCCGCCCCCTCCGGCATCGCGATCTCGTAGTCCACGGAATAGGAGATGTTGCGGAAGAAGCCGGCATGCTCCTGCGGGTAGCGCGTTCTCACCGAGACCCCGGCGGCCGAGGGCTCGACCTCGATCGCGATCGCGCCGGCGAACTTCTCGGCTTCGGCGCGGTCTCGCGCCGAGACGCGGATCCGCGCGTCGATCGAGACCTGGGATTCGGCACGCGCGCGCACCCGGACGGCGCCGTTGGTGTGCTCGACGGAGAGCTTCTGTCCGGCCTTCAGGGGCAGGGACTTCTGAAAGCTGCGCGTGACCTCCTCGCGGCCGCTGTCGGCGGAGGCGATCGGAGCGAGCGCCGCAAGCAGGACGGCGAGTGCGGCCGATGGCGCGAGTCGGAGAGAGAGGCGATGGCGCATCATCATGATTTGACCTCTTTGACGACGTCTTCGAGCGTGCGCTTCTTCTCCTGGTACATGGCCAGGAGCTCCTTGCGCAGGTGGGTGTTGAAACGGTTGCCTTCGAGCTGTCCTCGCAGGTCGCCGATCGCGCTGTCGAGCAGCTGCAGCTTTTCGCGGTAGCCGACGAGGATCGCGGAATCGGGATTCGCCATGCGGGGCCCGGCGAGCGCCGAGAGCTTCTCGATCGAGTTCAGGTAGCTCGTCTCGGCGGTCTCGACCTCCTTCAAGGTCTCATCGCCCAGGAGAGGCTCCTTGCCGAAGGAGGGACGAGCGAGCGGATCGCGCGCGGACTCTCCCGGCTTGAAGACATAGAGCCCGACCATCGACAGGATGAAGAGGGCCGCCGCGGCGGCCGCCGGGATCCAGGCGAAGCGGCGCCGACGCGCGGGCGAGGCGTCCCGAGCCTTCGCTCGCTCCGCCGCCAGGGCGCGCGCGATCCCCGGGAAGAGGTGCGGGCTCTGCCAGCTCTTGGCGAGCGACGGCGCCGCTTCCGGGATCTCCTTCCACAGGCGCAGCGATTCGCGGCAGTCCGCGCACTCGGCCGCATGCTCCTCGAGAGCGGCGACCGCCTCTTCTCCGCGCGAGAGCGCCTTCTCGAACCGCCGGCAACGGGACGTGCTCATGCCCGCGACCCCGACACGACGCCGCGCCGGGCGAGAAGGCGCTGCAGGTCGCGGCGAGCCTCGAAGAGGAGCGCTCGCGACGTTCCTTCGGGAACGCCCAGCATGTCGCCGACCTCGCGGTGCGTGAAGCCTTCCACGTCGAAGAGAACGAAGGCCGCGCGCCGGCGCGGGTCGAGATCCTTCACGCATGCCTCGAGCGAGAGGCGCAGCGGATGGTCGGACACCGGCGCGGCGAGCTCCGGCTCCCGTCGCGAGGCCGCCTCCGAAGCCACCTCGAGGGGACGCCGGCGCCTGCGCCGCAGCAGGTCGTAGCAAGTGTTGACGAGCACCCGGTAGATCCATGTCGAGAGGCGCGCGGCGCCTCGGAAGGCCGCCGCGCCGCGATAGATCTTGAGGAAGGACTCCTGGACCGCGTCCTCCGCGTCGGCGACGTTGCCCAGCAGGTTCGCCGCGACGCTCTTCATCCGCGACCCGTGGAGCTCGTACAGGTGCTCGAACGCCGAGACGTCGCCCGCCCGGCATCCTTCGAGCAGTCTCGTCTCTTCGTCCTGCGGGTCGCCCGGAGGATCGGATTCGGACAGGACTCCCTCCTTCGCAAAAAAGTGATCTCGCGAACGATCTTCCAACGACTCGCCAACGTGCACCTCTTTTCAACCTCTGCAATCTCTTAGACGCCGGGGGCCCGGCCTCCGTTGGAGGAAAAGGGGCTTGGCGAGCCGCCGTCAGAGCTTGAGCAAGCCGTTCTCCCTCAGGAAGTTGGACAGGGTCTCGTTGGACTCCGCGGGCTTGTCCACCATCAGGAAGTGTCCGGCTCCATCCACCACCCGGTAGTCGAGCCGCGGCGCGCCGGGGCTTCCGCGAGCGAGACGTCGCGCGCCGGGGCAGCGCCGCCGCCCGGGGAGGCGCAGCCTGCCAGGAAGCCCACACACACCAGCCACGCGCAAGATCTCACCTTCGCCTTCTGACGGATCCTGATACGCCGCGCGCATTGCAGAGTTTTCGGCCGTGAGACGGTAACCGCTCTGGCGGCGCTCTTCCTCCTGGCGATCCCCCCGGCGACGGCGCAGAAGGCCGTCTTCGTCGTGCGGCACGCGGAGAAGGCCTCCGACGCCAACGACCCGGACGTTCCGCTATCGGGCGGGTCGGGCGCGGGCGAAGAAACTGGCGGCCGTGCTCGCGAAGGCCGGCGTGACCGCGATCTACTGGACGGACACGGTCCGCATCCTGGCGACCGCGGAGCCGCTCGCGCAGGCCTCGAAGATCCCGGTGCGCAAGTACGCGGCCAGGGACGGATGGGAAGGCCGAACCTGGCACCGCTCGCTCGGCGCCTCGAGGCCGAGCACGGCCGGGATGTCGTTCTCGTCGTGGGCCACGCCGACAAGGTGCCCTCTCTCTTGAAGGCTCTGGGCCGTTCGGAGGAGGTCGAGATTCCCGACGGCCGGTACGATGACCTCTTCGTCGTGGTGCCGTCCGGAAAGGGTCCGCCGAAGCTCCTGCGCCTGACTTTATAAGCCGCGAGAAGCCGGAGTCTCCCGCTTGACTCCGAGACCCGACGTGGAAGAATAGCAAACAGATTCTCTCTCTCGCGGTATTGAAAGGAGGAGGCGCATGCCTTTCCGGTGGTGTCACGCCGTCCTGTCTCTTGCGATGGTCTTCCTTCTCTCGTCCCATCTCCTGGCTCAATCGGAGGCCACGACCGGCGTCATCGAAGGCTCGGTGGTGGACCCTTCGGGGGCTGCGTTGCCCGGCGCGACCGTGTCGCTGAAGAACACGGCCACGAACTTCGAGCAGACGCTGACCACGAACCGGCAGGGGCGCTTTCGAGGCCTGCTGCTCCCGCTCGGCCCCTATCGGGTGACCGTCTCGCTCCAGGGCTTCGCGACGCTCGTCCGGGAAGGAATCAAGCTCGAGGTCGGCCAGACGATCAGTCTCGACCTGAAGCTTGAGGTCTCCGCCGTCAAGCAGGAAGTCAGAGTGACCGCCGAGGCTCCCATCGTCGAGAAGACGCGGACGGCGGGAGCGACTTACATCGAGGAGAAGGCGGTCAACAACCTGCCTAACCTCCAGCACAACTTCCTGGACTTCACGAAGCTGACGCCGGGCGTGACGACCGTGCAGAGCCCCGACGGCGAGCAGCTGATCGTCAACGGCCAGAAGGGGATCCAGAACAATGTCTCGGTGGACGGCGCCGACTTCAACAATCCCTTCTTCGGCGAGTACCGGGGCGGACAGCGGCCGGCGTTCACGTTCAACCTGGACGCGGTCCAGGAGGTCGTCGTCGTGACCGACGGCGCCAACGCCGAGTTCGGCCGCTCTTCCTCGGGCTTCGTCAACGTCGTCACGAAATCCGGAACGAACGACCTGCACGGCAGTACCCACCTCTACTACAAGAACCAGAGCCTCGCCGCGCGGGCCAAGGACGCCAACGGCAACGCCAAGCCGGAATTCGATTTCAACCAGGGACAGCTTGGGGCGACGCTGGGAGGGCCGGTCCAGAGGGATTCCCTCTTCTACTTTCTCGCCTTCGACGGGCAGCGCGCCCGTTCGACCAAGCAGAACGATCCTGCCCGCATCGAGCAGCGCGTGGTCGATGCCTTCGCGAGCCTCGGAAGCCCGAACGAAAACGGACCGATCAAGCGCACCAACGACGCTCGGGTCTTCCTGGCCAAGATCGACTGGCAAGCATCCTCGCAGAACCTCCTCACGGGCCGCTACAACTACACCTGGGCCGATCAGGACAACGGGACCTTCGACGTGGACTCCTGGGGAACGAGCGCGAACGCCGACGAGAAGGACTATTCCAACGCGGGGACGGCCACGGTGCTCACGACCTTCTCCGGGACGCTCTCCAACGAGTTCCGAGCGCAGTGGGCCCGGGAAGAGCGGCCGCGTCCCTACCTGGGCCCCTTGATCACGGGACAGAACCGGCCGCTCCCCGACACGGCGTTCGACTTCGTCAAGGGTTACCGATTCGGCGAGCCGTTCTTCATCCCGGTGGACTACCACGACACCCGCATGCAGTTCGTGGACAACCTCTCCTACATCTGGGGCCTTCACACGTTCAAGGCGGGCGTCGAATACAACCAGGTGGCGTCGGCGCAGACGTTCCGGGGATTCGCCAACGGGCGCTTCATCTTCAGCTCGACGGACGGCTTCCTGAACTACCTGAAGAATTCCAACTACGTGGAGTGTTCCAACGGGACCTCCTCCCAGAGCGGCAAATGCCCCGCCGGGACCACGGTCACCGGCCCGGTCCTTCTCTACCTGCAGCAGGCCGGCGTCGGCGGGCTGACCGTGGACCAGGCCGGAACGCAGAAGCTCACCCAGAAGGAGCCGGCCGCCTTCGTCCAGGACGTCTGGCAGCCCCTGTCCAACCTCACGGTTCAGGTCGGGCTGCGCTGGGAAGCCCAGATCGAGCCGGACCCGATCACGCCGGCTTCTCAGGTCTTCTTCGCGCCTTTCATCGGCAAGACGGTGAAAGGCCAGGCCTTCCCCTCCGACGGCACTATTCCTTCCGACAAGAAGATGTGGCAGCCGCGGATCGGGGTCTCCTTCGACCCGTGGAGCGACGGAAAGACCGTTTTGCGGGGAAACTTCGGCCTCTTCTACGCGCGCGTCCCGGCCCTTGTGTTCGCCTCGACCCGCTCGACCAACGGGAGCATCGGGCAGAGCATCTACCGGGACAGCACCTTCCGGAACTTCGGCGGACCGCTTCCGCCCGCCTACCCCAACCTGATCCCTTCTTCCGAGATCGGCAATCCCGATCATCCGAGCATCTTCGTCACCGACAAGGACTTCCAGAATCCCCGGACCGCAGCGGCCAGCGCCTCCGTCGAGAGGGAGGTAATCCCGGGACTGGGGATGCTCATCAAGTACAACTACGCCAAGACGACGCACCTGACGCGCTTCGTCGACCGCAACGCCGCCGAGCTCGGCTCACCGTGGAGCACGGGCCTCGGAACCGACGGCAAGAATGGCCTGTCGGGCCTCACCACGGTCGAGTCCACCGCCCAGAGCAAGTATTGGGGCCTGACATTCGGCGTCAGCAAGCGCTTCTCGGACCAGGTCGGATTCCAGGTCAACTACACATACTCCAAGGACAAATCGGACGACGACAACGAGCGGGATCCTTTCACCCTTCGCTACGCGAAGATCCACGAGGACCCCTCCGACCCCACCGCCGAGTTCTCGAGGGAGTGGAGCTATTCCGACCGCGACCAGCGGCACCGGGTCAACGCATATCTCCTGTACATCACTCCCGGCGACATCTCCCTGAACTTCCGCTACTCCTACCGCTCGGCCCAGCCCCAGGACGTTACGGCGGCGGGAGTTCCGACCAATACGCCGCAGGACCGCATCAACCCCGACGGCACCGTGACCCGCCGCAACCTCGGACGCAAGGACAATCAGTTCTCCTCGCTCGATCTGCGCATCTCGCGGCCTTTCCAGGTTTCCTTCCTCACAATCGAGCCTTCGATCGAGGGATTCAATCTCTTCAACTCCAAAAACACCAAGAAGCCCGAGGTCACGAACCTCGTGTTCAACTTCGACGGGACCGTCCAGAGCGGCTCGGGCGACCCGCGGCAATTCCAGGTCGGCGTCCGCGTGACGTTCTGAACGGGAGACGAGAGACACGAGGCGGCCGGACGTGAGTCCGGCCGCCCTTTTTCTGCGTCGATGAACCGGGTCGAGCGCGAAATCCAAGAAATCGTTCACCGCGAGACGCGGGCCTGGGACCGCAAGGACGCCGATCTGCTCCTGACGATCTTTCACCCCGACATGGTCTGGCCGTGGCCGCCGAATTCCGAGGCACACGACCCGGCCCTCTGGGTGATGGAGCTCGGACGCTACGACGCCGAACGCTGGCGGCGGGAATGGCAGAACCTTTTCGAAACGCACCAGCTCATCCACAACCGGCGCAAGATCGTGAAGATCGTCGTCTCGCGAGAAGGGGACGGCGCGCTCGCGGTCGTGGACGTGGACACGCTCTGGCGTGGCCCGGCGGGACGGGACTTCCACTGGAAGGGCCGGGCCTGCAAGATCTACACGAAGTTGGGTGCCGAGTGGAAGCTGATCGCCCACACGGGGCTTCTGGACTACGGAAAATGACAGCGGCCCGCGGCCAGGGCACGGCTTCCAGCTCCCGACGGTCCGTCGCTTGAGCCGCTACCGCTGGCTCCGCGCGGGAGATGCCAACGCGTTCTTCGCGCTGATGTTCGACAACGTGGCGAACCTGGTGATTCTGACCGCCATCCTCGTCGGAGCGTTCCACTTTCCACGGGAGATCGTGCTGTACCGCATGGTCCCGGGCACGGCGGTCGGCGTGCTCGTCGGGGACCTGATCTACGCCGCGATGGCGCGGCGGCTCGCGCGCCGCACCGGGCGTGCGGATGTCACCGCGATGCCCCTCGGGATCAACGCGCCGAGCGTGTTCGGGATGGCCTTTGCAGTCCTCGGGCCGGCGTACCTCGCCACGGGCGATGCCCTGCTCACCTGGAAGATGGGAATGGCCGTGACGGTCCTCGTCGGGCTCTTCAAGATCGGCCTTGCTCTCGGCGGCAACGCGGTGCGCCGGGCCGTCCCCCGGGCCGCGCTCCTCGGCTCGATCGGAGGCGCCGGCATCGCCCTGATCGGCCTGCTGCCGCTGCTCAAGGTCGTGGCCAATCCCATCGTCGGCTTCATCGCTTTCGGAGTCATTCTGGTCACGCTGCTCGGGCGGGTGCGCCTCCCCTGGGGATTGCCCGGCGCCTTCGTCTCGGTCCTGCTCGCGGTCGCTGTGTCGTACGCGTTGTCGGCGATCGGGGTCCGCGGCCTGTTCGCCGTGGCCCGTTTCGAGACTGCTGGAAGCCTCCGCCTCTCCTTCCCCTGGCCGAGCTTCGCTTTCCTCAGCGGCCTGTCGCTCGCCTGGGGATACCTGCCCATCGCTCTCCCCTTCGCGGTGGCGACGATCGTGGGCGGAACCGACAACACTGAGAGTGCCGCGGCGGCGGGCGACGAATACGACACGCGCGCCATTCTCGCGACCGAGGGGCTCGCGACGCTCGCGGCCGGCCTCTGCGGGGGTGTGGTGGAGAGCACCCCCTACATCGGGCATCCCGCCTACAAGAAGATGGGAGCGGGCGCCGGGTACGCCCTGGCGACCGGCCTCTTCGTGGGATTGGGCGGCGTGATCGGGTATCTGCCTTTCCTGATTGACTGGATTCCGGCGGCGGCGGTCGCCCCGATCCTGCTGTACATCGGCCTCGAGGTTCTGGCGCAGGCCTTCACGGCGACTCCCGCCCGCCACGCCGCAGCGGTCGCGCTCGCGGTTCTCCCCTCTCTCGCGTTCGTGCTCGCGCTGGAGATGGGCTCCCTTCTGCCGGAGGGCGGCTCGCTTTCCGGGGAGCTGGCAGAGACCGTCGGGACGTTAAAGCTCCTGGCCAGCGGATTCATCATCACGGCGCTCCTGTGGGGCGCCGCCGCGGCCGAGTTGATCGACAGGCACTTTCTCCGGAGCTCTCTCTCTTTCTTCGTCGCCGCCGCGCTCTGCCTCTTCGGCGTCATCCATTCTCCGGCCCCGCAGGGGACGCTCTTCCTTCCCTGGCAGGCCACCGGCGTATCCCTGCAGCTGGCGGCCGGGTACTTCGTTGTGGGCTCGATCGTCCTCGCCGCCAGGGTTTGCGAATCCCCAGTGCCTTCATGAGCACTTCGTCGAAAGGCAAGACCGACGTCCTCATCGTCGGCGCCGGGCCGACGGGTCTGGTGCTGGCCCTGTGGCTGACGCGGATGGGCGTACGTGTGAGGATCGTCGACAAGACGGCGGAGCCGGGAACGACCTCGCGCGCGGTCGCCGTGCAGGCGCGGACGCTCGAGCTGTACGGTCAGATCGGTCTCGCCGACGCGGTCGTCGAGCGTGGACGCAAGGCCGTCGCCGCGAATCTCTGGGTGGCCGGCAAGATCGTGGGGCGGGGCGCCTTCGGCGACATGGGCGCGGGTCTGAGCCCATTTCCATACGCGCTGATCTTTCCGCAGGACGAGCACGAGCATCTCCTGATCGGTCGCCTGGCCGAGGCCGGTGTCGAGGTCGAGCGTCGCACGGAGCTCGTGAGCTTCGAGGATGCGGCGGATCGCGTGCGCTCGAGCCTGAAGACGCCGGATGGAGGCCTCGAGGCTTGCGACGCGGCTTACATCGCCGGATGCGACGGCTCCCATTCCACCGTGCGCGAGGGGCTCAAGATCGGCTTCCCGGGCGGGGTCTACGCCCACCTCTTCTATGTCGCCGACGTGGAGGCGAGCGGAACCGCGCTCAACGGCGAAGTGCACGTCGCCCTGGACAGGACCGATTTTCTCGCGGTCTTTCCATTGAAGGGCGAAGGGCGTGCGCGGCTCATCGGCACGGTGCGCGAAGAGGCCGAACACCGGGACGAGGGCCTCTCGTGGAGCGACGTGAGCAAGCGCGTGATCGAGTGGATGAGCATCGCTGTTGACCGTGTCAATTGGTTCTCGACCTACCACGTGCATCACCGAGTCGCCGATCGGTTCCGCCAGGGTCGCGCCTTCCTGCTCGGTGACGCCGCGCACATCCACAGTCCCGTGGGTGGTCAGGGGATGAACACCGGCATCGGGGACGCGGTGAACCTCGCCTGGAAACTCGCAGCTGTCTTGCACGGTCGGGCACAGGCGTCGCTCCTCGACAGCTACGAGCCGGAACGAATCGCCTTCGCCCGGCGGCTGGTCGCCACGACGGATCGGGCCTTCACGGGCGTGACGAGCTCCGGTGCGATCGCTCGGCGGGTTCGTCTGAATATCGTGCCGCTCCTGATTCCGGTTCTCTTCCATCTCAGGATGGCGCGGCGCCTTCTGTTTCGTACGGTCTCTCAGACGGCGGTGAACTACCGGGAAAGCAGCTTGAGCCAGGGACGCGCGGGAACAGTTCACGGCGGCGACCGTTTACCATGGGTGAAAATGGCCGCGGCCGACGCCGAGGGCGACAACTTTTCGCCGCTGACCTCTTTAGACTGGCAGATCCACGTGTACGGCGAGGCCGAATCCGCGATCCGGAAAGTGTGTGAAGAACGAGATCTGCCTCTGCACGTTTTTCCTTGGCGCCGGGAAATGGGCCGAACCGGCCTGCGGCGCCATGCCGTCTATCTCGTGCGCCCGGACGGCTACGTGGCCCTGGCGGATCCCGACCACGGCGCGACGTCGGTCGCGTCCTACCTCGACACTCGCCAGCTCCATCCGATCTTTCCCGGAAGACCCCGTGAAGAGACGGCCTAACGTCTAAGGCATGGTGGCGGAACACCAACAAGCAGAGCCGCAGCGAAGGACTGAAACTCCGTTTCTTACGGCACTGCGACTCCCGCTCGCGACGCGAGGAGTCTCCTGAGGTAATCGAAGGAGGAGCCTCGCGCCGCGGGAGCGACCGGCTTACCAGCCGAGGGGCTTGCCTTTGTTCTGCTCGTCCAGCCACTTCTGGAGCGGGGCGAAGTAGTCGCGGATCGCGGTCGCGTCCATCTGGCGCTGGCCGGTCAGTGTCTCGAGCGCGTCGGGCCACGGGCGGGACAGGCCCA
>JBKPBH010000115.1:0-6589 GCA_046726795.1 Acidobacteriota bacterium
CGGCGCTGGAGCGCGCGGCGATGGCCAGGCGGTCGAACTCATCGTGGCGCCAGTAGTCGTGCGGCTGCCCCGGGCTGAGAAGCCGCCCCATCATGCCGTCCGGATCGCGGATGATCGAGGTCGGATCCGACCACCAGAGACCTTTGAACGTCTGCTGCCGGTTCTTCCGATGGCGGACCTCGGTGTCGATCACGTCGAGGACGACCTTGACGCCGATGTCCTCCCACATCTCGACGATGGCCTCGGCCATCGACCGGTCGTTGGCGATCATGCCCGCCGTCGTCTCAAAGTGGATCGCCTCGCCTCGATAGCCCGCCCGCTTCAGCCGCTCCCGCGCGGCGCCGGGATCGTAGGGGAGCGCCCGCAGCGAGGGATCGTGGAGGCGATCTCCTCGAGGGATAGGCCCATTCGGCACTACGCCACGGCCGCGCCAGAGCTCCTTCACGATCGTTTCGCGGTCGATGGCGAGGGAAAGCGCCTGGCGGATCAGCGGATCGTTCAGCGGCGACACCCAGACATTGACCGCGAGTACGTAGAGGCCGGCATAGAGCACCCCGGCGACCCTGGTGGAGGGATTCGACGCCACGCGCGGCCCGTGCTCGGGGGCAAGCGGCATGATCAGGTCGGCCGCGCCGCGAAGCAGCAGATCCACACGGCGATCGGGGTCCGGAACCGATTTGAACACCACCCGGTCGACGTCGACGCGGCCGCCCCAGTAGTCAGGATTGGCGTCGAGGAGACACTGATCGCCCTTGCTCCGCGACACGAAGCGGAGCGGACCGCTGCCGACTGGGCGCTCGTTGAAGGCCTTGAAGCCCACCCGGTCGATGTACGCCCACGGGACCATCGAGCCCGCGCACGATGCGAGGCGCGCCGGCATGAGCAGATCGGGCCACCGGGTGTGGATCACCAGCGTCGCCGGGTCTGGCGCTTCGGTCCGCTCGATCGCCTGAGTCCACCACGCCCCGAGAAGCCGGGCGGCCTTGACGGAGGCGTCGTAGGTCCGGTCGAGACTGTATTTGGCGTCGACCGACGTGAAGCGGGCCCCGTCGTGCCAGCGGACGTCTGAGCGTAGCCCGAAATGCCACGTCGTGGGTGCCGTGCGCTTCCAGTTGTGGGCGAGCGCCGGGTGCAGCGTCCCGTCGGGATGGCGCCGGATGAGAGTGTCGAAGACGTTGAAGGCGACCCGCCAGTCGCTCGAAAGGGTGGAGCCGTGGGGATCGAGGCTAGTCAGGTCATTGCCCTGCGCGATGACCAGGTCCCGCTTGGTCGTCGTCGACGCGCCGGTGGACGAGGCGCCGGCCGCCGGGGCCGTCCCGGACGCGAGGGCTGCGGCCAGGCCGAAGGAAGCGCGCGAGAGAAAGTCGCGCCGATCCATCTCGCCGCGAATAGAGCAACTTCCCGGCTGCGAGTCAAGAGCGGTGTCGTTCCGAGGTCAGGGATCCCTTCGCATCCCTCAGCCTCGCGTTGCGAGGGTGATGATGTATTCGCGACCCCAGCGCACCTTTCCGTCCGCCGGCGTGACGTAGCCGCGGTACAGGTCGACGAGGTCCTTGCGGAAGACCGCTGCCTTGTCCTGGGGTAGCGAGGTGTAGACGCGATTTGTGGGACCGAACTTCTCGATGAAGAGGTCGGCGAGCTGCTCCGGCGTGTCCGCGAACTCGGGGCAGTCGTACCGCTCGAAGCGGTAGCCGCGGAACGACGGGCCGAGCAGCGTCTTCACCTTTTCTTCGTCGCCCCACTCGAAGGGGCTCGGCACTCCGGGCGGCGGCGGGAGGTAAGCGCCCATGAGCTTGAACATGCGCCCGTTGCCGCCCTCGCGCGTCCACGCCTGGATCGCGATGCGGCCGCCGGGCCTCGTCACGCGCGCCAGCTCTTTCGCCGCCTTCTGCTGGTCGGGCGCGAACATGAGACCGCAGGACGACACGACGACATCGAACGCGCCGTCCGGGAACGGGAGATTCTCGGCGTCGCCTTCTTTCCACGTGATGTCGTCGTAGCCTTGCTCCACTCCGCGCTGCTTCGCGACGGCGAGCAGCTCAGGTGTGAGATCGAGTCCCGTGACCACGGCGCCGCGCGCGCGGGCCATCAGCGCCGTGTTCCCGGTTCCACACGCGATGTCGAGCACGCGCTCGCCGGCGCGGATGCGCGCGGCCCGCACCACGTGGTCGGCGACCGCCAGGATGCCCTGCGCGATCCGGTCGTAATCACCGGACGCCCAGGTCGCCCTGTGTCTCTGCTTGAGCTCAGTGAAGTCTGGCACCTAAAACCCAGCGAGCCTGGTCCGCGTGACGTCGAGCGGGTGATCGATCAGAGCTTGCACCCGTTCGATGAAACGCACCGTATGCGGCAGGCCCCCGTGATGGTCGAATGCAGCTTCGTCTAGCCAGCGTGAATGGATGTAGAAAAGGCGCGGGTCACGGATCGACCGGAACGCCTGAATGCTGAGGCAGCCAGGTTCCTCACGGGACGGACCGACGACATTGCGGATCGCCTCTTCCACGGCGCTCTCGTCTCCAGGGCGCGCATGAAAACGCCCAAAGATGAACAGCTCCAAGCGTCCTCCCGAGAAGTTTTGTTAAGCGACTATTCCCCGCCGTTCGCCGCATGGGCGCTGAGCATCGCGGTGATTCTCCGCCGGCCGTCGATCCTCCGCAAGGGGGAGAGGGGACTGACACGAGCCCGCGTTCCGATATAGAATCGTTGGCATGACCACCGACGCCATGACCACCGAAGCCTGGTACGAGGCGCTCACCGCGGAGCTGCTGGCGCGGAGCCCCTTCCGCCGCTCGGAGTACTTCAAACGCTTCGCCGCCGGCACGCTCAGCCGCGAGCAGGTTTGGGGGCACATCGCCCAGCACTACCTCCTCATCGCCTGGTTCCCGCGCATCTTCAGCGGCATCCACACCCGCTGCGAAGACCTCGAGGTGAGGAAGGACTGCGCGCGCCACCTCCTCGTGGAAGACCTGGGCTACTTCGAGGGCCGGGTCGGCGGCACGCCCGACCACGACGAGCTCTTCCGCCGGATCGGCGACGACCTCGGCTACCCGCGCGCCGCCTACGCCGACATCAAGCCCGTCCCCGAAATGGCCGCCATCATCGACTTCTTCCGCCGGCTGGCTTATGAGTTCCCCTGGTCCGCCTCCCTCTGCGCCACCGCCCTCCTCGAAGAGGAGGTCGTCGAGATCGCGCGCACAGTCGGACGGGCGCTCGTCGAGCATTACAGCGCCCGTCCCGAGTGGGGTGCCATGAACTACACGGTACACGAGGCGATCGAGAAGGAAGAGTCCGGCGAGACCAAGAAGACCATCCTCCAGCACCTGCGCACATCAGAGGACCGTCGGGCCGCCGAGGAGGCGATGCGCGAGATGCACCGGCTCCTCGAGCTCTACGCCAACGGCCTCGCCCGCCGCTATCTGGCCTGACCGCTAGCGTGGAACACGCCTCTCTCCCTCTCCCCTTTGGGGAGAGGGCAGGGTGAGGGGACCAACAGGTGTATCGACCGAGACGTTGACGGCGCCAGGTCGGTCGCATAGGCTCGACTCGATGGGCACCTTCCGCGTGAGCATCGAGGTAGGCGATCCCGCCGGCGAGCGCTACGAAGCCGTCGAGGCCATCGTGGACACGGGAGCCACGTATACGGCCTTGCCGGCGACTCTCCTAGGTGGCCTTCGCGTGGTCCCGCACGCGCGCGCGACGTTCGTCCTGGCGGACGGCCGCCAGGTGGAGCGCGCGATCGGCCGCACCTGGATCCGGTTGGAAGGACGCACCGAGCTCACCCTTGTCGTCTTCGGCGGTCTCGACAGCCAGTCGCTTCTCGGGGCATACGCGCTCGAAGGATTACGGCTCGCCGCCGATCCGGTGGGCCGGCGACTGACCCCGGTGCCGGGTCTGTTGCTGCTTCTGGAGGCGCAGAGCGTTGAAGTAGCGGCGACGGCCTAAAAAATCACCCCGCCCGAGACCCGTCGGCATTGGGCGGAGCAGCCGCCTGGATAGGGTTTACTGTTTCGCTGTTCCAGCCTTTACAGCCTCGCCCCTCGTTGGAAACTTTGGAACGGGAAACGACCCCGTCCGGAAGGTATCGCAGGTCTTCTTGTCGTCGGCCGTGACGCCGCCGCAGACGATGCCGCTGCCATCCGCATGCAGGCAGCCATAGGTCTTGCCGGACTTGCCGGGGATCCAGAAGACATCGCCGTCGCCGCTACACTTGCCCTGGACCTGATCCTGGTTGTGGCCCTTGATGCTGATTCGCTCGGCCATGGCCGAATGGGCCATGAGACCGATCGCGGCGAAGGCGAGGATAGCGGTTAGTGTGCCTTTGGCGTTCATGATCCTTCCTCCTGTTCGCGGCCGTAACTACGGTGGCTATATCCTACCCGCGGTGTCCATACCGGTGTCTCCGCGCAGAGACATTGACAAGGCGCGGGAGCGCGGCCAGACTTCGGCCGTGGACCCCGAGCTTCGTGATGCCCTCAACCAGTTGGCCGCGGATCTCCGCGCCGAGATCCGGTCGGGCGACGCCGAGACGCGTCGCCACTTCGACGAGCGGGTGGGAACCTCCGCCGCCGAGACGCGCGCCTACATCGACGAGCGCGTAGGGACCTCCACCACCGAGACGCGCGCCTACATTGACGAGCGGGTGGGGACCTCCGCCGCCGAGACGCGCGCCTACATTGACGAGCGGGTGGGAACCTCCGCCACCGAGACGCGTCGCCACTTCGATGTCGTCGGAGAGTCGCTCCGCGGCGAGATCCGCGCCCTCGCCGAGGCGATGACCCTTAACAACGAAGGGACGCAGCGGCGGTTCGGCGAAGAGACGGGGCGAACCGACCGTCTCGAGAGCCGAGTAACGAGGCTCGAGGCGCGCGTCATGATCCTGGAAGACCGCAAGCCCCCCAAGCGCCCGCGGCAGCAGTAGCTGGATACTCCCCCTCACCCCGCCCTCTCCCGCTTGTCCGGGACCGAGCTGACAAACCTTCTTCCCAGGTCCGGCTAATTACCTACCGATCCAGTATCCCGGCCGGCGGTGTGCGTGTGCGACGGCCGGGACCTCGACCCCGCGCTCCGTCTCCCGGAAGACAACAAAAAAAGGGAAGCGGCGGAGAAGATATCGACGGGTGTCGCCGAGGTAAGGCGGCCACTGGCGCGGCACCTCCTCGATCTGCTCGAGGGGGGAATCGAGCTCCGCCATGAACGCATCAGCGGCTTCAGCATTCCGGGCTTGGTACCACTCCCGGGCGGCGCGTGCTTCTGCGACTGCTTGAGGGTGAACCCAGGCGCGTTCGCCGGGCACTACCGGCCGAGGATCATGCGACGAGCTTCAGGCCAGGGCACCGGCGCAACTGTTCCCGAGTCGAGCTCCCGGGCTCGCTTGGCGATTTCCGTGGCCCACTCAGCCTCCGCCCTCTCATCGATGCCCTCATCGAGACTCTCTAAGAGAGAGGCCGCGAGTGCAGCCCGTGCCTCCGGCGACAATCTGAGTGCTTCCTCTAGGAGCTTTGCGGGATCCGGTGTCATGTACCGAATTCTACTCCATTGTCTTCCTCGGCCAATGCCCCGAAATGGATACAGCGCCTCACCCTTCCCTCTCCCCTCTGGCGAGAGGGTTAGGGTGAGGGGGAAACGATGTAGAATCAGCGCCCGGAGGAGAAGCGCATGCCGCTGGTGGCCGCCGTTGCCTGTCCCCACACGCCTCAGCTCCTGATCCGCCCCGAGACCGAGGACCGCGAGCTGGTCCTCCGCGTCCATGCCGCCTACGCCCAGGTCAAGCGCCTGCTCACCGAGGCCCGGCCCGATGCCATCTGCCTCATCGCGGGCGATCACATCGAGGGCTTCTTCCTCAACGCCGTCCCGGCCTTCGCCGTCTATGCCGGCGCCCAGGTCTCGGGCCAGTTCGGCTCCTACGCCTACACCTTCCCCGTGCACGAGCCGCTCGCCCGGGGGATTCTCGAGCAAGGGATAGAACGCGAGTTCGATCTGGCCTACAGCCAGGACATCCGCCTCGACTATGCCTTCTACGTCCCGCTGCACTTCACCATGCCCGCCCCGCCGGTGCCGATCGTGCCCCTCTACGTCAATGTCTATCTCCCGCCCCAGCCCACGCCGCGCCGCTGCTATGCCTGGGGGCGCGCGCTGCGGGAGATCCTCGACGCCCGCCCCGAGCGCGTGGCGCTGATGGCCTCGGGCGGCATGTCGCATTACCCCGGCACCGACCGCTACGCCTCGCCCGATTTCGACTGGGACCGGCAGCTCCTCGCTGCCCTCACCGAAGGCCGGGGCGCCGAGACGGCCCGGCTCACCGGCGAAGAACTGGACAAGGCGGGCAATGTCGAGCTGCGCACCTGGATTACGCTGCTGGGCGCCGTGGGCAAAGCGCGCGCCGAGGTGATCTGCTACGAGCCCTCCTGGCACCACGGCAATGCCGTTGTGACCTGGCCGATCGCGCCGTCGGGAGCCCCGAGATGACCACGCACTACTTCTTCCCGCCGGCCGGCGCCTATCCGCTCAACCGCTGCCTCTTCCTGCTCAAGTCCGATCCGGCCTTCCGCGCGCGCTATCTCGCGGATCAGGACACCGCGATGGACGAGGT
>JBKPBH010000116.1:0-8946 GCA_046726795.1 Acidobacteriota bacterium
TTGATCAGGAATCCAATTTTGTGAATCTAGTCCAAAATTATTTTGGATGGAAGGGCTAGTTTGGGGCAGTGGAAGGGCCCCGAAGAAATACGGGCAAACTGCCTGGTCCGCGCGCGGCAGCCGGCCGCTGACAGGAAGTCCGTCGGATTAGGAGGATCTACTATCAGGAGGCCGGAAGAGGTGACTCAGAAGGAGATCGCGACTCCCCCGAGAAGACGGTTGGTCGAGGGGGCTTCCTCGCTCGTGGCCGAGGCGCTGCGAGCCCGTTCCAGCGCCAGTAGCAGCTTGCAGACGGATCCGAAGGGATTGACACCGACGACCGAGAGATCCTGCGCGAGCGAAACCGCGAGCTTGCGGGAATCGTTGGAGCGCGGCGAGCCTGCGCTCGCCAGGTCCTGGCGCACGTTGCGTACGAGCACCGCGACGCCCGTCCCCGTCGGAACGACCTCCACGGCTGCGCGAGCCGACCAGAAGCGCCCCGAGTTCTCGAGGATCCCGAAGCCCGCCGCCGACTCGGCGGCCGGATCGCCGGCGATCGTACCGTAGCGGACGGCGACACTGCCCGACAGCGTGTCGGAGAGCCGGTGGCTGCCGGCCAGCTTGTACTGGCGAACCGTGTTGCCGTCGAACAAATAGATGCTGTCGAAGTCCGTGAGGAAATCGCCCTCGAAGAACGCGCGCACCGCCTCGTTGACACGCTGGTCGGAAACCTCGGCGCGGAACGACGCCTCCGGGCCGCTGCGGCGCTCGATGCCCACGGTGAATCCCTTGCCGGAGGTGGAGTCGCCGTTCTCGTCGACGGAGCTGACCAGGGGCAGGACCGTGCCGGAGGCCGTGCCCGAGTCCACGACGCGGTAAAGGCCGCGGACGTACACGAACGTCTTCGATGCGATCTCGTAACGCGCTCCCAGTCGCGGGGCGATTCCATAGCCGCCCGCGAGATACCGCGCCACGACGCCCCCTTCGACTTCCGCGCGCTGGGACACACGTAACGACGAGCCGGCCGAGAGGTCACCGTCCGGCGCAGACATCAGGAATGCTCCGTCGGAACCGACGCCGGAAGGCCCGACGGTCCCTTCGCGGTGCCGGTAGGTCATCGCCACGGCCACCCCGGGCGCGTCCCCGGCCGGCCGGGCGTAGTTGCCTCGGACCTCCCAGGTGCGGGAGGCCAGAGGGAAAAAGTTCGACGGAGAGGTGGCTCGATAGAGGTTGGCCTCCTCGACGTATCGCGCCGCGACCGACTCGACATTGCCCTCCTCTCCGTCCCGGGACCAGGAGACGCCGTGCGTCTGCAGGCTGGCGACCCGGTCCTCGTGGAGGTTTAAGGTGTGCCGCCGGGTCGTCAGGCTCACGCGGTCGGCCGGCGACGTTGCCAGGTCGAGCGCGAGTCCCGCAGCATTCCCGGTGGTCGCGGTGGTGTCTGAGATTCCGGCGGGATCGGAGACGGCGGCGAAGTCGCCGCGCAGGTCGTACCTCCAGCCGTTGGGCAGCCCTCCGCGGACGCCGACGGCGGTTCGCGAGAGGGAGGCGTCTCCCTGGGCCACGTCGGCGACCGTGCGGACCTCTCCGGCGACCAGCTTGTCGAGGCGCAACCGGTCCAGCGCTGGCGCCGGTTCCGAAGCGGCCTCGAGCGCGATTTCCCGAAGGACGTCCGCGGGGAGCTTGTCGCGAAGCTCCCAGAGGCTCGAGGACGCGTTGGGCTCGCCGCGGCTCTCGCTTCGTGCGGCCAGACGAATACGCACCGCGCTGACGCCGTCCGGCAGAGGCTGATGCCACACGCGGACCAGGGCGGGCAGGAAACCTTTCTTGTAGGCCACCAGGTCGTATACCCCCACGGGGGCGGAGGCCAGAACGAAGGTCCCGTCGGTCGCGGTGCGCGAGCGCGACAGCGAGGTGTCGCCGAGGTTGTAGAGGATGACCAGAGCCCCCGCGATCGGCCTCTCCAGATGACTGACGATCCCGGAGATGGGGGGAGCGACAGGCGAGGCCAGGACCGGAGAGGCAGAGGGCACGGCGAGGGCCCATCCCCCGGAGACAAAGACCGGCAAAAGCAGGGCCAACGCTGCTGATGGGCGACGTCTCATAGCAGGACCCCGGAGGGTCCCCGAGCGAGTATATGACTCCCCGGTGTCAATAGCCACCCCGCTTGAGTCCGGGTTTAGGGGTGAGGCCCGAAATGCCTCGGAGCCGGTTTGCGTCCCGCGGGGCGCGGTGCGCCGAGTTTTTGAGCATGGTCTCTCACCCTGCACGCCGCATGCCTCAGACCCACCTTCGGCACCTCTCAACTCCGAGCACTCGACTCTCAACGGCTCCCGAACATCCCCTTGACCACCTGGCCGGCAATCGCCGGATTCTCCTTCAGGCGCCGCAGCGAGTAGGCGTGCCAGGACTTCCCGTAAGGCACGTAAACACGCAGGCAGTGGCCCGCGGAGACCAGGAGGCGGCGCAACTCCACGGCGACTCCGAGGAGCATCTGGAACTCGTAGGCGTCCGGCGGGAGCTGGAGGCGCCGGACCGTCGACAGGGCCCGCTCGACGAGCGCGGCGTCGTGCGTCGCGATCCCGACGAAGCAGCCCCGGGCGAGTAGGTCGTCCACGATCGCTGCAAAACTGTCACGAATCTCTTCGCGGCCCTGGTAGGCGATCTCGAGAGGCTCCGCGTAGATGCCTTTGCAAACCCGGACGTTCGCGCTTACGCTCGCGGCGCGTCGGGCGTCTTCACGGCTCCTTCGGAGATAGGCCTGGAGAGCGAGCCCGACCTTCTCGGTCTGGCGGCGAGACTCGAGGAAGATGCGGATCGTCTCTTCGGTCACCGAGGAGTCTTCCATGTCGATCCGGACGAAGTTGCCGTAGGCACGGGCCGCCTCGAGAATCCGGCCGAACTGGGCCCGGCAGCGCGACGGATCGAGCTTCATGCCGAACGCGGTGAGCTTCACCGAGATGTTCGAATCGAGGCGCTCCGCGGCGATGGCATCCAGGGCGCGCCGGTACTCCGCGACCGTCTCCTCGGTCTCGGAGACGCGCGTCACATCCTCGCCCAGGACATCGAGCGTCGCTCGGCACCCTTCGGCGTTCAACGCGCGGACGGTCCGCACCGCGTCCTCCAGAGTCTCGCCGGCGACATACCGCGAGGCCACCAGACGCACGACTGGCTTTGGAACGAGGGGAAGCGTCCGGACGAGGAGGGCGTTGAACGGATTCATTCGATCTCGTCGGCGAGCGCGTCGTCGCGCGAGGCGCGGGCGAAACACCAGACGTCCACGTTCCGGGCGCCCGCGCCGACGAGGACGCGAGCGCATTCCCGCGCGGTCGCTCCGGAGGTCGCGACGTCGTCCACGAGCAGCACGGAGCGGGGCGCGCCGGGGCGCGCGCGGAAGGCTCCGCGGACGTTGCCCGCCTTGAGAGCGAGGGGGAGGCCGCTCTGCCGCCGGGTCGCGCGGGTCTTTACGAGCCGTCTCGGCGAAAACCGCAGGCCGAGCCGCGCGGCGAGCGCCGCCCCGAGGAGCTCGGCCGCGTGATCGGAGTGCCTCCGGGCTCGCGCGGTGGCCGGCACCGCGGTCACTTCCTCGGCGTCCTGTGCGGCCGGAAGGCGCTCCTCCATCACCTTGGCCAGACGCGGTGCGAGAAAATCGGCGCCCCCGAACTTGAGGGCGATCAGGATCTGGCGCGCCGGCCCGCGGTAGGGCGCGGCTGCGCGCAGCCGGCGGAAGGGGGGAGGGGAGAGGAGGCAACGCCCGCAGCGCGATGTCGCATCGAGCGCATCGGACTCGTCGGCCGACCCGATGGGCTCGTCGCAAACCTCGCAGCGACTCGCCTGCAAGCGCGGGAGAGCCTCCCAGCAGACCTCGCAGACGCCGCCGCGAAAAAATCGCTCGATCGGACGGCGACGGCAGGAGAGACAGCGGGATGGAAGAAAGAATTCCGCGGCGACGCGCAGGATCGTTTTCAGATTCTTCTCCACGAACCGCGCGCGGCTTCCGTATTCATTGGAGGCGAGATTCTAAGATTGTTTCGAGCGTCCGGTTTCAGGTTTCGGATCTTGAAACTTGGAACTTGAAACCCGAAGCCATAGACTGCGATTGGAGGTGCCTGTGTCCCTGGGCAGGAAGCTCGCGCTCTTCGGCGTCGCCGCGTTTCTTTCCGCCGCCGGCGCGCGGGCGCAGAGCTGGGGCGCCGGGGTGACGATCGGGGCTGTCAACGACGTCGAGAAACATTTTCACTGGGAGGACTTCAAGCCCAAGGACGTGAATGGGTCACTCGATGTCGAGATCCAGGAGAAGGTCATCCTGAGAGCGACCTTCGGAGAGATGCGCGTCAAAGGGGAGAACGCAGGAAAGACCTTCACCCTTATGTCGGGCTCCGAGGTCACGCTTCCCGACCTGACCAGCGACATCCGGTATGCAACTCTCGGGGTCTCCTACGAATTCTGGGAAGGCACTTTCACCTCCGGGATCTTCGCCGGGATCGGCGGATACAAGATCGTGCCCAGGGACGCGCCGGAAGAGATCGCGAATTACCGCGATAACCGGGAGACCTCCTTCGGGTGGCACGCCGGCGCGGATGGCGGGGTTCAACTCGTCAAGCATCTTTCCCTGATGGTTCGGCTGACCTTCCACCGCGTCCTTACCACCTCGGGCCGTTCCCTTCTGACAGCCAACACGGGATTGACCTACCGCTTCTGAAGATGGCCGGCTCCAGCCTCTGGCCCGGGCTTTGCATGGAGCCGGGTCAAGCTATGAGTGACAATCGGTTCTTGCCCGCCGACAAAATCCTCTTGACCGACCGCCCGGCTTTCCGGGCCGTCCGGCACGCCTTCACCCCCTTTTCCTAGGCTCCCTCCAAACAGGCCGACAGGCCGACCCGTCCGGCGAAAGCCGGGCGGTGGCCCTCCGTCTGCGCGAGTCGAGTGTCGAGGGGGACTGTTACTTCTTTTCTTCGGGAGGGATGGCGAGAGGGAGGAGCGTGGACTCCTTCTTGGACGACAACGAGACCTGGGCGCGTGTGCGGACGACTCCCTTGATCGTCATCAGGCGGTGCTGCAGAAAATCGGCGAGGGCGGCCGTCGAGACGGCCTTGACTTTCAGGCGGTAGGCGAATTCGCCCGCCAGGTAGTGACACTCCTGAACGCCGAGCAGCTTCTCGAGATCGTCCACGAAGCCCTTCTCGAAGCGCGGGTGCTCCAGGGCCACGTCCACGTAGGCCGTCAGCGGAAATCCCATCTTCTCGTGGTCGAGCAGCGCGACGAAGCCGCGGATCATTCCGTGCCGCTCCATCTTCTTGATGCGCTCGTTGACGGAGGGAGTCGTCAAGCCGACGGCTCCGGCGATCTTGGCCTGCGACAGCTTCCCGTTGCGCTGGAGCATGTCCAGGATCCGGAGATCGATGTCGTCGATGCTCATCGGCCGCCCTTATAAGATTAGAGCTTGGTTGCTTTGCGGCTAATAATATTAGACCGCTACCCCCTGTCAATAGCGTAATTTCGGCGCCGCTATAATTCCGGAAACTTATGAAAAAGCGGGATTACTACGAGGTTCTGGGCGTGTCGAAAGGGGCCTCGGAAGCGGAGATCAAGAAAGCCTACCGCCGACTGGCCCGCAAGCTTCATCCCGACGTGAATCCCGGAGACAAGACGGCCCAGAAGAAATTCCAGGAGGTCCAGGAAGCCTACGACGTCCTACGGGATGCCGAGAAGCGTCGGGCGTACGACCGCTTCGGTCACGCCGGGCGTCCGGCGCCCGGTTTCGAGACCTACGGTTCGGGGGGCTTCGGCGGCGCGACGGGGGGACGCGAGGGATCCCCTTTCGAAGGATTCCAATTCGAGTCCGGCGATCTCGGTGATCTCTTCGGCAACCTGTTCGGCGGGCGCGCGCGCGCGAGTGGGCCCGAGAAGGGAGAGGACGCTTCGGGAACGATCGAGATCCCTTTCCGCGAAGCCGTGCTCGGAGGATCCACCTCGCTTTCGCTCCGCCGCGAAAAGGAATGCCCGACCTGCCACGGGAGCGGGAGGACCGGACGGGAGGCCTGCGCGACGTGCCGGGGACGCGGCCGCCTGGCGGAGGTCGAGACGGTGAGGATCAAGATTCCGGAGGGGACTGAAGACGGAGGCACGATCCGCGTCCCCGGGAAGGGAGCGCCGGGCCGGCGAGGAGGGCCGACGGGAGACCTCTTCGTGACGGTCCGCGTCGCGCCGCACCCCTATTTCGAGCGCCGGGGCGACGACATCTACGGCGTTGTTCCGGTCACTGTCAAGGAGGCCTACGCGGGGGCCGAGATCGAAGTGCCGACGATCCACGGCACGCTGCGCGCGCGGATTCCGCCCGGGACCCGCGGACAGAAGTTGCGCTTGCGCGGCAAAGGCGTTCGCAACCCGCGCACGGGGCAGACTGGCGACCACATCTACACGATCCGAGTCGCCGTTCCTCGAAATGTCACGCCGGCCGGGCTCGACGCCGCGACGCTGCTCGATTCCCTCTACGACGAGGACGTGCGCAAAGACTTACCGAAGGGGTTGTGAGCCGGTGATCGGTGTTCGGTGATTGGTGTTCGGGAGTGCGGGGGTCTTGGCGACAGTTCTCCTCGAAAACCGAACACCGAAAAACCGAGTACCCGGACTGACCGAGCGAAGCGAGGTCAGTTCCTGGTCGCCATCTCCTGGACGAGCCGCAGCGCGCGCTCGAACGTCATGGACTCGTTGAGCGGGATCGTCCTGGCCGAGGACCACGACCTTCCGTCGTAGCGCGTGAAACCGACCGCGTTGTCGGTCGTCCAGACGAGCGTCGGGCGGTAGGACGCACCGACCACCGTCCGGACGGACTCAATCGTGACCGGGACATCGTCGGAGATCGGGCTCTCCGAGGCGACGCCCACGACCGGGATGCGACGCCGCTGCCAGGTGACGTTGTCGGGCCCTGGCTTGCCGAGATTGTCGGGGTACGTGATGCGGAGGACGTACTGTCTGTTGGCGGTGAGGTCGGCGAAGCTTGCCAGGATCGCGCCGCCGATCCCCTCGAGCTGCAGCGAGGGATACATGTAGGAGCCGACCGGGTGATTGCCGGAAGGCGTGGGGCCCGCGTTGCCGAGCAGGGCCGGCAGGTCGTACACCTGCACGTCGGCCGCGCTCGCGTCCTCGTCGAGGAAGATCGGAGCGTAGCGAGCCTGCGTGTACTGCGCTTCCTCCCACCAGATGACCGAGAGGAGCGTGCGCGTCAGCGTCACGGTGTTGCCGCTCGCGTCCTGCAGCTTCACCGGCTGGTGCGAGAGCAGCATCTGCGGGTTGTAGGCGTGGGCGAATCCGAGGCTGGGCAGCAGATTGCCCACCGTCCAGGAACCGTTCTTGAAGATCCCCAGTCGCAGGACGTTCAAGACCGTCAGCTCCTCGTTCCACAGGAGGACCAGCGAGCCGCTCGGCTCGTCGTAGGCGAGATCGAGGTTGTGCTTCACGTCTCCGTTCGTCGTCCCCGGGATCAGGCCCTGCGCGACGCTCCCGTCCTGCCGGCGCGAGCTCCACTCGAGCACCTTGTCCGTCGGGGAAAGCGTGCCGCCGACGACGCCCAGGTCCGCCGCGGTGCCCGACCGCACGACGTAGAGCGTTCCATCCGACGCCAGGAGCGACTTCTCTTCGTACGACCCTCTGTTGCCGGCGGCGAGCGCGGCGGCCGCGGCCAGCGCGAAGGCGGCGGCGGCGGCGAGGCGGCGGAGGGTGTTCGGTCTCACGAGTTCAGGCCCTCAGATTGATGACTTCCATCAGGCTGATCTGATGGAGGTAGTGTTTGAGCGCCGGGAAGTCCGGGTAATAGCTCGCCAGCGCCTCGTACTGCTCGTTGGCCTCCGCGGGACGCCCCATGTCCGAGTAGGTCTCGGCGAGCAGGTAGTGTGCGTTCTTGACGACGTCCTGGCGCCCGAACTCCTTGCCGAGACCGAGCGCGCGGATGCCCCAGTTCTCGGCTTCGTCCAGCCGGGCGAGCTTGACGTGCGCGAAGCAGAGGTCGAGCGCTGGGTAGTCCATGGCCTGCCGCGCGCCGAGGCTGTCCAGCACCGAAAGAGACCGATGAACCAGAGGGAGACCGACTTCCACCCGATCGAGCGCGATGTGGCAATAGCCGAGGTTGTCCGTGGCGACGGCGGCCTGCCGCGACAGGCTCTCGCCCTGCGATTCGAGCCGCTCGACGGCCTCCTGGAAGAGGTCGCGCGCCGCCTCGAAGCGGCTCTCGTGGAGCTCCAGGTTCGCGAGAAGATTGAGCGAGGTCCCGGTCAGTTCTTCCAGCCTCATCTCCCGGCTCTTGGTCAGCGCCGTCTGCGCGTAGAAGAGCGCGCGCCCGTACTCGCCCCGCGCCTCGTGGGCGTTGGCGGAGACGTACGCGGCCAGCGCTCCGTTGTAGCTGGAGGGACTCCGCAGCAGGATCTCCTTCAGCTTCGAGAGGTCGAAGTCTCGGCGGTCCATCTCGATCAACGTCGTCGCGCGGTTGCACGTGAAGAGGTCTTCGAGGTCGTGGTCTTTCCAGGAGCGCGCCAGAGACAGGCCGTCGTCGTAGAGGGTCAGCGCGCGTTCGTAGTCTCCCGCCCAGATCGCCTCTCGGGCGGTCTTGCGCAGGAATTCCAGGTGCTTGCGTCGATCGCTCATCGGCCTCGCACGCGCGGGTCCTTGGATTTTAGGGACTCGGGGCGGGAACTCAAGATGTTTTTTCCCCGGACGGCCCGCCGGTCCATTCCGGAGCGGGCTTTCCTTCCTGCGGTTGTTCCTGCTCCTGCATCTTCTTGAACCGGACGAAATCGCGGACCTCGCGCCGGGCGTCTTCGGAAAGCTCGCGGAAGTCCTTGACCAGGTCTCTCGTCTCGGGCTCCGACGGGCTCTCCGTCTCGCCGAAGAACTCGCCCATCTTCAGGTCGAAAACCTGCAGGATCTTGAAGAGCGTGTCGAGACCGACCTTGTATTCGCCCTGTTCCATCC
>JBKPBH010000117.1:0-6083 GCA_046726795.1 Acidobacteriota bacterium
AAAAACAACCCCCCACCACCCAAAACACCACGTCACGGTGTTCGTCGGCAGCGTCAGATGTGTATAAGAGACAGTCTACGACCTGATCCAATGGATCACCAGGGGCAACGGCAAGGAGCTCATCCTGCTGACCAACGCCACGCTCTTCCGCGGCCCCCTGGGAAAGGGGCTCGACTCGCTCTCGCGCGAGCTCGTGAAGTTCCAGGTCTCTGTGGATGGCGCGAGCCACGAGACCAACGATCCGATCCGCGGCGTCGGCACCTTCGAAAAGGCCATGGACGGCCTACGACTCTTAGTCGGACTCGGATTCGAGACCTCGCTGACGACCGTCGTGACGCGCCAGAACCTGGGAGAGCTCTCGCTGCTGACCGAGCACGCCGCTCGAGTGGGCTCGCGCTCGCAGCACTTGATGTGGTCCCACAAGCGCGGCCGCGCCAGGGTTTCCGACAACGGGTTTTTCCCCGAGGCCGCCGAAATCCTGCCCGCCGTCGAGAAGGCGGCGGACCGGGCGCGGGAGGTCGGTGTGTCGCTGGACAACCTCGAGGCCGCGCGCCGTCGCGCCAACGGCCGGCCGGGCGTGAAATACGACCTCGGCAACGCCGGATGGGACTCTCTCTGCGTCTACGCGGATGGAACGGTCTATCCCTCCGCCGCCCTGGCCGACCACGGGCCACTCGCGTGCGGCCGCGTGACCGAGACGCCTCTGTCGCGGATCCTGGCTTCGAGCCCCATCCTCGCGCGATTCCGCGAGGCCACGCTGGCCCGCCGCGAACAGGCCCGGACCGATCCTTTCCGGTTTCTGACAGGCGGCGGCGACATCGAGCACGCCTACGCCTTTTCAGCGGCGGCGGACGCCAGCGGAAACGGGGACCTGACCGCGCCCGATCCCTACTATCCGATCTCGATCGCCCTCGTGCGCCGCGCGATGCGCGAGACCGCCCTCGAGAAGCGCGCCGCGACGAACCGGCGGAGCGGCTACGATCCGCCAGCGCTCTATCACGCGATGGGAGACGGAACGATCGCCTGCGGCGTGGCCGACGGCGTGGCGGCGGAGATGCCAGTCCTGACGCTGCACTCCAACTGCGTCCTCTCCTTCGACGTGGACGTGCCGCGAGCCCTCGTGCGGGCGTATTACGGCAAGGCGGCCGAGAAGCCGCAGGCCGAGCTCTGCTGCCCCACGAAGTTCGACGACGCGGAGATCGGTCACATCCCGAGCGCCGTGATCGACCGTTTCTACGGGTGCGGCTCGCCGGTCTCCTCCGCCGACGTGAAGCCGGGGGAGGCCTTCCTGGACCTGGGCTCCGGCGCCGGCATCGACGTCTTCATCGCGGCGAAGAAGGTCGGCCCGGCCGGGCGCGCGATCGGCGTGGACATGACCGACCCGATGCTCGTTGTGGCCGAAGAGAACCGGCCGATCGTAGCGGCGAACCTGGGTTACGACGCCGTCGAATTCAAGAAGGGGTTCCTCGAGGCGATTCCCCTCGAGGCCAGGAGCGTGGACGCCGTGACGTCCAACTGCGTCGTCAACCTCTCGCCGGACAAGCCGAAGGTCTTCTCCGAGATCTGGCGAGTCCTGAAGGACAACGGCCGGGCCGTGATCGCCGACATCGTCAGCGAGCGCGAGGTGCCGCCGCACTTGAAGACGAACGCCGATCTGTGGGGGGAGTGTACCGTCGGTTCGCTGACGGAGGAGGGCTTCCTCGCGGCGCTCGAGAAGGCCGGCTTCTACGGCATCGAGGTCTTGAAGAAGGTCTACTGGAAATCGATCGAGGGGTATCCGTTCTACTCGGTCACGGTGCGCGGCTGGAAGTTCGAGAAGACCGCCGGCTGCGTGTACCGCGGCCAGCGCGCCGTGTACCTTGGCCCGGGCAAGGCGCTCGTCGACGAGGAAGGGCACACGTTCCCGCGCGGGCTCGAAGTCGAAGTCTGCACCGACACGGCTTCGAAACTCTCGAATTCCCCCTACCGGGAGAGCTTCCATGTGATCGAGCCCGAGATGAGGCCCGGTTTCTCCGTGGCCGGCTCCGGTATGGCGCCGGGCTGTGATCCTTCGACCGGCTGTTGCTGAGGCCGGCGGAGTGATGCTCCCGTTCGCGGCCGTGGCGCTCCTCGCCCTCGGGCTGGCCTACGCCAACGGAGGCAACGACATCTCGAAGGGGATCGCGACGCTCGTCGGAAGCGGCGTTACGAACTTCGGGGCCGCCGTCGTGTGGGGAACGGCCTGGACCGTTGCCGGCGGTCTGCTCGCGGCGTTTGCCGCCCAGGGGCTCGTCGCCACTTTCTCGGGGAGCGGTTTCCTGGCGAAGGCGACGTCCGGTCCGGCGTTCCTCTCCGCGGTCGCGGCCGGAGCGATGGCCTGGGTTCTCCTCGCGTCGAGGACAGGGCTTCCCGTCTCGACGACGCACGCGATCACGGGGGCGCTCGCGGGAGCGGGTATCGTGGCGCACGGGGCGTCGTCGCTCCACTGGGCTTACCTCGCGAAGAGAATCGCCCTGCCGCTCGGAGTCTCGCCGGTCATCTCGATCGCCTTGATCTACGCTCTCTTTCCCCTGCTCTCCCGCAGCGCCCTCAGGGCCGGGACTTACTGCGTTTGCATAGAACGACGCGTGGCGATTTCCGGAGGCGCGCTCGCGATGTCCGCCGTCTCGTCGGCGGTCGTATCCACCGCCACGGAGTGCGGGGAGTCGCCGGCCGTGACCGCGCGGGTCTCCGCGCTCGACGCCTTCCACTGGATCTCGTCGGCACTAACGAGCTTCGCCCGGGGATTGAACGACACGCCCAAGATCGTGGCCGTGGGGATCGCCGCCTCGGGCGTTCTCGGTGTGTCCGGGTTCCCGTTTTACGCCGCGGTGGCCCTGGCCATGGGAGCCGGGAGCTTGATGGCGGGCTCGCGCGTGACCCATACGCTGGCGAGGAGAGTGACGGAGATGACTCCGGCCGAAGGGTTCTGCGCCAACCTGGTCACTTCTCTTCTCGTCGGGGCCGCTTCTCTCGCCGCGCTCCCTGTCTCAACGACGCACGTTTCCTCCGGCGCGATCATTGGGATCGGTCTGCGCCGCGGAGCGATGTCGGTGTGCTGGACAACCGTTCGCGAGATGCTCCTCGCCTGGCTTGTCACACTGCCCGCCGCGGCCGTCGCCGCGGGCGCCGTCTTTACGCTCCTCCGGCTTCGTTCTTGATTCAGGACGGGGCTTGCCACGACCCTCGGGCCTCCGGTGTAACCCTGGCACCGCTTTTGCCGTAATCACAACGCGGAGCCCCGCCGGGAAGATCGGCCTCTGCCCGGGGGTTTTCAATAAGCTATGAAGAAGAAGACGGTGGTCTGGCTCCTGATCGTGGTGGCGGCGGCCGTCGGCCTCTTTTTCCTGATCGGGAGCCGCGGAAAGCCGCAAGCCAAGTACCGGACCGCGGTCGTGGACAAGGGCGACATCACGCAGACGGTCACCGCCACGGGAGCGGTTTCGGCCGTGACGACGGTCAAAGTCGGCAGCCAGGTTTCCGGAATCATTTCCAAGCTCTATGTGGACTTCAACAGCCAGGTGAAGAAAGGAGCCCTTCTCGCGGAGCTCGATCCGACCCCGTTCCAAGAGAAGGTCAACGCCTCCGAGGCGGCGCTCCAGAAGGCTCAGGTAGACGAACGCAACGCCGCGATCGCCCTCCGGCGCCAGACCGCCCTGAAGGCCGAGGGCCTCGCGCCTCAGGCCGACTTCGACGCCGCGCAGGCGAACTTCGATTCGGCCCGCGCCTCCGTCGCGCAGGCAAACGCGGCCCTGAAGCAGACCCGGACAGATCTCTCCTACACCAAGATCAACGCTCCCATCGACGGAGTGGTGGTGGACCGCCAGTACGACGTAGGACAAACGGTCGCGGCCTCCTTCCAGGCGCCGATGCTTTTCCAGATCGCGCAGGACCTGACGAAGATGCAGGTTTCCGCCGACGTTTCGGAGTCCGACATCGGCCGGGTCCAGATGGGGGAGCCGGTCCGGTTCACCGTAGACGCCTATCCGGAGCGGCAATTTCGCGGCAAGGTCTCCCAGATCCGGCTGATCGCGACCGTCAATCAGAACGTCGTGACCTATCCGGTGATCGTGGAGGTCCCCAACCCGGACCTTCTGCTGCGTCCCACGATGACCGCCAACGTGACGATCGATGTCGCGACCGTGCACGACGTCCTCCGCGTCCCCAACGCCGCGTTGCGCTGGAAACCGGAGGGGACGGTCGCCGCGGCGGGAGTCTCTGCCGAGGAACGCGCGGCGAAGAGCGGGCAGGGCGGGCAAGTTGGGCAAGGCGGGCCGGCCGGCGGCACAGGGGCCCCGTCTCGCCAGTTCGGACAAACGGGCGGCGGGGGAACGGCGGGCGGCCCCGGCGGAGGGGGCGGACGGCCGGGCGGCGGCCGCGGCGCGCGTCCGACGACGATCTACGAGGCCCAGGGCCCGAAGGTGGAGCCCAAGCCCGTCGAGATTCGCACGGGGATCACGGATGGACGCTTCACGCAGATCGTCTCGGGAGAAGTCAAGCCCGGGGACACGGTGATCGTGGGGCTCGCCACGGCCAAGGCGAGTGCTCCGGGCGCCGCCCCGCCGGGCGCCGCACCCGGAGGACCGCGAAGGGGCTTCTAGTGGCAGCAGGAACGCCGGCCGACGTCATTCGGATCGTGGACCTGACCCGCGTCTACCAGATGGGCGAAGTCGAAGTCCGGGCTCTGGACGGCATTTCTCTCTCGATCGCTCCAGGGGAGTTCGTCGCGGTCATGGGGCCGTCGGGATCGGGCAAGAGCACGTTCATGAACATCGTGGGGTGCCTGGACCGTCCGACATCGGGTCGATACCTCCTGGACGGCGTAGACGTGTCGAGCCTCGGCCGGGACGAGCGCGCGGAAATCCGCAATGGAAAGATCGGCTTCGTCTTCCAGTCGTTCAATCTTCTTGCCCGCACGTCGGCGCTGGAGAACGTCGAGCTGCCTCTGATCTACTCGTCCAACGGCCATCGTTCGAAGGACCGGGTCGAAAAGGCCCGCCGCTGTCTTGAGACCGTCGGTCTCGCGGGGCGCGAGGAGCACCTGCCGAGCCAGCTCTCGGGCGGACAGCAGCAGCGCGTCGCGATCGCGCGAGCCCTGATCAACGAGCCCAAGCTGATGCTGGCCGACGAGCCGACGGGCAACCTGGACACCAAGACGTCCGAGGAGGTCATGGCGGTCTTCCAGAAGCTGAACGAAGCGGGGAAAACCGTCGTCCTCATCACTCACGAGCGGGACATCGCGGAGTTCGCCAGGAGGGTCGTCTTGTTCCGCGACGGCAAGGTCGTCGAAGACCGGCCGGTGGAGCGCCAGCGGCGGGCCTCCTTCAAAGCGGGTGAGGAAATGCATGCTTAAGTTCCTGACGATCCTGAAGGTCGGCATGAAGGCGATCGCGCGCAACAAGCTGCGCTCGACCCTGACCGCGCTCGGCATCATCATCGGCGTCGCCTGCGTCATCGCGATGATCGCGGTGGGCGGCGGGGCCCAGGCCGCCGTTCAGGCGCAGATCAACTCACTCGGCTCGAATTTTCTGATGATCTTTCCCGGCATCGCGACGCAATCGGGGGCGCGGATCTTCACCGGACAATCCACGATCACCGAAGACGATGTGGCCGCCGTCAAGGCGGAATGCCCCGCGGTCGCCTACGTGTCGCCGTCGGTCCGGTCCGCCGGGCAGATCGTCGGCGGCACCGGGAACTGGGGCACCTCGGTCCAGGGCGTCGGCGTCGAGTGGCCGTTCGTGCGCTCCTGGAACGTGGAGAGGGGAGGGTACTTCGGGGACTCGGAGGTGCGTTCGGGCGCGAAGGTGGCGGTCCTGGGCAGCACGGTCGCCAACGCGCTCTTTCCCGACGGAAACGCCGTGGACCAGATGATCCGGATCAAGAACATTCCCTTCCGGGTCGTCGGCGTTCTCGAAGGCAAGGGCGGCAGCACGATGGGACAGGACCAGGACGACACGGTCATCGCTCCCTACACGACGGTCATGAAGCTCATCAAACGCACGACCAAGATCGACATGTTCATGGTTTCCGCCGTCTCGCGCGACGCGGTGGACGAGGCCCAGAGG
>JBKPBH010000118.1:0-11519 GCA_046726795.1 Acidobacteriota bacterium
CTAGCTGTCTGAGCTGGCTGAACTCGAAGCAGGCTCGAAGCAGGCCCGCTCGTCGGTGCAGTCCTCGGGCAGAGCCAGCGCGCCGTCTGGGCCGTCGGGGCGCATCGTCTTCAGGCACCAGTACTGCGCGGTGGATGAGGAGCGGGATATGTCCCGCTCCGTAAAGGAGTCGGGGACGTACCAGGTCTTCGTGCGTAGGTGCCGGCAGAGGAAGGGATCGGGCTCGCGTGTCCCGTCCCGGATCGCCTTGGCGAAGCGCTCCATCAGGTCAGTCATAGGGAATTGTCATCCTGAGCGAAGCGAAGGATCTGCTCCGGTTCGATGAAAGCCAGGTTCTTCGTCGCTTCGCTTGCGCCGTCGCCATCCGCCTTCGCTGGAGAGCCGCAGCCGCTTCGGCGGAGGCACTAGCTGCTTTCCGTTGGAGAGCCGTAGCCGCTTCCGCGGAGGCTCTGGCGCGTCGGCGACTCGGAATGACGGGTCATGCAAGGGCTTCGCGCAGCGCGCGCTCCAGGGTAACCCGGGCGAGGCGGACGCGGAAGGCATTTTGCTTGAGGGGCTTGGCGCTCGCCACCGCGGCTTCGGCGGCCTTTGCGGCAATCTCCGGGCTCGCCTTTGCGCCGCGGAGGACCGCTTCGGCCTCCGTGGCACGTCGCGGCGTCGGGGCCACGGAGCCCAGCACGATGCGAGATTCCCGGACGACGCCTCCGGCGATCGTCAGATTCACGCAGGCTTCCACGAGCGGCCAGTCGAAGGACTCCTTTTCCTTCAGCTTCTTGTAGATGGAGCGGGATCCCGGTGACGGCGCCGGGATCGCGACGGTCTCGATGATCTCGCCTGGTCCGAGCACGTTCTCTCTCACGGCGTCTTCGGTCGGCCGCACGAAGAAATCGTCGAGGGCGATCGTCCGACGACCCTTCGGCGAGACGGTTTCGACTCGGGCGCCGTAGGCGAGCAGAGCCACGGCGGTCGCGGACGGATGGAGACAGCAACAGGAGAGGTCGGAGTCGAAGATCGCGTGGAAGCGGTTCTCGCCCTCTTGCGCGAAGCAGGTCGCGCCCCCCTTCTTGCGGCAGTCGAACTCCGCCAGGCGGTAGTACCAGCACCGGGGCCTCTGGCAGAGGTTGCCGCCGAGGGTCGCCATGTTGCGGATCTGCGGCGTGGCCGCCCCCTCCGCGGCGTCGGCCAGGGCGGGGTAGAGGCGTCGCAGCTCCGCGTGCGAAGCGATGTGTGCCAGTGTCGCGAGCGCGCCGATCTTCGCGGGGGGTCCGGCCGCGATCCCGTTCAAACCGGGGAGGTGAGCGATCGTGACGACGCGCTTGGGGCTGTCGAAGCCCTCCTTCAGCCGGTCGAGCAGGTCCACGCCGCCGGCCTTCAACTCCGAGTCGGGCTTCGCGGCTTCCCGCGAGGCCTCCGCGAGCGTCGCGGGGCGGACGAGCGCAAACGGCTTCATGCGCGGATCCCTCCTCCCCGCTTCTCGTCGAGGAGCTCCAGGACCGATTCGGGAGTGATGGGAAGCCGCCGCACGCGCGCGCCGATTGCGTGCGACACGGCGTTGGCGATCGCCGCCGCGGTCGGGACCGTAGCCGGTTCCCCGATGCCGACCGAGTGGGTGTTGTTGACGCCGTCCCAGACGGGCAGGAAGACGACCTCGATCTCCGGCACGTCGCGCGAGCCGACGATCTTGTACTGCTCGACGTTGGGATTGACCATGCGGCCAGTCTGCCCGTCCAGGATCCGGTTCTCATAGAGCGCGTAGGAGACCCCCTGGATCACTCCTCCCTGCACCTGGCTCTCGGCCGTTAATGCGTTGACGACGAGCCCGCAGTCGTGCACGGCGACGACCCGGACGACCCGCACGAGCCCCGTCTCGGTGTCCACCTCGACCTCGGCGAACTGAGCGCCGGCCGTAAAGTGCTTCCAGGCGTCGTCATGGTTCTCGGCCCGTTCCGCGGTCACGGAGAGGCCGTCGGAGCCGAGCTTCGCGCAGGCGTCTTTCCATTCGATCCGCTTCGCGCCGTCGCGGGTCGCGAACTTTCCCTCGGAGAAGAGGACGTCCGCGTCCGCAACGCCCCACTCCTTCGCCAGGAGGCCGGCGAGCTTGCGGCAGGCCTGGTAGGCGGCTGCGCGCACCGCCGGGGCGCTCGAGGGCGTCGTCGTCGAGCCGCCCGAGCCGGGGCCGTAGGGCATCCGGGTGTCGCCGATCCGGACGGAAACTTTCTCCAGCGGCAGGTGGAGCTCCTCGGCCGCCACGATGCCGACCATCGTCCGCGCACCCGTGCCGATGTCCTGGACGCCGTGGACGAGCTCGGCCGAGCCGTCGCGGTGGAGAGTGATCGTGGCCTTGGGGCCGGTGCCTCCGGTGTTGTACCAGAGAGAGGCAGCCATCCCGACGCCGCGGAGGACGGCTGGGTCGCGCGTCGTCCGGCGCGCGTCCCGGGTCTTCCAGCCGATCTTCTCCGCGCCGATGCGAAACTCCTCGCGCCGGACTTCGGAGGGGTCGTTCTTCAGCCGGAACTCGAGAGGGTCCATTCCGAGCTTGGCTGCGAGCTCGTCCATCGTGCCTTCGAGAGCGAACGCACCCTGGGGGTGTCCCGGCGCCCGCATCGCGGCCGAGGGCCCGGCGTTGGTGAAGACGTCGTACTCCTGGGTCTTCAGGTTCATGCAGGTATAGATGTTCTTGATCGGTCCCGACGTCCCCGTGCCGCCATTGGTGCCGCCGTTTCCGTGCACCATCAACTGGAGGGCCGTCAGCTTCCCGTCCTTCGTTGCGCCCGCCTTGACCCATTGGACGGCCGAGGGGCGGTTGCCCGTCGCTAGTTGCTCTTCTTTGCGGTCGAGGAAGAGCTTGACGGGGGCGCCGGCTGCCTTGGCCAGCTTGGCCGCCGTGATCCCCTCGACGCGGGCGCCCATCTTCGCGCCGAAGCCTCCTCCCATGTACTGGGTGTCCACGTGGACCTTGGCGGCGGGGATCTCCAGGACGTGGGAAAGCTCCTCGCGAACCGAGAAGATGCCCTGCGTCGATGGCCAGACGGTCAGCTCGTCCCCATCCCATCGGGCCACGAGGCCGTGGGTCTCCAGGGCGCTGTGAGTCTGGACCTGCGTCGTGTAGGTCCCTTCGACCACGGCTTCGGCCTGACGGAATCCCTCCTCGACGTCTCCTCTGGAGTAGTCTCGCGGTCCCTGCACGTTGCCCTTGCGCGGGAGAGACTTGCCCGCCGACGGCATGTCGGCGGCGGTCGTCTTCGTCTCGACTTTCTTGTCGAAGACCTGAGGGGCGTCGGGCTTTCTCGCCGCCGCCGGGTCCACGACGAAGGGGCGCGCCTCGTACTCGACCCGGATCGCCCCGATTGCGTCGATGGCCCCCTCGGGAGTTTCTGCGGCGACCGCGGCGACTTCGCCTCCGGCGAACCGCACCGTGTCCCCCGGCTTGGCGATCTCGATGGCCGCCCTGACGCCCGGCATCCGCCGGGCAGCCGAGAGGTCTATGGACTTGACGACGGCCGCCGCGTGCGGCGACCGCAGGATCTTCCCGTACAGCATGCCGGGAAGGCGCACATCGATCCCGTAGCGCGCCGTCCCAGACGTCTTGGCCGCGCCGTCCAGGCGGCCGACGCGCGAGCCTACGACCGAGAGCTTCTGCGAGGGGTCCCAGGGGACGGGGTCGTTGGCCGCGACCTCGACGTCTCTTTCGTGAAACTTTCCGTTGAAGCCGAGGCGAAGCTTCTCCCTGCTCATCTCACGCCTCCTCGGCCTCGAGCGCCTCGGCCGTCGCCGCGTCCACCCGAGCATCATCCGCGAGCCGGGACTCGGGACTCGGAACTCGGGACACGACCCGGGACCCCACACCGAGTCCCGTGTCCCGCGTCCCGAGTCCCGTCCTGACGCCGGCGACCCGCTCGACGGCTTCGAAGACATGCGGGTAAGTCCCGCACCGGCAGAGGTTCCCGGAGACGGCGTGGCGGATCTCGTCGCGAGAGGGCTTCGGGTTCTTCTCAAGGAGGGCCTTGCAGGACAGGACCATCCCCGGCGTGCAGAAACCGCACTGCAGCGCGTCGGCGGCGACGAAGGCCTCCTGGATGGGAGCGAGGCGGTTGTCGGCGGCAAGCCCCTCGATCGTCGTGATCTTCTTGCCCTGGACTTCGGCGGCGAGCAGCAGGCAGGAGCACGCCGGGTCTCCATCCACCAGGACGGTGCAGGCGCCGCAGGCCCCGCGGCCGCAGACGATCTTGGTGCCGGTCAGACCGAGCCGCTCGCGCAGCGCGTCGGCGAGCACGACGCGCGGCTCGACGGTCAAAGGCCGCGCTCTTCCGTTGACGATCAGCTGGATCGGGACCGCATGCGGCCCGAGGGTCCGGCTGGAAGCGGCGGGCGCCTTCCCGCCGACCCTGGAGGCGACCACGCCCGCGACAGCGCCCCGGACGAGGTCGCGACGAGTGAAACCGGATTTCGGATCTTCGTCGCTCATGCGGCCTCGACGACCAGAAGTGAGAATAGCCCGAAATCGGGTCCCGCGAGTCAATCGAATCGGGTGACCGGGCGATCGGGTGATCGGGTGATTACCCGATACCAAGAGCCGCCCGGTAATCCTCGGGCGTGTCTATGTTCAGAACCACTCCCGGATCTTCCACCGGGACCTCCACGACGGCGTCTGCGCGGGTTCGCCAGAGGAACCTCAGACCCTCTCGAGGCGGGATCGACGCGATCGCCGGCAGAAGGTCTCGTCCCACGAGAGCTGGATGGCCCCGCCGACCCGCTTGCGTCGGCAGGAGCGCCCGAGCCGGGTCGGCTCGGCCAGCCAGGAGCTCGACCGTCGTTAGAGAAACGGCCGGGTGGTCTGCGGGCCAGACGAAGACCGCGCGGGGGTCGACCGAAAGCGATTCGAGCCCAAGACGGATCGAGAGGAGCATCTCCTCTTCGGGGCGTGGGTTGAAGACGACGCGGGCGCCTGCGCGCCGCACGCGTTCGGCCGCCTCCGGCAGGTCGGGCCGAAGGACCGCGACGCGCTCGCCAACCCCCGCCGCATCGAGACTCTCGAGGATCGTCTCGAGGATGGTCGAGCGGCCGAACGGGAGGAGGATCTTCTCGCGCCCCATCCTCCGCGACAGCCCGGCCGCCGGGACGACTGCCGCCAAACTCATCTCTATTTCTTCTTCGGCGGGAGAGCGCTCGCGGGAGACGCCTCCGGCGCCTCCGAGCTCAGGGCGTGCAGCCACCGGCGCGCGGCCTCCAGGTTCTCGATCGCCCCGCGTCGCGCCAGCGCGCGGAAGCCGGAAGGCGCGGCAGCCGAGCGCAATGCCCGAGCCTCTTCGGCGAGGACTCTCTCCTGCGCGAGCATCGCGGCGCGCCGCTCGGCCGGAGCCAGAAGATCGAAGAAGGCGAGGTGAACCAGGATCTCGTCCTTTCTCCGGGTCGACGAGGGCAGGATGAGCCACCGGCGCAGTTCCCGCCGGCCGGCCGCCGTCACGCGGTAGAGGTTGCGGCGAGGGCCGCGGCGGGGCCCGAGGACCTTCAGGTGCACCCAGCCCGCCCGGCGGAGGCGGGCGAGCGCCGGATAGATCTGCGAGAAATCGGCCCTCCAGACGTGATCGAGGTCCTCGCGGATGGCGCGCTCGAGCTCGTAACCGGTTCTCGATTCTTCCGCGAGCAGACCCAGGAGCACGTGAGGGAGTGACATGCGGAGACTATATCAAAATGGATATAGTACCGTCCTCCTCCGGCGTCAGACAACTTAAGAAAGTCCAAAAAGCAAGCAAAAAAATGGGGGCCCGCAGGCCCCCAAGAATTCCGGAGAATAGGTCGTAAACCTTTGATTTACTTCTTCTTTTTGCCGCCCTTCTTCGACTTCTTCGCGGCCTTCTTCTTGGTAGCCATCCTGGTCACCTCCCTCCCGACAGCGGATTGACAGCCTTCGGGCGAGGTGCTAATTTTGCCGCCCCCTCGTAGGGGCGTATCGCCTTCAGTCTGTCGCTGCCGAACGATTGACGGGTCATACGTTCTTCATCGCCGGGTGGGCCGCAACCCATCCGGCGATTTCATTCTAAGGACTTCTCGCCGGGACTCAAGAGGATTCTGACTCACTGGTTGTGCTCATTCTCCCGGCAGCCGAGCCGGATGTCAAGCGCTGACGAGGCGAAAGGCGGGAGGCGGGAGGCGGGAGGCGAGTGGCGGGCGAGGCGGGAGACGGAAGGCCGCCGAAATAGAATCGGTCTCGTGGCCTCTTCCGAACCGATCACGGTGGCGCACAGTCCGGACTCCGACGATGCGTTCATGTTCTACGCGCTCGCCGAGGGGCTCGTGGACACGGAGGGACTTGCCTTCGCGCACGAGCTCGCCGACATCGAGAGCCTGAACCGCCGGGCGCTCGCGGGCGAGCTTCCCGTCACCGCGGTCTCCTTCCACGCGTACGCTCATCTGGCGGACCGCTACCTGCTGCTCCCTCACGGGGCCTCCTTTGGAGACGGTTACGGTCCGGTGGTCGTGGCGCGCCGCCCGATCGCCCGCGAGGAGATCGTGAGCGGCGCCATCGCTGTTGGAGCTCCCGGGAAGCTGACGACGGCGGCGCTTGCCCTGGCTCTCTGGGCCCCCGGCGCGCGACTGGAATTTCGTTCCTTCGACACCATCGCCGGAGACGTTCGCGAGGGTCGTCTGGAGGCCGGACTCCTGATCCACGAGGGGCAGTTGACGTTTCGCGCGGAGGGCTTTACGGAGGTCGTGGACCTGGGACGCTGGTGGAAGGAGACTTCCGGCCTGCCGCTCCCTCTGGGAGGCAATGTCGTGCGTCGCGACCTCGGTCCCGAAACGATCGCGCGAGTCTCCCGCGCCCTCTCCCGATCGATCGAGTACGGTCTTTCTCACCGCGATGCGGCGCTCGCGCACGCGATGCGTTACGCCCGCGGGCTGGACCCGGGGCAGGCCGACCGCTTCGTCGGGATGTACGTCAACGACTGGACTCGCGGCTACGGGCCGAAGGGGCGACTGGCGGTGCAGACCCTTCTGGATCGTGGGCATGCCGCCGGTCTGCTTCCCGCGGTGAAGGCCGAGTACGCCCCCGAGCCGTAAAACGTCAAACGTGAAAAGTCAAACGGAGCCCCGCTTTCGAATTCGCGTCTTACGCTTTACGTTTTACGTTTAACGGCTCAGGTCGATGTTCTTACGCCAGCGCCTCGAATCTCCGGTCCTGGGGCTGCACCTGGCGGCTCTGGCCCTGGCCATCGGGCCGCCGGTCTTTTTCGCGGTGGCCGTCGCGCCGGCGTCCTTCCGCGTCCTTCCGACGAGAGACCTCGCGGCCAGCCTGCAGAGCCCGATCCTGACGGCCGCGTGCCGGCTGGCCGAAGGCAGCTTCGGCGTGCTCTTCCTGACCTCCTGGCTGCTCGGGCGCTGGTGGGTGGCGCCGCGGCTGACGAGAACTCTCGCCACCCGGGCCGCCATCCTCGGGATGATCACGGCCGTCGTGATCGAAAGCCTCCTCATACCACCCATGGACAGGATCCGGGCAGAGGCCGGGTTGCTCGACACGCTGCCCGTAACCGACCCTTCGCGGGTTCTGCTGGCGCGCTACCACCGGCTCGCGACCGGATTCTTCTCCGCGGGTCTGGCCGCTGCCGCCGTCCTCCTCTTCGCGACTGTCCGCTTGATCGCCGCCCGCCGCCGAACCCCGCCGGCTCCTCTGCCGCGGCCAACCGTGCCCAAACTCCTCGACCTAAGCGACCTCTGAGACGAAGGGCCGTAAATCGTCAAACGTAAAACGTGAAACGAAGCCTCGTTGACCCCGTTTTACGTCGTCACGTTTTACGTTTGACGTCTTCGTAACGCGCTGGCGACCAGCCACAGTCCCGCGGCGACGAGAAGCCAGGGCCAGAGGCCGGCCAGGTTCTCGAAGAAGACTGTCAAATCGACGGCCCTCGCGACGGCCGCGCCCGCCGCAACGCCGAACAGGATCATGGCCGGGATCAGGGAAATGCGGTGGCGGTCCCCGCCTCCCGCTCGATCCAGTCCGGCCACGAGGAGAAACCCCACCGCGAGTCCCGCCAGGAGAGTGGCCCAGCGGGGGAGCCAGGCATCGAGAGGACCCTGCAGCAGGAACCCGAGGCCCAGGCCGGCGAGCACGCCTCCGGGAAGAAGCGGGCCGCGGAAGGACCTGAGAGCGGAAACGGCGAGGAAGATCGCTCCCAAGAGAAGGCAGGTCGGACCGGGGCCCGAGAAGGCGACTGAACGGCGCAGCAGAAAGAAGACGCCTATGAGCGCGAGCACGACGCCGAGGGTCAGACCTCTCCGGTCGTTCACCGCCGCTCGACTTCCGATTTTTTCGGATGCCCGGTTTCCGGCCCGACTTCGACAGGGCTGTCCCCCTCCCAGCGGTAGAAGCCCTCTCCCGCCTTTTTCCCAATGCGTCCCTCCGAGACCATCCTGCGGAGGATCGAAGGCGGTCGGAACCGTTCTTCGTTCAATTGCGCGGCGAGAGTCTCGGCGATCGAGAGACGAACGTCCAGTCCCACCAGATCGCTCGTCTTCAGCGGCCCCATGCGGTGCCCGTAGCCGAGCTCCATGGCGCTGTCGAGGTCCCCGACGCTCGCGACGCCTTCCTCGACCATGCGCATCGCTTCGAGTCCCAGAGCGAGCCCCAGGCGCGAGGTCGCGAAGCCGGGGGAGTCTGCGACCCGGATCGCCCGTTTTCCGAGCGACCGGACGAAGACGGCCGCGCTCTCCGCCGTCTCCGAAGAGGTCGCCGTTCCGCGCACGATCTCGACCAGGGGCATCGCGGCAACCGGGTTGAAAAAGTGAATTCCCACCACGCGGTCGGGACGCCGCGTCGCCCGGGCCAGCGAAGTGATCGAGAGAGAGGAGGTGTTGGAGGCGAGGATCGTCTCGGCAGGGCAGAGGCGGTCGAGAGACTCAAGGACCGCGCTCTTGACCGGGAGCGACTCGTGCACGGCCTCGATGGCGAGCCCGGCGTCCCTCTCCTCCTCCAGTCGCTCGAGGACATGCAACCGGTTGCCGCCCGCTTCGACCGCCTCGGATGAGACTCTTCTGCGGGCGGCGGCTTTCTTCCAGGACGACTCGATTGCGCCGCGGAGCTTTCTCCGCGCCTCCGGATCCAGCTCGAACACCGCCGTCTCGAAACCCGACAGCGCACAGAGTCCCGCGATCCCGCGCCCCATCGTGCCGCCGCCGACGATCAGGATCCGGATTTTCGACACGTCATCGCGGATTATGTCGCTTGTTCCCAGGATCGGACGTCCCCGTGTCTACTCAATCAGGGCGGTGCCGTTCGACCAGAGAATTCGCTCCTTGGCCGCCTCGGAGATCGGTAAGGAGAGGAACTCCTCGACGTTGCGGCGCATCGAGAGCACGCCCGGGCTCGGGTAGTCGGTGCCCCAGAGGCACTTGCCGGCGAGCTCCTCCAGGCGCGGCAGGTACTCCAGAAGCTTTCTCGGAGGAATCCCGGAGAGATCGAGGTGGACGTTGGCGTGGCGCCGCGCGAGAAACATCGCGGTCCGCATGAAGAGAGGCCTCCCGGCGTGCGCCAGGATGAGCTTCAATTTCGGGAAGTCCACCGCCACGTCGTCGGCGGCCATCGGGTCGCTGTAGCGGTTGCGCGCCCCGGGGAAGACCGAGGTCCCCGTGTGGATCATGACCGGGCGTCCCGCGGCCTCGGCCGTCGCGTAGATCTGCGCGAGCGCTCGATCCCCATCCCTGTAGCCGTCGGCGGCGAAGAGCTGGTGGGGGGGATGGAGCTTGAGCATCCGGATCCCGAGCCGATCGAAGAGCCTCGCGGTCTCGGATCCGCCGTCGCGACAGAACCGCGGATTCACCGAGCCCACCGCGACCAGCCGGTCCTCGTGGCCGCGCACGAAGGCCGAGACCCAGTCGTTGACCGTCTCGGTGAAGCCCATGACTTCCGGCGCCACGTAGTTGATCAGCGCGGCCCGCTCGATCCCTTCCTCGTCCATCAGGCGCAGGAGCTCCTCGGGGCTCTTTCGGGCCTGTTCGATCCTTTCGAGGTCGTTCCGCTCGCCGCGGGTCATCACGGCGAGCGCCTCGGGCTTCAACTGCTCCCACGGCTGGATGTGGACATGGCAATCGAAGACCCTCATGAGAAGTTGTGAGTTGTGAATTGTGAGTTGTGAGTTGCCGAGGTCTTCGTAATCCTATTCACAATTCGCAACTCGCAATTCACAATTAAATCAATAGATGTGGGTCAGTCCGGCGCGCAGCCGCAAACCGGCCCGGTCGTGCTCTCCCGTCAGGGCGGAGCCGGCGCCGAAGAAGAAGAGCGTCTGGCTGCCGATGCGCCGGCGGACCCCGGCCTCGATCGACAGGATGGGATTCCCGCCGACCACCGGGTTCGAGCGCACATCGGCGTCGGTGACGATGAGAGTGTCGGTCCTCCCGTGCCGGCCGACCGTCCAGTCGAGCCCGGCGATCCCTTCGTAACGGTCGCGCCGCTCGTTGGGCCCCGTGGCTCCCAGCCGCGTCCAGAGGAGGTTCGCATGCAAGCGGACGACGTCGAGCGACCGGGTGGCGAGAGCCGCCAGATGCAGCTCCGTCCCCTTCGAATCGAGACCCGTCGGAAACTCCACCCCGACGCGCAGAGCCAGCGCCGGCAGGGCCGCGCTCTCCGTCCCGATTCCGTAGAGGGCGTGAAGCTGAAGGTCTCCGGAGGAAATTCCGCGCCGGGCGTTACTGCCCGGGCTCGTCACGTAACGCACGTCTGCTCCCACCTCGAGCCTCCGGGCCAGCCCGTAGAGGAGCGAGAAGCCGGGGCCGTAGTCGTCCCGAGCGTCCTTGCGCACGGTGTAGGTCCAGTCCGCCGAGCCGGAGAAGGCCCGAAAGGAGATGGGCCGCGCATCCTGGAGTGCGACGGGCCGCTCCGGCTCGAGGTCGCTCAACTGCTGCGCAGAGGCCGTCGCGACGGCCCGTAGCAGCCACGCTCCGGCGATGGCCGGCCGGATGACGCAACGACGCGGGGATCCAGTGACGCGGGGACGCGGGGAAGGCGCCGAGTCGAAGTCTCCGCGTCTCCTTGTCTCCGCGTCTCCGGGTCTGCTCAGGCCGAAGGCAAACAAGGTCACGTCAGTGATCGCCGATTCCGGACAGGGGCAGGCCGTGCCGCCGCGCCACGGCTCGCAGGCGGTCGTCGCGCTGCCGGGCGGCGTCCGGCGTGGCGCCTCCGGGGATCAGGGCCTCGAAGACCTCGGCGCGAAACCGGGCCAGCCGATCGAGGCAGGCCGTGATCGAAGGGTAGGCGGACGCCACGGCCGGAGCCGCGGCCGCGTAGAAGACGTCGGACGGCGAAGCCTGCGCGGACGAAGGGTCGAACCCCGCGACGGTCTTTCGGACCTTCCAGCGCTGCTCCGAAAAGTCGGCCGACGCGAAGTCCTCGGCCGCAAGGGCAAAGAGCTTCGTGCCCGAGGCCAGGATGCGGCTCGAGAGGGGCGCGAGGGCGAGCAGTTCGTCGGCGGAGGCGGGCTCCGGCGGCTCGGACAGGGCATAGGGCTCGCGCCGGTAGAGCCGCAGGG
>JBKPBH010000119.1:0-6878 GCA_046726795.1 Acidobacteriota bacterium
AGATGGTGGACGAAGCCGCGGCGCGGCCCGTCCCTCCGCCTCCCGCGCCGCCCCCTCCGGCGTCTGGTCCGGCCGCGGACGCCCCTTCCGAGAAGAAGGAGCCCGCCTCCCCCTAGTGCCTGATGCTCCGGGAGTGGTCGATGACCTGGCTCTCCTGCTCGCCGGTCTCGGGATTCTGGTGTCGCGGCGAGCCGGGTCGTCACCGCGCCGGGTTCTTCGGCGACCAGGACGGAGGGCGCTTCTCCAGAAACGCGGTGAGGCCTTCCCGCGCCTCCGCCGAGGCGCGGCGCTCGGCGATCGTCTGGACGGTCAGCGGCATGACTTCCTCGGGGCTGCGGCCGGCGACCCGTCCGATCAGGCTCTTCGCGGCCCCGACCGCTTCCGGGCCCGAAGTCAAGAGGGCCGCGACCAGCCGGTCGCAGGAAGCGGGGATCTCCTCCGCCGGAGCCACCAGGTGCGCCAGCCCGATCCGGAGAGCTTCGCGCGCGTCGAAGCGCTCGCCGGTCAGGAAGTAGCGCCGCGCCTGCCGTGGACCGATCGCGCGGAGCACGTAAGGCGAGATGACCGATGGGAGGATGCCGAGCTTGACCTCGGAGAGCGAGAACAACGTGCCTTCGGCGGCGATTGCGATGTCCGCCGCGGCGACGAGCCCCACGCCTCCGCCGATGGCCGCGCCATGCACGACTGCCACGACCGGCTTGGGGCAACCGTCGATCGAGGCGAGCATGCGGGCCATTCGAAGGGCGTCGGCCTCGTTCTCCTCCCGGGAGTAACCGCCCGCCCTCCGCATCCAGGCGATGTCCGCCCCCGCGCAGAAGGAGGGCCCCTCGCCGGAGAGGACGACGGCCCTCGTCTTCCGGGATTCCCCGACCGACTGGAAGGCCCGCGTCAGATCGGCGATCAGCTCCTCGTCGAACGCGTTTCGGACCTGCGGTCGGGCGAGGGTCACCCGCACCACGATGCCGTCGTCCTCGACGCGAAGGCGAGAGTACATCTGGGCTCGAGTCATCGTTTGGGGCGGCAGGATAGCGCAGCGGGCGCCGTCAATGCGGCGAGAGCGAGCTGCCGCCGTCCGGATGAGAGAAGACGCCGGAGCGCGCGCCGTCGGTTCCCATCGTGGTCGAGAAGTCCAGGGGGATGGAAACGTCGCCGGAGGGGAGGCGCAGCGTGAGGGATCCGGACAGATCTGCCCGGACGGGCGCGCCGACGGCCCAACGGTCCCCGGCTGCTGCGAGGAACCGACGCTCTTCGGCGGAGAACGGGAGCTCCACCCCGGTGGTCCGCTTGCCGCGGGCCACGCGCTCGCGCGCGCCTCCGCCGCCGATCTCTTCGCCATTGACCCGGATACGAAAGGTCCCCGCCGAGAGTCTCACCGGGAACGAAAACGGGTTGGAGACGTTCAGGACCCCGCGCCCCTCCGTCCGCTTCGGGGAGAGAGCGGTCAGCTCCAGGGAGCCGAGCCTCAGGAACCGGGAGGCCAGGCCTTCTCCGGCCACGGGCACTTCGCTCCAACGCATCGTTCCCGACCACGAGACCTCCTTCCCGGCGACTTCTCCCCGCACCGCGTAATCGAAGGAGCCCGGCCGGAAACGCCCGAGCCAGTCGGCGGGAACGTCGGTGTAACGCGCCGTCGCGGCCACGCGGAGCCGCCCGCCGCTCGACTCGGCGCGTCCGGAAAGCGGCAGCTCCGAGGGGGACCCGTTCAAGGAAACGCGGCCTCGGAACTCTCCGGAGCCCGCCCCGGAGGGCCCATCCAGGATGAGCGTGAACTCGGGCCCGGGCCTCGGATCCAAACGCATCTCGACCTGCGGCGGGGAAAGGGGCGGGAGGAGGAGCAGAAAGAGCGCGAGCGCCATGGGCCTACATCCGGAAGACGCCGAACTCCGTCTCCTCGATCGGCGCGTTGTAGGAGGCGGAGATCGCGAGGGCGAGCGTGGTCCGCGTTTCGGCGGGGTCGAGCACGCCGTCGTCCCAGAGGCGCGCCGTCGAGTAGTAGGGGTTGCCCTCCGCCTCGTATTTCTCCCGCGTCGGCCGCTCGAAGGACGCGACCTCCGCCTCGCTCATGGCGGGCTTGCCCGCTCGCGCGAGCTGCTCCTGCTTGACCGTCGAGAGCACCGATGCCGCCTGCGGCCCGCCCATGACCGAGATGCGCGCGTTGGGCCACATCCAGAGGAACCGCGGCCCGTAGGCGCGGCCGCACATCCCGTAGTTGCCGGCGCCGAAGGAGCCCCCGATGATGACGGTGAACTTGGGGACCGCCGCGTTGGCGACGGCGTGCACCATTTTGGCGCCGTCTTTGGCGATGCCTCTCTGCTCGTACTGTCTCCCGACCATGAAGCCCGTGATGTTCTGGAGGAAGAGGAGAGGGACCTTGCGCCGGGCGCACATCTGGATGAAATGCGTGGCCTTCAGAGCCGACTCGGAGAACAGGATGCCGTTGTTGGCCACGATTCCGATCAGGAATCCGGAGAGCCGGGCGAAGCCGCAGACGAGGGTCGTCCCGTACCGCGCCTTGAACTCCTGAAGACGCGAGCCGTCCACGACGCGCGCGATGACCTCCCGCACGTCGTAGGGCTGGCGCACGTCCTCGGGAAGGACGCCGTAGATTTCCTGAGCGTCGTAGAGTGGCTCCTCCGGCTCCGTCCGATCGGCCGGCAGGGTCTTCGAGCCGCCGAGGTTGGCCACGATCGAGCGCGCGATCTCGAGAGCGTGCGCGTCGTCCTCGGCCAGATGATCGGCGACGCCCGAGATCCGGGTGTGGACATCTGCGCCGCCCAAATCCTCCGCCGTGACCTCTTCTCCCGTAGCGGCTTTGACCAGAGGAGGGCCGGCGAGGAAGATCGTGCCGGTCCCCTTCACGATGACTGCCTCGTCCGACATGGCCGGGACATAGGCGCCCCCGGCCGTGCAGGAGCCCATCACGACCGCGACTTGCGGAATCCTCTTCGCCGACATCCGCGCCTGGTTATAGAAGATCCGTCCGAAGTGGTCGCGGTCGGGGAAGACCTCCGCCTGAAGCGGCAGAAAAGCCCCTCCCGAATCCACGAGGTAGACGCACGCGAGGCGGTTCTCTTGCGCGATCTCCTGCGCGCGCAGGTGCTTCTTCACGGTCATGGGGTAGTAGGTGCCCCCCTTGACCGTGGCGTCGTTGGCGATGACCATGACCTCGCGGCCGGAGATCCGGCCGATCCCCGTGACGAGGCCGGCGCCCGGCGCCTCCCCGCCGTACATTCCGTGCGCCGCGAGCGGCGAGAGCTCCAGGAACGGAGAGCCCGGATCGAGCAGAGCGTCCACGCGGTCGCGCACGAACATCTTCCCCTGCTCGGCGTGGCGCGGACGTCCCGGCCCCCCCTCGCGCGCCTTCGCGATCTCGGCCTTCCAGTCCGCGACCAGGCGCTCGAGGACCGCCGCGCGCTCGCGGAACGACGCCGACCGAGTGTCCAGAGTGGATTCGAGGGCATCGCCCGGGTGCGAGACCGGAAGGGCGGGCAACGGCGGCGCCGCGTCCGCACCGGGCGTCTTCGTCTTGTCGCGCGACTTCAGCTTCGCACCCGTCGGCCGGCCTCCTGGCGGATGAATTCCACGAGGCTCTGCGTCGGCGTGCCGGGCAGGAAGATCTCCCGGATGCCGAGCGCCTTCAGGCTCGCGATGTCCTTGTCCGGGATGATGCCTCCGGCCAGCACGACGATGTCCTCTCCCCCTTTTTCCTTCAGCCCCTTCAGGATCTCCGGGAAGAGAACATTGTGGGCGCCGGAGAGGATCGAGAGGCCCACGACGTCCACATCCTCCTGGATAGCCGCCGCGACGATCTGCTCGGGCGTCTGCCGCAGCCCGGAATAGATGACCTCCATTCCCGCGTCGCGCAACGCCCGCGCGATCACCTTGGCCCCCCGATCGTGCCCGTCCAGGCCGGGCTTTGCGATCAGCACCCGGATCGGTCTCTCGCTCATTCGGGTTTCCTCGCGACCGAGTCTATCAATCCGCGCGATCACGGCGCCGTCTGCGTGAGGCGGAGGATGCGGTCGTCGCCCTTGCGGACGGAGCCCCGGCCGTCGCGGTTGGAGGTGGCCACGTAGATCGCGCCGTCGGGGCCGTTCTGGACCTCGCGGAAGCGGCCGTATTCCCGGACGAGGAGAGGCTCGACGTCGGAGACACGGCGCGGGCTGGAGGGGTCCAGGCGGACGCGCATCAAGCGCTCCCCGATCAGGCAGGCGAAGAGGAAGTCGCCTTTGAAGCCTGGAAGCTTCGATCCCGTGACGAAGGAGGCGCCGGAGGGGGCGATCGCGGGGGTGAACTCGAGAAGCGGCGAGACCATCCCCTCCTTCGACATCCTGTGATGGACGACCGGCCAGCCGTAGTTCTTCCCCTTCTCGACGATGTTGACCTCGTCGCCGCCTCCCGGACCGTCGAAGCCGGACGGGCCGTGCTCCGTCTGGAACTGGAGGCCGGTGCCCGGCTGCCAGTCGAGCCCCTGCGAGTTTCTGTGCCCGAGCGAGAAGATCGGAGAGCCGGGGAAGGGATTGTCTGCCGGGATCGAGCCGTCGGGATTGACCCGCAGGGTCTTGCCTCCCAGGGAGTCCATCTTCTGCGCGATCTCGCGGGTCGTCGCGTCTCCTGTCGTCACATAGAGCTTCCCGTCCGGCCCGAACCGCAGGCGGCACCCGGCGTGAAAGCGGGCGGCCGGAAGTCCTTCGATGATGACCTTGCGCTCCGAGAGACCGTTTCCGTCGTCGTGAAACCGGACGACGCGGACCTGGTAGCCGCCGGAAGCGGCGTGGGCATACGAGACGTAGAGGAGCCGGCTCTTCTCGTAATCCGGCGCGAGCGTCAGGCCCATCAGGCCCGTCTCTCCGCTGGATTCGACGTCGGAGAGAACCGCGAGCGGCGACGGTTTCAGGACGCCGTTCTCGACGATCCGGATTCGGCCCGGGCGCTCGGTCACGAGCATCCGGGTCGCGGACGTGAAGGCGATCGACCAGGGCACTTCGAGGCCGGTGACCACCGTCTCGATCTTGAGCGTGATCCCGTCCTTCGTCCTGACGGCGCGGCTATCGGGCTGCGCCTCGACCGCGCCGAGGAGAACCGCCGCAAGAGCAGCCAGAGTCGGAATCCTCGGGGCCCTTCTCATTTTTTCGTTTCCGGTCTCCCGATACCCATTTTCCGGCTTTGGAGCTCCGGCAACTGTCGTGCCAGGGCTTCCCAGGCGCGGCGGCGGTGCGAGACCCGGTCCTTCTCGGCACCGCTCATCTCGGCAAACGTGCGCTCTTCTCCGTCGGGCACGAACAGGCTGTCCCAGCCGAATCCCCCGCCTCCTCGGGGCGAAGGCGCGATCGCACCGGAGGCCTCGCCGCGCCCCGCGATGACCCGGGGGCCGTCGCAATACGCCGCGGCGCAGACGGCGGCCGCCGAACGGTCTGGAAAGGCATCGAGCATGCGGGCCATCGCCTCGAGCCCCGCGCTCCTCTCGAGCCATTTCACGAGCGCCCCGGGAAAGCCGCCCCAGGCGCGGATCGCAAGCCCCGAGTCCTCGACGAGCACGGGCCGCTTCAACTTCGCGTAAGCCTCCCTGGCCTTGGAGTCCGCGACCTCCGAGGGGTCGAGTGATTGAATCTCGACAAGCTCGAGGTCCACACGCTCGAACCGGAATCCAAGCCGCTCGGCTTCGAGCGCCTTCTCCGCGCGTCCCGTGACGAAGGCGGGGATGTCCATGGTCGGGATTGTGGCATGGGATTCTCGGTGCTCGGTTCTCGGTGCTCGGTTCTCGATGCCGTTTCCAGACCGAACACCGAACACCGGACACCGGAGTCGCAACTCGAGCGCCGGCACGGTGTCCTCGCTAGAATGATCCCAATGTCTCCGGAGAGTCTGACCTGTCCGCGCTGCGGCTCGGCGATCTCGACGCCCGTCCGCTTCTGCCCGGCCTGCGGTCATGCGGCCGCCCGCCTGATGCCCGGGCAGACCCTCGACGGGAAGTACGAGATCCTGGAGAAGCTTGCCGAGGGCGGGATGGGCGAGGTCTACAAGGCCCGCCATCTCCATTTAGACGAGATCCGGATTATCAAGGTGACCAAGCCCGACGCCCTCGGCGAGGGGCGCGATCCGCGCCGCTTCCAGGAGGAGGCGCGCATGGCCACCCTCGTCCGTCATCCCAACGTCGCCGCCCTCTACGACTTCTCGCGCCTACCCGACGGCTCGTACTACATGGTCTGGGAGTTCATCGACGGCGTCACGCTCGAGGAATGGATGCGCCGTCACGGCCCGCTGCCGCCCGCCCAGGCCCTGGACGTCGCCCGGCAGATCCTCGCCGGACTCTCCGAGATCCACGCGCAGGGGATCGTGCACCGGGACCTCTCGCCCGACAACATCCTCGTCCGGCCGGGCCGCGACGGGGGTTTGAATGCCAAGATCATCGACCTCGGCATCGCCAAACGGGTGGCGGCGGAAACCCTCTCGATGACCGGCACGGGCCTCTTCGTCGGAAAGCTCAAGTACTGCTCGCCCGAGCAGGCGGGAGCGCTGGCCCGCGGCGAGTCCCTCGACGGGCGCAGCGATCTCTATTCCTTCGGTGTCGTCCTCTACGAGATGCTGGCAGGCAGGCCGCCGTTCGAGGAAGAGACGCCGGAGGCGTATCTCGGCAAACATCTCCACGCGGCTCCGCCGCCGCTCGACACGACGCGCCTCCCGGCGGGGGTCGGTGCCGCTCTCTCGGCGATTGTCTCGAAGGCCCTCGCGAAACAGCGCGACCGGCGCTTTGCCTCCGCTCGCGAATTCGCGGACGCGCTCGAGAAAGTCCGCCCGGCTCCCGGCGGATCGGACGGCGGGGCAGGAGTCCTCGGCCGCCTGGAAGGGAAAAGGACTCGCGGTTCCCTCTTCACACT
>JBKPBH010000120.1:0-6956 GCA_046726795.1 Acidobacteriota bacterium
GGGCTGAGACGTGCTCGTGGGCGATCAACCATCGGTCTCCCTGGCGAACCCAGAGCACGGTGTTGCGGGAACGGTTACACGGCTTCTCTCGAGGAATGAGTACTTGACCTTCGCAGGAAGAGGAGCCTCGCGCCGCGGGAGGCGTAGCGAGCGAGGGATCAGGCGCGCGGCCGAGGCCGCACCCGGCCGAGCCGCGCGCCGGTGCGCCGCAGGCGCAGATCCCGAGCGAGCGAAGCCGACGTGCTACGCGCCGAGAGCGGACGTGACGAGCCCGTCCAGCGCCGCCTGGGCCGCTGCGCAGTAGGGGTTTTCGCCGTCGTAGCCGGCGAGCGTGATGATCTTGCGGTACGCGGCGAGGGCGGCGTCGAGATCGTGCAGGCCGTAATCCTGGATCTGGGCCGCGAGCAGGCGTGTCGCGAGGTGTCCCGGATCGCGCTCGAGCGCCTTAGCGCAGAAGATCAGGGCCACGTCGTAGCGTTCCTCCGCTGCGGCCAGGCAGGCACGTCGGTAATAGAGGCCGGCCTCCTCGGTCAGATCCGCCCGCTGCGGAAGAAGAGACGCGAGGTGCTTCAAGGTCGAGGCCAGGCTGGTCCAGGGAGTCGCACGCATCGGGAGTTCTGGCTCAGAGTATAGAGGGGCTTTTTAATCTGTCAATAAAAGTTTCGGATTTTTTAAGGTTTCTCCTTCTTTTATACGGAGCGGCAGTTTCCGAATATAACTCTAGATTATATCTAATTACTCGAATGTTATTAGGCTGATACCGGCATTTACGCCTGTTTAGTTAGGAGATTGCGTCTAGCTGACGCGGTCCACGACCGACTCTGTTGCGAGCAGGAGCCCATCCTTGGCCTCGGAGTCCGGGAACGACGTCAATGCAACTCGGGCCGCCGCGGCGTAATCGCGCGCGAGCGCGCGTGTTTCGGCGATTCCCTTGGCACGCTCGACGAGCGTCAGGATCTCCGCAGGCTCGACGCTCTTGAACTCCCTCTCGCGCAGCACCGCGGCGACCTTCTCGCGCTCCGCGGCGGAAGCCCGGGGCAGCGCGAGCAGCAGCGGGATCGTCAGCTTGCCTTCGCGAAGATCGCTCAAGACCGGCTTGCCCACCGCTTCTTCGCTGGCGGTGTAATCGAGGAGGTCGTCGATCAGCTGGAACGCCACGCCGAGGCAGCGGCCGTACTCCGCGAGCCGCTCGGCGGCGAAGAGGTCGCCGCGCGGCGAGAAATGCGCGGGGAGACGGCAGGCGGCCGAGAAGAGATCGGCGGTCTTGCGACGGATGATCTCGAGCGCCTCCTCCCGGGTGACGTGGATGTTGCCGGTCTTCTCGATGGCGATGATCTCTCCTTCGATCATCGAGAGCGTGGTGTCGGAGAGGACCTTGAGGATCGTGAGGTCCCCTTCGTCCAGGGCGATGCCCATGGACTTGGTGTAGAGGTAGTCGCCAAAGAGCACCGTCAGGTTGTTCCCCCAGCGGGCGTTGGCGGAAGTCCGCCCGCGGCGCAGCCCGGCTTCGTCGATGATGTCGTCGTGGACGAGGGTCGCCGTGTGGATGAACTCGACGACCGCGGCATACCGGACGTCCTTCTCTCCTTCCTCGTAGCCGAGAAGCTTCGCCGAAAGAAGGAGCAACGCCGGCCGGATCCGCTTGCCGCCCCCGTCGGCCAGGTAGCTGCCGATTCGGTCGATCGTCGGGATCGGGGAGCGGAAGTGCAGGAGCAGCTCCTCCTCCACCCGCGCGAGCTTGTCCGCGATCAGGTCGTAGGCGCGCTGGAGCCTGGGGCTCGCCTTGGACAGCCTCATCGGTAATTCGTGAACTGCAGCGGAAGGCCGAAGTCCTCTCCCCGGAGCAGCGCGATCGCCGCCTGCAGGTCGTCCTTGTTGCGGCCGGACACGCGCACCTGGTCGGATTGGATCGCCGCCTGGACCTTGAGCTTGCGGTCCTTGATCGACCGGACGATGGCTTTCGCCTTCTCCGACGGAATGCCCTGCTGGACCGAGACGACTTGCCGGACCGATCCGCCGGCCGCCGGCTCGACCTTGCCGAACTCAAGCGCCTTCAAGGCGATTCCCCGCTTGACGAGCTTCCCCTCCAGAATGTCCACGACGGATTTCAGCTTCCCGGCATCGTCGGACGTCAGGGTCAGCGTCAGGGCCTTCTCATCCCACTCGATTCTCGAGACACTTGCCCGGAAATCGAAGCGCGTCGCGATCTCCTTGGAGGACTGCTGGACGGCGTTGGAGACCTCCTGGAGGTTGACCTTGCTCACCACGTCGAAGGAGAAGTCCTGCGGCATGAGGAGATTCTATTTCAGCCAGTGAGCAGTTCTCAGTGATCCGTTCTCAGTTCGGCGGAGCCGGAAACAGTTGCCCAACTGATAACTGATAACTGAAAACTGAAAACGAGCTAATTCTCCAGGATGCGAGTGCCGGGAGGCCCGCTCACGCGGTAGTCGGAGGCTGGCCGAGCCTTTTCCTTCCGCCACCTCTCGAACCGGAATTCGGAACGGTTGCCGGAAGAGTCCTCATAGGAGAGCGAGCCGATCGTCCCGTCCGCGGAAATCGTCACGCGCAGCCAGGCCAGATCCGGCCTCGGCGAGCGCGGCGTCAGCATCAGCCGGCCGGCCCCCCCCGCAGCCGCCTCGGCGGTGATGGCGTACTGCCGATCGAGCTCCGCCGGATCGGAGAGGAACACGACGGGGAGGCGGGCTCGGTCCTCCGGGGAAAGCCTGCGGATCGTCAGCTGCCGGTCTTCGGGAGTGAAGAGGCGGCCTTCGCCGCCATCGTAGGTGAAGGTCTTCTTCTCGGGGGCCTGGTAGTCGAACCTCAGGCGTTGCGGGGCCTGGATCCAGACGGTTCCCGTCTCCTGCCGCGCCGTCGCGAAGCCCGTGGGCGTGTATGTCTGCGTGAAGGAGGCCGCGTGCGCCGCCCCGTCGGCGTAGTGCGCCGATACCCGGTCGAGCAGCGCCCTGACCGGGTCCGCGACCGCAGTCGTAACGGAGAAAGCGGCTATCAAGAAGAATCGGTTCATTTGTTCATTGGCTCGTTGTTTGATTGCCCAACGAGTCAATGAATCAATGAATCAATGAATCAATTCCCCTTCAGTGCCGGAAATGGCGTCTCGGCGCCTGCAGGAAAGCCATCTGCCGCTCGTCGGCGGCCGCGATGATCTCCCGGTCCCGGATCGAGCCTCCCGGGGCCGCGACCGCCGTTACGCCGGCCTCACCCAGGATGTCGAGGCCATCGCGGAACGGGAAGAAGGCATCGGACGCCGCGCCGCAATTGACGATCGGCAGGACCGGCTTGGCGGCGGCCAGTCGGCAGGCATCCACCCGGCTCATCTGTCCAGCCCCAATTCCGATCGTCTGGCGGGCGTTTGCGAGAACGATCGCATTGGACTTGACCCGGCGAACGACTTTCCAGGCCAGCTCGCAGGCCGCGCGCTCGACCGCCGTCGGCTTGCGCTGAGTGACGACGCGCCACGCCGAGGGCTGGTCCGGCTCCGTGTCGGCATCCTGCACGAGGAGGCCGCCCTCGATCCGCTTCCAGTCGATCGTGCCCGCGAGGCGCCGGGAGACGGGGACCTTGAGCAGGCGGATGTTCGGCTTCTTCCCGAAGAAGTCGATGGCCTCCTGCGTGTAGTCATCGGCGGCGACGACCTCGGCGAAGTGCTGCAGGACGAGGGACGCGAGGGCGCCGTCCACGCGGCCGCGGATGGCGATGATGCCGCCGAAGGCCGCGAGCGGATCGCATGCGAACGCGCGCCCGAAGGCTTCGACGATCGTGTCGCCGATCGCGACGCCGCAGGGATTGTTGTGCTTGACGATGACCGCCGCCGGCCCGTCAAAGTCGCGCGCCAGAGCGACCGCAGAGTCCAGGTCCAAAAGGTTGTTGAAGGACAGCTCCTTGCCCTGAAGCATCTGGAAGCGGACCACGGCGTCCGCGGGCGCCTCCGGCTCGCGGTAGAGAGCGGCCCGCTGGTGCGGGTTCTCGCCGTAGCGGAGCGCCCCGACGCGCTCGAAGGCGAGGACCAGGTTCTCGGGAAACTCGCCGCCCTTCGGCATCTCCGAGAGGGAACGGGCGATGGCTGCGTCATACGCCGCCGTGCGAGCGAACGCCCGCCCGGCCAAGCGGACTCGGGTGGCCAGCGTTGTTCCGCCCGTCGAGCGGATCTCGGAGAGCAGGTCTTCGTAATCCTCCGGGTCGACGGCCACGGCCACGCGCGCGTGGTTTTTGGCCGCGGCGCGGATCAAGGCCGGGCCGCCGATGTCGATCATCTCGATCGCCTCGGAAGTCCGCGCGCCGCGCGCGACCGTCTTCTCGAAGGGATAGAGATTGATGACGACGAGATCGAAGGCTTCGATCGCGGCTCTGGCCAGGTCGCTCGCGTGGTCGTCGCGCGTCTCGTCGGCCAGCACGCCCCCGAAGATTTTGGGGTGAAGCGTCTTGACCCGTCCGCCGAGGATCTCCGGGAAGCCCGTCGTCTCCTCGACCGACTCGACTTCCACCCCCTCGGCCTTCAGGTGCGCGGCCGTGCCTCCGGTCGAGACGATCCGGACGCCCCTTCCGGCGAGCTCCCTCGCGAGCCGCGCGATCCCGCTCTTGTCGTGAACGGAGATCAAGGCCCGGCGCACGGGCGAGACCGAGGACGGAAAGGGGATGGGCTCCGGCATCAGGAACGGAATATAGCCGAAGGCAGAAGACCGAGAACGGAAGAGGGAGGGCGAACCGGGAAAGTCGGTTGATTCGTCTGCCATTTCCCGTCTACCGTCTTGCCGTGGAGACACTCGTGGACGCGCGCGGGTTGCTCTGCCCGCTCCCCGTTCTGCGGCTCGCGAAGGCGTTCCGCGGCCGGCCGGCGGGGACCGTCGCCCGCCTGCTCGCCACCGACCCCGCCGCCGTCGAAGACGTCGAGGTCTTCTGCCGGGAGCGCGGCCACGCGCTCCTCGAGTCGCGCCGGGACGACGACGCGTTCTCCTTCCTCGTGCGAAAGGGCGCGGGAGCGGATCCCTTGCTTCGCTCGGGATGACAGGGCCGGGTCAGAAGAGTTTCAGGAGCAGGACGTTGATGACGACGCCGCGCACGCCGTGGCTGACGACGGGGGTGCTGACCTCGGCGCGCAGAAGCGAGTTCTGCCAAGGCCCGTTGACCGAGGCGAGGAGCCCGGCGCCCGAGAAATAGGTGTTGTCGAAGCCCGAGCGTTTGTCCTTCACGATCGCCTGGTCGTAGAAGCCTTCGAACCGGATGATGTCCTCGATGTTCAGTCCGTACGAGACGTTCGCGACGAAGGCGCTCTCGGTGCGCAGGCTCCCCGACTTGTACCCGCGGACCGGGTTGCCCGAGAAGCTTCCGAACTCGTATTTGGAGAATCGGTCGAGGTCGTGCCCACCCAGGTACGCCACGCCCAGGTGCAGCTTGCGGAACCCCGAGAAGTACCGGTCCTTGGAGATCGAAAGGGAGTACTTCCGGTATTGCTGCTGGTCGGGATCGAACTCCGACGTGCCGGGAATGCCCCAGAACTCCCATTTCCGGCGGCGGTACAGCGATCCGCTCGCGACAGCGTTGAAGCCCGAGAAGTTGGCGATCAGGCGCAGCTCCGCGCCGTCGGTGAAGGTGTCGACCGGCGTCACGAAGTCGGGCCCGGTCTCCTTGTCGCGCTGAAAGTCGTCCCACTTGGTGAACACCCCGAGGCTGGCTTTCAGGTAGGGGCCGATCGGATGGCCCACGTTGACCTGAAAGACGGCCGGCAGGTGCTTGACCTTCTCCGAGGCCACCTCCTGGCCGTTGCGGTAGGAGACGTCTCCGAAGGCGAATGCGACCGCGAAGAGATCGGCCCCGAGATCGAAGCGGCTTCCCGCGAGCGAGGGGTCCGTGTAATTGGCGGTCAGCAGCGCCCCTCCGAAGAAGACGGAGAGCTGCTTGCCTTTTCCCCAGAGATCGAAGTTGAAGTGCTGGATCCCCAGGAGCGGGAGGGGGTAGTCGAGCGAGTCGTCGTAGAAGGCGCCGAGCAGCCCGAAGGTGCTCTTCTTGGAGATCTTCTCCTCGACGACGCGCTCTCCCGGGTGTTCGCGGTCGGGCACGAGGTAGCGCATTCCCCGGTCGGTGTCGCGGATCATCTGGGCCTGCGAGGCGTAGGCGGCGGCGTGGCGCTCGCGGAAATCGGGGGGGTCGATCAGGACGGTCTCCATCGTCACGTCCCGCTCGATCGCGGTCGTGCGGCCGGCGGTCGAGAAGACCTGCGCGCCTCGGATCTCGAGCGGCAGGAACACGTCGGGATGCCCCGGCACCGGCCGGTAGAATTCGGTCTGGACGTTCGAAAGCGTCTCTCCTTTCAGGTTCAACTGCACCGAATCGCGCCGCAGGAGCGCGAAGGTCTCCTTGTCGATCCAGAGGCTGCCTCGGTAGACCGGCTTGTCTCCGGCGGCCGACTTCGGCGCGAAGGAGAGGTGGTACGCGCGGCGCCCCGCGACCGTGGTTTCGCCTTTCAGCGAGTAGTCGTAGTCCTCGGTCAGCCGGATGTCGAGCGGCAGCGTCGTGACCTTCTCGGGCTGGAGGATCGGCAGTTTCGGCAGGGTCTTCCCTTTCCACTTGACGCCGTTCAAGTAGAACTCGTCCCACTCCCAGTCGGGCGCCTCGCCGCGGCGGTAGTAGAGCGGACCGAGGATCGTCAGGTCGAACGTCTCGTTGACCTCCGCGATGCGGAAACGCAGGGAAGTCTTCAGATTCGCGATGTAGGACGGCACGAGCTCCCGCTGCCCGGCGTCCCAGGCGCGCTCGCGCGCCACGATCTCGTCGGCGGTCAGGCCGCGCGCCGCTCCGACCTCAACACTCGATCGGGTCTCGCCGCCCCCCCGCCGGGCGGGGTGCAACACGGCGGCCAGGGCGCCCTTCGAGAGATCGAGTGTCAGGATCTTCGCTCCGGTCAGGGCGAAGTCGCGGCGGGCGCCGCTCTCGACGTTCTC
>JBKPBH010000121.1:0-10229 GCA_046726795.1 Acidobacteriota bacterium
GGCTTGGCCGTCTCGCGCTGCGCCGGGGCGGCGGGCGTGGAAGCCGGCGCCGGCGCCGCGCGACGGAGAAGCCCGAAGCTGACGAGGGCCGCCGCGGCCAGAACGCCGGCCGCGAGGACCGCCGGAGAGAGCCACGCTGGCCGAGCGAGGGGCCGGTCGAGGGGCCGAGTGTCCACCTCGGTACTCCGACTGGCGGAGACTCCGGCCGCGGCGACGTCGGTCGGCCGCCGGTCCGCCTTCGTCGGTGGCGTCGGAGATGAGGGGCGAGGCGTCGAAGCCGCTACGAATTGAAGGTCCAGTCTGTCCTGCGCGCTGGGGGTGACCGTGGGATCCGAGGCGACGGCGGGCATCTCACGGAGCCGGGAGATGATCTGCGCCGTGTCGTCCAGGTCGTCGGGCCGCGAATAGCGCTTCTCCAAACTGACGACCTCCCGGTCGAACTCCTCGGCTGAGGCGAAGCGGTCCTCGCGCTTCTTCTCGAGCGCCTTGAGCACCGCGGCGCGGACCTCCGGCGGCACCTTGCCGTCCCGATCGGTCCCGGAGAAGGGGAGCGGGGGATCGAACAGGTGCGCTCGGAGAAGCTCGCTGGGGCTCACACCGACGAAGGGATACACGCCGGTCAGCATCTCGTAGAGGACCACTCCGAGCGAGTAGAGATCGCTTCGCCCGTCCAGCTTCTCCCCCGCGGGGAGCGCGCCAAACTGTTCGGGAGAGGCGTACTTCAGTTTTCCAAGGAAGACTCCCGTCGAGGTCATCCCTCTGGGAGTGTCCAGCGTCTTGGCGATGCCCAGATCGATCAGCTTGACCAGCGGCCGGCCCTCCTCATCGTGCGTCAGCATCAGGTTGTCCGGGGCGATGTCGCGGTGCACGACGCTCTTGCGGTGGAGGTAGGCGAGAGCGCCGAGGGTCTGATGGGCGACGTCGAGCGAAAGGCCCAGGCCCCGTGGGCCCTGCCTCTTCAGGAGGTCCGCGAGGTTGACCCCGTCGATGAATTCCATGACAAGGTAGGCCTTGCCCTCCTCGTCCAGAGCGAAATCGTGGATCGTACAGATATTCGGGTGCTTCAGGCGGGTGGCGGTCCGCGCCTCCTCCACGAAGCGTCGCTTCATCTCCTCGTCGGAGAGCGCCTCGGGCTTGAGGACCTTGACGACGCGGATCTCGTCTAAGAGCCGGTGGCGGACGCGATAGATACTCCCCATCCCGCCCTCGCGCAGCTTGCCGAGGATCTCGTATTTCCCCTCGATGAGTGTTCCGGGCTGCGCCAAGAAGGACAGGGACCTCCTCCGCGATTTTAGCCCGCATTATTCATGGTCGACTCCGGCGACTTTCGGCCGTAGGCGTTCACTTCGTGAATGGCGGCCGAGAGTTTCAAAACGAAGGCTTGGCTTTGGCTTCGCCGGCGTCGCGCTTCCATGTCTCGGCGAAGAATCTCAGTCGCGGGCAAGGTGCACCTGATCGTACTTAGGCCCGCTCTTGTAAACAGGTCCTTCGGTTCAGTCAGTCGCACGTGTTTCGGCCGGTGACCATGAATAATCCGGGCTTGTCGCGACAACTTCCGCCGCCCCGCTGGCGAGCGTCGGACCCCCGCTCCGAAATCTCCTGGCCCTGGTTCGCACGGCGAACCGTTACAATGGGTCCAATGGCGGCCAGATCTTCCAGCCAACCGGTGTCGGCCGCCGGATATCCTTCCCGGACGACACTGTCCGCGCTGTTCTTGTCTCTGCGCCCGGCGCAGTGGGTCAAAAACCTGGTACTTCCCCTCCCGTTCCTCTTCGGAGGAACCCTGGGGCAGGCCCGCGGCTGGGTGCTGGCGTGCGCGGGCCTCATCGTCTTCTGTGTCATCTCGAGCGCGGTCTACCTCGTGAACGACGTCATGGACCGCGACCGCGACCGTGCCCACCCGGTCAAGCGGAGAAGGCCGCTCGCGACCGGAGAGCTCGGCGTCGGCGCGGCGCTGGCGGCAGCGGGGGCCCTCGCCGGGGTCGGCCTGCTCGTCGCCTTCCTCCTCTCTCCCGCCTTTGGATGGTGGTGTCTCTTCTATGTCGTCCTGATGGTCGCCTACTCGCTGTGGTTGAAGCGAGTTCCGTTCCTGGAGGCTTTGATCGTGGCGGCGGGGCTGCCTCTGCGGGCGCTGGCGGGCGCCGTTCTCGCCGACGTTCCGGCTTCCCTCTTCCTGATGGGGTGCGCATACCTCCTCGCTCTCTTCCTGGTCGTGGGCAAGCGCCAGTGGGAGCTTCAGAACGCCGGCACCTCCTCTTCGGGCGAGCACCGCTCCGTGCTGGCGGTCTATCGGGCCGAGGGGCTCGATTTCGTGTTCCTGACCTCGGCCCTCACCGTGGTGGCGGGCTACGCGGTGTACAGCGTCATTCCCTCGACGATGCAGAGACATGGCGGCCGCTCCTTTGCCGCGACCGTCCCGTTCGTGATCCTGGGGATCTCCCGCTACATCCGATTGGTTTACCGCCGGGGAGGGGGAGGCAGCCCGACGCAGGCCCTGCTGATCGACGATCCCTGGCTGCTGTCGATCGTGGTGGCGTGGGTGCTGACGGCGGGCTGGATCATCTATGGCCGCTGAACCGCAGCCTCGCCTGGGCGTCGCCTTCCTGGCCTACAACGAGGAAGAGCTCATCGCGAAGACCGTCGGGGAAGCGGTGTCCTCGCTCTCGGCCGTCCCGGGCCTGGATTGGAGGGTCCTGGTCGTGAACGATGGGAGCCGCGACGCGACGGGGGCGATCGCCGAGGACCTCGCGAAGAAGGACCGGCGCGTCTCCGTCGTCCATCACGAAGGAAACAAGGGATACGCCGTTGCGACCGAGACGGCGCTGAAGAACACGCCGGGCGAGGTCGTCATGGTCGTGGACGGCGATGGCCAGCACACGATGGCCGACGCCCCCCGCTTCCTCGCGGCGATCGACGAGGGGGCCGACGTCGTGTTCGGCTGGAAGAAGGAGCGTCACGACCCGCTGCCGCGCCTCGTCCTTTCGAAGGGATTGAACACGCTGTCGCGGTGGATCCTGGGTTCGCCTCTCCACGACATCAACGGCGGCTGCCGCGCCTTCCGGCGGGAGGTCGCGCGCAAGCTCGAGATCCGACACCGGATCAACTTCGTGGGGGACGAGATCTTCGCGCGATGCCGGATCGCGGGATGGAAGGTCTCGGAGGTCGTCGTGCGCCACTTCCCGCGCGAGGCCGGGCAGAGCATCCACCGTCCCTGGAAGATGCTCGGCACGATCACGCGCGTGCTGAGATACCTCTTCGAGCTGCGGGAAGAGATCCGCCGCGCCGACGCCCTGAAGCGAGTCGTGGCTGCGCGGTGAGCGGGACCGTCATCCTCGGCGCCGGGCCGACCGGCCTCGGCGCCGCTTACCGAATGCGCGAGCGGGGGGTGGACGACTTCGAGATCTTCGAGCGCTCCGACCGGGTCGGCGGGCTCGCCACGAGCTTCCTCGACGCGAAGGGATACACCTGGGACGTTTCGGGCCACATCATCTTCTCCGGCTATTCCTACTTCAACGAGCTCCTCGAGAAGCTGCTCGGCAAGGACGGGGTCCGCCGCATCGACCGGGAAAGCTGGATCAAGTTCGAAGACCGCTATATCCGGTATCCGTTCCAGAACCACCTCTCGTCTCTCCCGGAGGAGGCGATGCTTGAGTGCCTCGTGGGCTTGGTCGAGTCGCAGACGATCGACCGCGACCGCGCCTACAGCAACTTCGAGGAGTGGGTCCTCGCGCGCTTCGGCGCCGGGGTGGCGAAGCACTTCATGGTCCCGTACAACCTGAAGGTCTGGTCCACGCCCCTCGACCGGATGGGCTTCTACTGGATCGCCGAAAGGGTGGCCGTCGTGGACTGGAAGAAGGCGCTCGAGACGACCCTGCGCCCGAAAGTCACCGACTGGGGGCCCAACGCAACCTTCGGTTATCCCGCGACCCGCGGCACGGTCGGCCTCTGGCTCGCGACGATCCCCTTCATCGGCGCCGAGCGGATTCGCTATCACAAGCGCGCCGCGTCCGTGGACGAAGAGAAACGAGAGATCCGCTTCGCCGACGGCTCGGTGCGCCGCTACGACCGGCTGCTGACCACGCTGCCGCTGGACGCCTTCGTCTCGCGCCTGACGCACGCGCCCGAGAAAGTGCGCGCCGCTTCGCAGAAGCTTCTCTTCAATCGCCTCTTCTCCGTCGGCGTCGGCTTGAAACGCCCCTCTCCTTCGACGAAGAACTGGATCTATTTCCCCAACCCGAAGACCCCCTTCTATCGGATGACGTACCTCTCCAATTACTCGCCTGACATCGTCCCGGGAGGCGACACCTCACGGTACTGCTCGCTGCTCATGGAGACGACCTATTCCCGGTTCCGGCCGCTCCCGCCCGGGGACTTCGTCGAGTCGGTCATCCAGGGCCTCCTCGCCGAAGGAATCCTCGAGAGATCCGACTTGGCCTTGATCGAATCCACGTACCTGATCCACGCCGGGCACGCTTACCCAATCCCGAGCGTGGACCGCAACGAAGCTCTTGCGGTGATTCACGAGTACCTGGAGCCCCGCGAGATCTACTCGCGCGGGCGCTTCGGCTCGTGGAAGTACGAGATCGGCAACCAGGACCATTCGCTCATGCAGGGTGTCGAGCTTGTGGATCGCTGGCTGGACGGCAGCGAGGAGAAGGTTTTCCGAGCCTAGACAGTCGGCCGCAGGCGTTCACTTCGCGAACGGCGGCCGAGAGAGTTGAAGGACCGGGGCCAAGCTCCCGAAGACGACGTGAGTCCTAAGGCAGCGCTCCGAGGGTCCACGAGAACAGGTGGTTGGTCCCCCGATCCGAGACGGTCAAGCGTCCAAAAGAGTCGAGCACGATTCCCGTGGGCTGCTTGAAGTCTTTCTCGGGCTTGAAGGAGCGTTTCAGGACTCCGGCGGAGTCGTACTGGGCGATCCGGCCGGCCACCGAGTCCGTCGCGAAGACCGTGTCGGACGGGCCGATCGCGAGGTATGGCTCGGTGTAGAAGTCCTTCCATCCGGAGACGGGGATCTGCCGGAGGAATTTCCCATCCGCGTCGAAGACCTGGATCCGGTGGTTTCCGGTGTCCGCGACATAGATGTTCCCGGCCGGATCGGCGGCCAGGCCGACGGGCTCGACGAACTGTCCCGGGCCGACCCCGTTGCCGCCCCACTCGGAGAGCTTGTTGCCCTGCCGGTCGAATCGGACGATGCGCTTGTTGCCCGTGTCGGCGATGTAGAGGCGGTCGCGGGATACGACGACGGCGCGGGGCCCGAAGAAACCCTTCTCGGCGTCGACGAAGGAGCCGACGAATTTCCCCTCCGAAGTGAGATGCTCGATGCGCTGGTTCCAGGTGTCGGCCACCCAGATCTCGCCCTGCGGGTCGACCGCGAGGCCGCACGGCTCGTTGAACTGTCCGTCCCCCGGCCCCTTCGACCCGAACTCCCGGACGAACTGCCCGTTGCCGTCGAAGACCTGGATGCGGTTGTTCTTGGTGTCGGCGACGTAGAGGTTTCCGCGGGCGTCGACCGCGAGCCCTCGCGGCTCGGAGAACTGACCCTGGCCTGCTCCGGCGGCGCCCCACTGGCGCGAGGCTGGAACGACGATCGCCTCGGAGGGATAGTCGCGGGCCGAAGTGTCCTGAACGGGAACCGACAGAGGCGCGAGAACACCGGTCCCGAGGTCCAGATCCTTGCGGATGTAGAACATCGCGTCCTGGGAGCCGATCGGGCTCCAGATCTCGTGGAAGAGCCACCAGCGCAGCGCGCCGGTCAGAGTCGGGCGCGCGACCGGGTTCTCCGCCGTGGGCCGGTACCTCTCGGGAAACCACCAGGCTCGGATCGGAACGCGCCGGGCGTCGTAGCGGTCGGCGAGCTGCCTTTGCAGCCCTCCTTCCGCGTTCCAGTCGGCCACGATGATCGGCGTCGAAGCGTCTTCGATGCGTCCCACCCACCGCGTCGGAACGTCTCGCAGATACCACGTCAGTGGCCACGTCGCTTCGCCCGTGACCGTGATGACCGCCTCGCCGGCGGGCGTTCGCGGGCGGGCTTTCTCGACGGCCTGGAGCGCGCGCGTCAAGTCCCAGGTGGTCTGGACGTACGCCAGCGTCTCGGCGTGTCCGGGATCCTTCTCGAGGTCATAGGCACCGTACCGGAAGCAGGCGAGAAGCATTCCTCCCGTATTCACGGCCAGGAGCAGCCCGATGATCGCGAGCGCCAGACGCGCCCACCTCCGGGCTCGGTCCTCCCAGAGGTCCGAGATGCCGATCGCGGCGAGGATCGTCAGCGGCAGCAGCGGATGCACCGTCAGCCAGGGCACCTTCTCTCGGGCCCAGGCGTAGATCACCAGCGATGCGACCGTCCAGAACAGGAGGAATCCGAAGAAGGGATCGCGTCTCTTGCGGCGGAAGGCGAAGACGGCGGCGAGCAGGAACCCGGTTTCGTAAAAGAGGAGCTGGGGTAGATAGTAATACCAGGGGCCGGGGATGCGCCCGATCGCGTGCTGTCCCATCCAGTACTTGACAGCCTTGGGAATCGCCAGCCAGTCGCCCGGGTATTTTCCGAACGCCGAGTACATCAGCGCCCAGATGAAGAGGAAGACGAAGCCGGCCGTCAGCAGCGGCACGAAATGCCGCCGCACCCACGAGACCGTAGACTTCACGACGGTCCGGACCGCTCCCGGCCGTCCCCTGGCGGAGAGGACGCGCTCGAGGAAGACCCAGAAGCCAAAGACGACGAAGAGGACGCCGGTCATGTAGGCGTTCTCCTTGGTGACCCCGGCGAGCGCGAAGAAGACCGCGGCCGACGTCAGCCAACCGACGCGCTCGGTCTCCAGGAAATAGCGGAACGCGAGGATCGTGGCGAGCGTGAAAACGAGCGAGTAGAGGTCTTCCCGGATGAAGCGGGAGAAATAGGTCAGGTGCGGCGAGATGAGAACGAGCACGGCGAACACTCCGGCGGCCCGTTTTCCGATCCAGCGCGAGAGGGGAAAGGCGAGGGCGATCAGGATCAGGCCGAAGACGGCCGGCAGGAATCGCGCGGTTGTGTTGTTGACCCCCGCGATCTTGTAGATGAGCGCGTTGGCGTAGTAGAGGAAGGGGCCGTGGTAGGCCGGGTCGTAGCGCCAGTTCCCGTCCTTGGCCAGCGTGTAGGACTGAAAGGCGTGGATCGACTCGTCGTGGTGGAGCGGCCGCTCTGCCAGGTGGTAGAACCGGGTCCCCAGGGCCGTGAGCACGAAAAGCAGCGCAAAGGCGCGGCGGGCGTTGCGCCTGCTCTGGTCGGCGGCGGCCTGGAATGGTTCGGTCACCGGTTTTTCAGGGGGTTCAACCAGACCCTGGTCACGCAGCGGCATGCATGGTTGTCGATTCGAGATTCTACCTCACCGCTTGAGCGGCACCACGAGCTGCGAGACGGTATCGTTCCCGGAGTTGACGACGTAGAGTGTGGCGCGCTTCGAATCCAGGGCGATGCCGGTCGGCTTCGCAAAGGCCTTTCCCGCGTCGTCGAGCGTGATGCGTCGCGGCTCGCCGGACGGATCGAATTCGAGCACGGCGTTTCCGGCCGGGTCGCTCGCGTAAATCACGCCCTTCCCATCCGCCTCCAGGTGGGGCTCGAGACCAACGGACCACCCGGGCACGGAGAGCGCACGAACGAATTGCCCGTCGGGGCCCAGGATCTGGATGCGATGGTTGCCCGTGTCGGCCACGTAGATGGATCCCGAGGGGCCGACGAAGATTCCGACCGGCTCGGAGAACTCCAGAGGTCCGCTTCCCAGCTTGCCGATGGAGCGGATTAGTTTCAGAGAGCCGTCGTACTGCACGATTCTCTTGTTCCCGGTGTCGCTGACCCAGACGCTGCCGTCGGGGGCGACCGCCACGCCGCGAGGGCCGAAGAGGTCCGCCACCGTGGCCTTCCTTTCTCCGGCGAGGGTGAACAACTCGATGCGGCCGTTCCAGGTGTCGGCGACATAAAGATTCTCCCCGTGCACCGCGACGCCGCAGGGCTGGTTGAAGCCATAGGTGCCGCTGCCGCGCCCGCCCCAGCCTCCCAGGTAGCCGCCGTTGTGATCGAAGACCCGCACGCGCGAGCGGCCGAAGTCGGCGATCCAGACGCGGCCCCGGTCGTCCACGGCGGCGTCTCGCGGCTCCCTCATCCCGGAGAAGGGAGCAGCGCCTTGCGCGGCGGACTCGCGGATGACGGGGCGCTCTTCCGGCTCCTCGGACGGAGCCGCCGGGGCCTGGGCCGTCTTTGGGATCGTCTCGCGCGTGGGAGCGATGACATCCTGGGTGTCGCCGCCGATCACCCGGTAGATTCGCGTCTCCGGGTTTTCATACGCGACGTCGAAGAATTTTTTCGCGGTGTCGAACTTGGCCAGACCCTCGCTGGGATACGTCTTGCGCTCGAGCCACCCGACGTAGACGTAGCCGACGCGATAACGCCGAAGCAGACCTGCGATTCCGTCCGCGTCGCGGCTCGAATAAATCTGCCGCACGGCTTCGCGCCTCTCGACCACTTCGGCCTCGGGGTTGCCGCGTTGCTTGACGTGGTGCTCCCATCCGAGCACCGTGGGAAACCCCGTCAACATGGAGATGCGGCCGAAATCCTGATACGACTCGCCCTGGGCCTCGAGGACCACCGGTGTTCCGGGCACACTGCGGCGCAGCCAGAGGATGGCGCGATACTCGCCCGGCCGCTGTTCCTGGAGGTACCGCAGGCCGTCCAGGGATGGGCCGGAGTATGGGACGAAGTGATTGCTCACGGCCCCCCGCGCCGCCGTCACGGTCGTGAAGAGAGCGGCCGCAACGAGCAGGTAGGAGAGTGCCCGGACGGCCCGCGGCCATCTCCGGAACGTGCCTGTCTTCTCACCGGACCGGAAGGCAAGGGCCGCGGTCGCGGTCGCAAAGAGGAGCCAGGCCTCCAGGTACAGCTTGAAGAAGGTGTTCATCCGGTCGTAGATGTACACGCGCTGAGTCAGGAGGATCAGGAAGAAGGCCGCGGCCAGGAATCCCGCCGCCAGCCGATCTTCGGGCCGATCCGCCAGCCACCATCCCGCTTCGAGGAAGAGGAGCACCCCGGCCGCGCAGAAGACTTCGACGGAAACGAACGCGAGCAGGGAAAGCAGAGCGACCAGCGACAGGACGAGAACGAGCGAGGCTCTCTTTCCGAGACCTGCCGCCGCCAGGCGCTCGCGGGCGGCCGTGAGCCACCAGGCGAACGCGATGAGAAAGAAGAGTCCGAAAACGGTCACGACGTCCACGCCAGCCGCTCCCGCCTCGTGATTCCAGCCGAAGCCCGGCGGTCTACCGCCGCGCACCCAAACCAGGCGTGCGAGGAACAACGCCGTCGCAGCTGCGGCCGCCCAGCCGGGCCCCACTCGGGCCAGCCCATGTGCCAGGCCTCCTTCGGCTCCGGACACCGAGACGAGGAGGACCAGCAGGAGGAGACCCGCCAGAAGCGGCGCATCCCAGGCGTTGGTCAGGGCCTGGGTCGCCATGGCGAATCCGAGGAGAGTCCCTGAGGCGAGCCGTGAGACCAGCCGCGCGGGAAGCCCCGAGTGGACGCGCACGAAGTGGAGAGCGCAGGTCGCGACGAAGAGGAAAAGGGGAATCGCCAGGACGTGCGCGTGCAGGTCGGCAAAAGTCAGGCTCCAGAACGGATACTCGTTGATGGTGTCCTTGACGACGCGGGAAGTGGCCCAGAAATAGTGCCAGTCGAGCGGGCGCTTGTTCACCAGCCACTCGCGCAGGCCGGCCAGGTTGCCGAGGAGCACCGTGAACCCCGCGCCCGCGATCCCCGCGCGCAGGGTCCCGGCCCAGTTGCGCAGCAGAGTGAAGGCCCCCTGCAGGGTCGCGCCTCCCAGCAGGCCCAGCGCCAGGTTGAACGTGTACCGGGTCGAGAGCCCGGTCAGCAGTGTCAGGAAAGCGATCATCTGCTGGCCGAACGCGTAGTAGCCCAGCGGAGCTCCAGCGAACCACGGGTCGGACGGGGGCAGCCGGCTCGAGCGCACGAGGGCGTTCAGGATCGAGTAGTCCATCGGCTTCTCGCCCCAGTAGATTTCGGGATTGAGCGCGCGGATTCCGACAAAGAGCACGAATCCGACCGCAAACGCGATTTCGCCCGCCGCCAGGAGACGCCAGCGCTCCCGCAGGAACGCGAGGATCAGACTCCTGCGCCGGAGGAAGAGAACAGCCGAGGGGACCGCCGAAAGCAGGAGGCAGAGAAGGGCCGCCCCGCGACCGTTATCGAG
>JBKPBH010000122.1:0-5493 GCA_046726795.1 Acidobacteriota bacterium
AACGGCTCCATGAGCACCTTGCCGCCCAACTCCTTGGCTTTCTTCGCCGTCGCGTCGGCCGAGGCCACGGAGACGTAGATATTCCAGTGAGGCGGTACGCCTTTCTGATCAGGCCCCAGCTTGTAGAGCGCTCCGACGTCCTTCCCCTTCTTCTTCAACATCGTGTAGATCATGTCGGGGCCGGCCGGCGAGTCCTCGTAACTCCAGTCGAAGAGCGTCGTGTAGAACTTCTTGGCCGCTCCATCATCGGTCGTGCCCAGTTCCGGCCAGCAGAAACTCCCAGGCTCGTGTCGTGTTACTTCGGGCATTTCATCCTCCTGCAGGCTTTACGTCGTCGACGGTCGTGAGGTTTCAGGCGTTCCAAGAGCGGCAGCGTCGTTCTTGCAAGGATCGCGCCTTCACGGATTCAAAATGGAAAAGGTCGACACGGCCCTCGGGGTCGGACCGGTTCTTGATGCGTTGGCTCGGAAATCTACACTCTCCGGTAGATCTCTCCCTGCTCGAGGAACTCGCGGGACTTCTCCTCCATGCCGGTCTCCAGGGCTTTTTCCTCGGCGACGCCGAGGGAGGCGGCGTAGTCGCGGACGTCCTGGGTGATCTTCATGGAGCAGAAGTGGGGACCGCACATCGAGCAGAAGTGGGCGAGCTTGGCGCCTTCGGCCGGCAGCGTCTCGTCGTGGAACTCGCGGGCGGTCTCGGGGTCGAGCGACAGGTTGAACTGGTCCTCCCAGCGGAACTCGAAGCGGGCCTTCGACAGCGCGTCGTCCCAGGCGCGCGCGCCCGAATGTCCCTTGGCCATGTCGGCGGCGTGCGCGGCGATCTTGTAGGCGATGACGCCGTCTTTGACGTCCTTCTTGTTGGGCAGGCCCAGGTGCTCCTTGGGCGTGACGTAGCAGAGCATCGCGGTGCCGTGCCAGCCGATCATGGCAGCTCCGATGGCCGAGGTGATGTGGTCGTAGCCGGGCGCGATGTCGGTGACGAGGGGACCGAGTGTGTAGAAGGGCGCCTCCCGGCAGACCTCGATCTCCCGGTCCACGTTTTCCTTGACCTGGTGCATCGGGATGTGCCCCGGCCCCTCGATCATGACCTGGCAATCGTGCGCCCAGGCCTTTTCGGTCAGCTCTCCGAGAGTCGCGAGCTCCGCGAACTGAGCCTCGTCATTGGCATCGGCCGTCGAACCGGGGCGCAGGCCGTCCCCCAGGGAGAACGAGATGTCGTAGGCCTTCAGGATCTCGCAGATCTCGTCGAACCGCGTGTAGAGGAAGGACTCCTTGTGGTGTGCGAGGCACCATTTGGCCATGATCGAGCCGCCTCGCGAGACGATTCCGGTCACGCGCTTCGCTGTCAGCGGAATGTAGCGGAGCAGGACGCCGGCGTGGATCGTGAAGTAGTCCACCCCCTGCTCCGCCTGCTCGACGAGTGTGTCGCGGTAGATCTCCCACGTCAGCTCCTCGGCCTTCCCGTCGGTCTTCTCGAGCGCCTGGTAGATGGGCACCGTCCCGATCGGCACCGGCGCGTTGCGCAGGATCCACTCCCGCGTCTCGTGGATGTTTTTCCCCGTCGAAAGGTCCATAACCGTGTCTGCGCCCCAGCGGATCGCCCAGGTCATCTTCTCGACTTCGTCTTCGATCGACGAAGTCACGGCCGAGTTTCCGATATTGGCGTTGATCTTGACGAGGAAGTTGCGGCCGATGACCATCGGCTCGGACTCGGGATGGTTGATGTTGGCGGGAATGATGGCGCGGCCGCGCGCGACCTCGCTCCTCACGAACTCCGGGGAAAGGCCTTCTCGGATGGCGATGAACTCCATCTCCGGCGTGACGACCCCCCGTCGGGCGAAATGCATCTGCGTGACGTTGCCCTGGCCGCGGAGGACCTGCCGCGGGCGTATGAGCTCGAGCCCCGGTCTGTTCTTGCGAACGGGCTCGGAGCGATCGTATGCAGCCCGCGCGAGGACCCAGGGGGTTCGCAGCTCCGGCAATCCCTGCGTCAGATCGATCGCGGCCTCGGGGTCCGTGTAGGGGCCTGAGGTGTCGTAGACACGAAAGGAGGGATTCAGCTCGGTTTCGCCCCGCATGCCCTTCGTCGGCGAAAGCGCGATTTCACGGAAGGGCACGCGCATCCTTTCCGGCCCCGAGACATAGATCTTCCTGGAGCCCGGCAGAGGATGGCGGTTGGCGATCTCGGCGGAAGGAAGGGAATCACGGCGAGTGCTCATCGGATCTCCCTACGGCGGCATTACCCGCATCAGGTGCTCGGGGTCTCCGCCTTCGCCCAACGCTCCAGCGGACTCTCAGCCGTCCGCCTCGACCCAACAGAGCGAGGCGGAGTGGGCTCCCCCTTACGGCTGCATTCTATCGCCAGCAGTTTCGAGCGTAAGACCTCGCAGAGCGGCCTTCTTTTTCGCCGAAATAGAATGACGGTGAACAAGCCAGCGAGGAACCCATGAGCTTCCGGGTATGGAAAGGAGAGCCGGCTTCGACGCCGAGAACCGCCGCTTCGCCGGCGCCGCGAGCCTCCCTTCCTCGGGAGCTCGTGGAGGCGGCGGCCGGGCGGTTGGCGGTCCTCGCGCTTCTGGCCGCGGCCGCGATCGTCCTCTTCGGGATCGCCGACTGGCGCAGCTTCGCGCGAGCCGGCGCCGTCCCCAACATGACCCTCTGGCTCGGCGCGATCGTCGCGTCGCTCTCTCTGTCCCTGTCGATCGCCTGGATGGCCTGGAGAGGAATGCTCGCCCCCGCGACCCTCCTCGACGCCGGCCTGATCTACGAGGTCGCGCAAGCACTCTGCATCGCGCTCGTCTTTCACTCGGTCCCGCTGCAGGGGACCATGCCGCCGCGGGGCTGGACGGGAGTGGCGGTTTGGATCCTCGCCTACCCGCTGATCGTCCCGGCGACGCGCGGCAAGACGATTCTGGCGACGCTCGCGGCCGCGGCGATGGACCCGCTCGGCCTCCTGATCACCGTCGCGGCCGGCAACCCGAGGCCTCCCGCGGGGTTTCTCTTCCCGATGTTTCTCCCGACCGTCATCGCCGCCTGCGTTGCGCTCGTCCTGTCGCGGTTCGTGTCCCGGCTGACCGTCGAGGCGGAGAAGGGGCACGAGATGGGGAGTTATCACCTGGAAGAGCTCCTCGGGCGTGGAGGGATGGGCGAGGTCTGGCGGGCGAGCCACCGCCTGCTCGCGCGCTCGGCGGCGATCAAACTGATCCGACCCGAGTCGTTCGGAAGCGACGGCCGGGAGCTCGTCAAACGCTTCGAGCGCGAGGCCAAGGCCACGGCCGCGCTGCAATCGCCGCACACCGTGAACATCTACGACTTCGGCACGACCGAGGACGGGACCTTCTACTACGTCATGGAGCTCCTGGAAGGGTTCGACCTGGACACGCTCGTCACGCGATTCGGACCCGTCCCCGTCGAGAGGGCGGTGCACATCCTGGTCCAGGCCTGCCATTCACTGGCCGAGGCGCACCAGGGAGGCCTGATCCACCGCGACGTCAAGCCGGCCAACATCTACGTCTGCCGCTACGGGCTCGACTGGGACTTCGTCAAGCTACTCGACTTCGGGCTGGTCAAGAGCGCGCAGGCCTTCGAGGAGGGGCGGCCGCTGACCGTCGCAGGGGTGATCGCGGGGACGCCCGGCTACATGTCCCCCGAGATGGGCCTGGGCAATCCGGACGTGGACTGGAGAGCGGACATCTACGCGCTCGGCTGCGTGGGCTACTGGCTGCTCACGGGAAAGCCGGTCTTCGACTCCGGTGGGTCCCCCGTGCAGACGCTCATGGACCACATCCAGAAGCAGCCGCCCGCCCCCTCCATGCGGACTGCCGAGGCCATCCCTCCCGAGCTCGACGCGATCCTCCTCCAGTGCCTGAGCAAGGACGTCAATGAGCGGCCGCAGACGATGCAGGAGCTCGCCGGGAAGTTGAGGCGCGTCCCGCTCTCGAATCCGTGGACCGAGGAGAGGGCTCGCCGCTGGTGGCTCGACAACGGGAGCCACCCGAGAACGGAGACGGCGGCCAAGCCCATCCCACCGGAAGTTTCGGTGGCCGCTTCCGCATCGCGGTCCTGAGGCCGATCCTGGATCGGGACGCGTCCGGGCGGCGGAGAGGTCTGCGCGCAGTATATTGCCCGGGCCTTCGGAAGAAGCGCGTTTCAAAAGGTGTTCACAGCGCTGCTGCCCTCAGCCGCCAAACGCGCGCGCTCGCCCGATCACCAACGATCTCACAGGCCCGAGCGGCCGCCTCGTAAGCGCGGACGTTCGGGACCCCTTCCACCATCTGTCGGAGCAGGCCTTCGAACTCGGCCTTTCGTCCGGCGCTCGCATAGAGAAGCGCCAGGCGCGACCAGGCATCCAGGTTCCGCGGGAAATCTCGAATTTCCGCCCGAAAGGCGATCTCAGCGTCCTTCTCGCGTCCGAGGCGCGCCAGGGCATCACCCCGCGCGGCCTGGAATCCCAGAAGTGGCTCCGACGCTCCGTTTTCTCCCGATCCGGGTGCCGAATCCAGAAGGGAGAGAGCTCTGGCCGCATCGCCTCTCGCGAGTTGGATCTTCGCGAGCAACAGAACCGGCGTCCGGGCGCCCGGACTCTCGCGGCGGGCGACTTCCGCCTGGCCGATCGCTTCCTCGAGACGTCCCTCATCGAGGGCGATCGCCGCAATCTCTTCCGGGACTCCACGTGCCCCGGCCGAGCGGGCCGCTTCGGCAAGCGCTCTCGCTCGCGCGAAGCCACGGTTTTCACGCTGGAGGTCCGCCATCGCGAGCAGGATGGGCGGTGTCGCGGGAGAGAGCCGGTCCGCCTGCTCGAGCGCTTCGAGGGCCTCCTGCGGCCGGCCGGCCAGGCGCAGGATCCGAGCGAGGCTCTCCCAGGCGTCGAGCATCAGGGGGTTTTCCCGAGCGAGGCCACGCAGAAGGGCGGCCGCTTCTTCGTCGCGGTTCTGCGAGGCTAGACGGTTGGCCTCCTTGAGCCGATCGATCGCCGCAAGGCGATCTTTGGGATCCGGCAGGTCGCGAGCGTTCTCGGGGGGACGCGCGGCCCCGATGTAGCCGAGAGAGGCAAGCTTGCGCACCGTCTCAGCATCTGACTCGCCGGGAGCCTGAGTCGGGCGGTTCATGCTCTGCAATTCGAGCCGCATCAAGCGAAACGGCGGAGGAAGTGTGGCCGAGAGATTCTTCTTCTCCCCGGGGTCCAAACGCCAGTCGTAGAGCTCGGGCCGGGGAGCCTCGATGTATTGGTAGCGATCGTCGGTCAGGGCCGCCAGATCGCTCCAGCCGAAGTGGTATCGCGGATAGACCGTCTCGCTGTAAACGCGCCTGGAGGTCTGCGGACTTCCCGGAGCCAGCAGCGAGCCGCCGGAAACGCCTGCCGGGAGGGGCAGGCCGAGCAGCCGAATAACAGTCGGGAAAACATCTGCGAGAGCGGCAGGCGAGACGACGCGCTTCCCGGCTTGTGCCGAGCGCGGAAGCTTGATGAAGAGAGGGACGTGGAGCTCCTCGCGAT
>JBKPBH010000123.1:0-10065 GCA_046726795.1 Acidobacteriota bacterium
TTCGGTCATGGCGCAGATGGGCGTCACCAACCAGGCGGTGGGCCGGATCGCCGTCTTGCCCGCTCCGGGGATGGTCCTCTACGGCCAGACGGCCGAGGTGGACGCGGACACCGGAGACCTCGAGATCGCGAAGCTGGGCCAGTAACTGTCGGCCTTCAGCCTTTAGCTTCCGGGCTTTCGAAATCTGGCCGACAGCTGATCGCTGACAGTCGATAGCTATAATTCCCTGGTGAATTCCACTTCGATGGTCATCCGGGGCTCCGGAATGTTCGTGCCGGAAGGCGTCGTCACCAACGACCGCTTGTCCCGTCTGATGGACACGACCGACGAATGGATCCGCCAGCGAACCGGCATTGAAGAACGCCGCCTCGCGCGAAAAGGGGCCTCCTCGTGCGACCTGGGCGTCGAAGCCGCCCGTCGCGCGATCGCCGACGCGGGAATCGACGCGCAGGACCTCGACCTGATCATCTTCGCCACGATGACGCCGGCCTATTACTTCCCCGGCAACGGCGGTCTGCTCGCCGCGAGGCTCGGCCTCTCGACGACCCATGCGCTGGACATCCGGATGCAGTGCGCCGGCTTCCTCTCGGGACTCCAGGTGGCCGACGCCTTCGTCCGATCGGGCGGCGCCCGGCGCATCCTCTTAGTCGGGGCCGAATGCCACGCTTCTCTCTATCCCTGGACAGACGCGGAATGGGCGATTCTGTTCGGCGAATCGGACGATCCCCCGCCGCCGGCTTCCTATGCCTGGGGGACCGAGCACCGCGACCGGGCCGTGATCTTCGGCGACGGCGCCGGCGCCTTCGTCCTAGAAGCGGATGACTCGAATGGGGACCGCGGATTTCTCGGCTTCGAAATGCGGACCGACGGCGCGCACTGGGACAAGCTCTACGTTCCGGGGGGCGGCTCCGCGAGCTTCCCTTACTTCTCCCCGGAGATGTTTGCCCGCAACGGGACGATTCCGATCGTCGAGGGGCGCCAGGTCTTTCGTTTGGCCACGACGGCCATGCCGCAGATCGTGCGCGAGGCTCTCACGAAGTGCGGCCTCGATCTTTCGGACCTCTCCCTTCTTCTGATGCACCAGGCCAACCTTCGCATCAACGAGGCGGTCCAGAGGAGTCTCGGACTCCCCGACGAGAAGGTCTTCAACAACATCCAGAAATACGGCAACACGACCGCCGCCACGCTCCCTCTGGTCTTTCACGAGGCCAGGCGGCAGGGAAAGATCCGGCCCGGAGACCTCATCTGTTTCACGGCGCTCGGCGCGGGCCTACACTGGGGCGCCGGATTGATGCGCGCATGACGGCGTCCCTGGCAACTCTCATCCTCGGCCTGGCCGCGGCCCTCGCCTTGATCGTCCTGGTCTGCTGGAGGACGCTCATGAGACGCCACCGCCAGGAGCTGTCCGACCGGGACGCCAGCTACAAGGCTCTCCTCGAGATCAATGTCCGCCACTATCGCGACATCGCGGAGCGGGACGCGCGCTACAAGAACCTTCTCGAGCAGGCCCGCGAAGGAGTCGTCGCGGAGGCCGAGGGGCGCATCGTGTTCGCCAACCCGGCCGCGATGAAGATCTTCGGGTGGACCCGCGACGACGAGTGGGCTGGAAAGAGCTTCCTCGACCTCGCCTCCGAAGAGTCGCGCGAGTCGCTCTCGTCGGTTCTGACTTCCGCCCCGTCCAGCGGCCCTCCCGCCCGGCACGAAGTGGTGGGGCTCAAGGCCGACGGGTCGCTTTTTGAGATGGAGATCACTCCGGCGCGGATGACGTTTCAGGGCAAGGCTGCCCATCAGGCCATCTTGCGCGACATCACGGACCGGAGGCGCGCCGAGCACGCGCTGAGGGAGTCCGAGGAACGATACCGCCTCCTGTTCGAGAACAACCCGCAGCCCATGTGGGTCCTCGACCGGGAGACCCTGGCCTTCCTCGCCGTCAACGAAGCGCTCTGCCGCCACTACGGATACTCGCGCGAAGAGTTCCTCCGGATGACGATCGAGGACATTCGTCCTTCCGAAGACGTCCCCGTTCTTCTCGAGAACCTGGCCGCGCATTCGCGCGAGTTCCACCGCGCGGGGGTCTGGCGGCACCGCAAGAAGGACGGCACCACGATCGAGGTGGAGATCGCCTCACACCCGATCCTTTTCGCGGGGCGGGATGCCCAGCTCATCCTGGCCAACGACGTCACGGAGAGGAAGCGCGCCGAAGAGGCCCTGCGGCAGTCCGAGCAGAAGTACCGGGACATCTTCGACTTCGCCACCGTCGGCATCTACCAGGCCAGGCACGACGGATCGCTCCTGACGGCCAATGCTCCGCTGGCGGAGATGCTGGGTTACGACTCTCCCGAGGAACTGATGCGCAAGAGACTCGGCGAGATCGCGATGGATCCGGAGGAGGCGCGCGCGATCATCTCGCAGGCCGCGCCCGCGGAGAAAGAGCTCCGGCAAGAAGTCCGCTGGCGGAAGAAGGACGGTACTCCGATCTGGCTCGAGATCGACGCGCGTCCCGTCCGGAGCGCCGACGGCGCGGTCCGGTACTTCGAGGGTTTCGTCCACGACATCACGCAGCGAAAGTCGACCGAGGAGGAGAAGCGGCGTCTGCAGGAGCAGCTCGTCCAGGCGCAGAAGATGGAGGCCGTTGGCCAGCTCGCCGGAGGCATCGCGCACGACTTCAACAATCTCCTCACCGCCATCACCGGCTACAGCGAGCTGCTCCTGGGCGAGCTGCCGCCGGAGGACCTTCGCCGCAGCCACGCCGAAGAGATCCGCAAGGCGGGCGAGCGCGCCGCCTCCCTGACGCAACAACTTCTCGCCTTCAGCCGCCGCCAGGTCCTGGAACCCAAGGTCCTCGACGTCAACACCGTCGTCTCGGACATCGAGCGGATGCTGCGGCGCTTGATCGGCGAGCACATCGAGCTGAAGACCCGCAAGGCGCCCGACTTGTGGAAGGTGAAGGCGGACCCCGGCCAGATCGAGCAGGCCCTCCTGAACCTCGTCTTGAACGCGCGCGACGCGATGCCGCGCGGGGGCACGCTCGCCATCGATACCTCCAACGAGAAGCTCGACGAGACCTTCTCGCGCAGCCATGTCCCGACGCAGCCGGGGCCCTACGTCCTCGTCGCGGTCAGCGACACCGGAATCGGCATCACCGACGAGGTCAAGGCGCGTCTCTTCGAGCCCTTCTTCACGACCAAGGAAAGGGGAAAGGGAACGGGCCTCGGGCTGTCGACGACCTACGGCATCGTCAAGCAGAGCGGCGGCTATCTTTGGTGCGACAGCGAGATCGGGCGCGGGACGACGTTCCGGGTCTTCCTGCCGCGCGTCGAGGAGCCGGTGTCGGAGGTCGCCGAGCGCAAGGCGGCGCCTCCGATCCACCCCGGAGACGAGACGGTCCTTCTCGTCGAGGACGAGCCGGAGGTCCGCTCTCTCGTCCAGCGGATCCTCAAGACCCAGGGCTACACGGTCGTGACTGCCGCCAACCCGGACGAGGCCCTGGCCGTCGCGCGCGAGTTTAAGGGGGCGATCCAGCTCATGGTCACCGACGTCGTCATGCCGGGGATGAGCGGGCTGCAGCTGGCGGAGCGGCTCGTCCCGACGCGGCCGGACATGAGAGTGCTCTTCGTCTCAGGTTACACCGACGACGCGATGGGGCCTCATGGGATCCTGGAGCCGGGCAAGGCGTTCCTCCAGAAGCCGTTCACTCCGAGCGCTCTCGCGCGGAAGATCCGCGACGTGCTGGACGCCGAGCCGCAGGAGTACCTGAAGAATCCGTAAAAACCAGGACGCGGCAAGACCGCTCGCTATACTCCGCGGGCCATGAGCGCGCCGCGGATTCTCGCTGGAGGTCTCCTATGTCTGACCGCGGCGGCCGCGCAGGCCCAGGAGAAGCCGGAGCCCGCGGAACCCGCTTCATTCCGACCTCCGGAGGGGACGATCATCATCAATCTCCCCTCCGCCGAAGTCGCACCCTCGAGAACACTGCAGCTGCATTTCACCCACCGCTTCTCGGAGGCGGTCGCCGACAGCAACATCCACGACCTCTTCTCCTTCGACTCGGGAGCGGACGTGGGCATAGGTCTCTCCTACGTTCCGCTCAAAGACCTGGAGGTCGGCTTCCTGCGAAACCGCAACCTCCAGGACTACGAGCTCTGGGTCAAGTACGCGGTTCTCTCCTCTCCCGATCGCCCCGCATCCCTCTCGCTGCGCGTGGGCGGAGACGCGCGAACGGCGAGCACGCCGTCGATCTGCGAGACGAACCCGAAGCCGGAGGGCTGCTCGTTCGCCGACCACAAGGACAGCTTCTTCGCGCAGGCCATCGGCGCCGTGACGCTCTTCTCCCGGATCCGGCTCACAGCCGTTCCGACCTTCCTCTCCTACTCCGCGCAGCAGCCCTTCGTGGTGACGACCTCCGTCCACAAGGACGTCTTCAACGTGCCGTTCGCGACCGCGATCGCCCTGACGCGGTCGGTCAACGTCCAGGCCGAAGTCGTGCCTCGCATGAGCCGGGCGAACGCCGGCGGCGTCGGCTGGATCGTCGGCGTCGAAAAGACGGTCCTGCGGCACCGCTTCTGCTTCACGGTCGGAAACCTGCGGCCGACGACCGTGGACCAGTACATCGGCCCGGACTTCCGCGGCCGGCCCGGCGACTACTTCCTGGGCTTCAACATCGTGCGTCAGTGGAAACTGTGAGGAGCGACGTCTTCCGCCGCGTCCTCACATCCTTAAGCCCGTGAAGGCCGAAGGGTCTCTCCGCGATCGGACGATCGGAAGCTAAACAGGAAGGTCGAGGAAGCCGAACCGGTCCGGACGGTGGAAGTCCGGCGGGTCGGAGCCTGTCGGACTCCACGCTGTGTACTCGTCGGGCGCTCCGCGGTCGATCCTGTAGAAATTGGCCCGCCAGGTCGGCGCCGTCGGCGCCATCGGCGCAAGAGGAATCGTCATCAGCGCCGACCAGAGGCCCTCACGGCGCCGAACGCGCGCCGAGAACCCCGGACAGTCCCAGCCGACGTCGACTCGCATGGTGTCCCGGCGGCCATCGGGGGACTCCACGCGCGCGTCGAAAAGAGTCCCCAGCGGATTGACCTCGAACTCGAAATAGACGCGGGGCGGGTCCTCCGGCGAGAGAAAGACCTCGAAGACGTCTTCCTTCCAGAGCGGATCGTCCCGCCGGGTGAGCGTCGCGACGATGCCGTGGTCCCGTCCGTCGAATCGCACCAGAAGCGAGCCGCCCCGGGCGCCCAGACGCACGGCTGTCGCCAACTGCGGGGCACTGCCGTCTCTCGCATCCCTCAAATGAAATGCCGGGAGGCCGACGAGGCGGTCTGTCGGCGACAGACGGGTCACATTCGCACGCGGCGGAAGGTTCGACCTCATCCGCCTGGCCTCCCGCCTCTCGCCTCCCGTCTCCCGGCGGCGGAGCCGCTCACATCTCCCGCGGTGGTTTCGCGAACGGGATGCCGATTTCCGAGAGCCACCGCTGCGCGCGCTCGAGCGCCTGATGCTCCTTGAACTGGAAGAACCGGGCCTCCTCCTTCGGATGGCGGAGCAGGACCTCGCGGTACCGCGCCGCGGACTGGGAGGAGTCGAGCGCCGCTTGCAGCGCCTTCCGGCATTCGGGATCCTGGCATTGCCCGAGGAACTCCTCGAGGTCGCCCCGGCTCCTCTCCCCTTCGTCGCGCGGAATCGCGAGATAGCGCGGATCGCGACTCATCGCGGCGTGGCGTCCGGCATCCCGTTCGAGCACCTGCTCCACGTCTCCCGTCTGCCGGTCGAAAAAGTGCGTGATCTGGTGCGAGCGGCTCTCGAACCCGACGATCAGCCCCTCCCAGTCGATGTTCATGACGACACGGAGAGTTCAGAGCCGAGAGATGTGCGGAGCGATCCCATCCAGGGCATAACCGATATGATAGAGGTGTTGGTGGTTTTATGAAGAAGATCGCGACGTTCGACGACTGGATCGACGCGTTTCGAAGCTGGCAGCGGGACATCGGCCTGCGTCTCCCGCCCGGCTTCGCGCAGTTCCAGTTCGATGCCAAGTATGGCGACCTGAAGACGGACGAGATCGAGTACGGCGACTTCCGCGGGTCGCGCAAGTGGGAACGGGTGACACAGATTCCGCACCAGCCCATCCGCGACGCGCTCCTGAATCTCATCGTCTACCAGGGGGACACGGAGTTCGCCTCCGTCGAGCAGCAGCGGCATCTCCTCGAGACCGCACCTTCCGACTACGACACGGAGAGCGTGTCTCGGATCATGGTCGAGGAGATGCGTCATGGCTGGCAGATGTGCCACCTCCTGGTCAACCATTTCGGCGAGACCGGCAAGGTCGAGGCGCGCAAGCTCCTCGAGCGGCGCTCCTGGCAGAACACGCGCCTTTTGGGCTCCTTCAACGTCGACGTGGACAATTGGGTCGACTTCTTCACCTACACGGAGTTCGTCGACCGAGACGGCAAGTTTCAGTTGAACATGCTCTCGACCTCCGGATTCGCGCCGTTGGCGCGTTCGATGGGTCCCATGCTGCGGGAGGAAGGCTTCCACCTCGGCACGGGGCATATGGGCCTGCAGCGGATCGCGCGCGCCGGGAGGGTGCCGCCGGCGCTGCTCCAGAAGTACGTCAACAAGTGGCTCTCGACCGCCTACGATCTCTTCGGGAAGGACTCTTCCTCTTCGGCCGAATGGTTCTACGTGTGGGGCTTGAAGGGACGCTACGACGAGGCGAAGCAACCGGAGAACCCCGACAAGGCGCATTTGAACGAGCTATCGCGTGAGATGTACCACAGCGAAGTCGTCAAGCTGCTCGAGTCGATCAGCCGACACTTCCCCGCCGGCACGCCGCCCTTGACGGCGCCCGACCTGAAGTTCCACCGCGCCATCGGCGAGTTCGCCGGAAAGACCTACTCGGTGACGGGCGAGCTCCTCGCTCCGGAAGAGTACGCCCGGCACGCCGCTGAGAACCTTCCGAACGAGGATGAGAAGAAATTCGTCTCCGATCTGATGCGGGAGACCGGGTGGATCGCAGGACGCGACGCGGTCGCTTAGTCCTCCCTTCGAAGCGTGCGCACCGACATCCTCCGCGAGAAGCTCCTCGCCTGGGCGACTAAACAGAAGCGGGACCTACCCTGGCGCGGGACGCGGGACCCATACCGCATCTGGGTCTCGGAGGTGATGCTGCAGCAGACCACGGTGGCGGCGGTCCGCGGCCGTTACGAGAAGTTCCTCTCCCGGTTTCCCGATCTGGCATCGCTCGCCCGCTCCCGCGAGGACAGCGTCCTCTCCGCCTGGTCTGGCCTCGGTTACTACGCGCGCGCCCGCAACCTCAGGCGCGCGGCCAGCCGGATTCTCCGCGAGCACGGCGGCCGCTTTCCGCGCGACCCCGCCCAGCTGCGCCGCCTGCCCGGCTTCGGGGAATACACCGTGGCGGCCGTGGCCGGCCTCGCCTTCGGTTCGCGCCTTCCCGCGGCCGACGCCAACGTCACGCGCGTTCTGTCCCGCCTCGACGCGCTGGAAGGGACAGCCGGCGCGAAAGCGCACCGTGAGGCGGTCCGGAGCCGGGCGGGATTGCTGCTGTCGAAGGGGCCCTCCGGGCGCCTGACCGCCGCCCTGATGGACCTGGGGCAGCTCGTCTGTTTTCCGCGGAGCCCCCGGTGCGGCCTCTGCCCGCTCGCCGAAGAATGTCTGGCCCTGCGCCGCGGCGCTCCGGAGGATTATCCCCGCCGACCGAAAAAGCCGCGCCGCGCCGGACTCTTTCTGGCCGCCGCCTGCGCCCGCCGCGACGAGCGCGCTCTCCTGGAGCGGCGGTCCGGAGCCCTCCTGGAAGGTCTCTGGGAATTCCCTTCCGCCGAAGGGAAGACCCGAGCCGAAGCCCGCCGGGGTCTCGCCGCGAAAGCGCGCGCGCTCGGGCTCCGCATCGAAAACCGCGCTCCGGCGAGCGCCCGTCACACGATCCTCAATCGGAACATCTTCGCGGAGGTCTTCCGAGCGTCTCCCACTTCGCGATTCGAGACTCAAAATTCGAAATCTTCCGCGGCTCGCTGGTTTACTCCGCGCCAGCTCGACCGCGCGCCCATTCCGACGCTGACCCGCAAGGTCGCGCGGGCTGCGGGATTCCTTCGCTGACTCGCCCGGAGGCTGTCCGAGTCATTTCCGTCGCGAGCGCGAGGAGGCCGACACGAGAGCGGAAGCGCAGGCAATTCCCAGCGGGGGACCTTGCGGTCCCCCAACCCCCGGCAGCGCGGAGGCGTAGTAGAACTACGCCGCACAAGATGTTTTTCGAGCATTCCGCCCGCAGCGAGAGCATCGTCGCGCGCGGTAGGAGATTACTCGGACGAGCTCCTAGCTCGACGCGACGCTCGAGTCGGAGGTTTCGGAGCCGGTTTCGGAGTCCCCGCGGTCGAGGAGCCGGTAGAGCGTCGCTCGACTGATCTGTAGGGCGCGGGCGGCCCGGACTCGGTTGCCGCCCTGCTCCTTCAAGACCTGCTGGAGCCGCTCGGGCGTGATCTCCTGTGCAATGGGACGCGTCCGGGTCCGCCGAGGCCCGGACGGGACGTCGACCCCGGGGGCGCGGTTGCGCATGAAGGGGAAATCTTCCGGACGTAGGAACCCGTCCTGCGACAGGATCCCGGCGTGCTCGATCGCGTACCGAAGCTCCCGGATATTGCCTGGATACGAGTAGGTGCGCAGCAGCTCGAGGGTTCCCGGAGCGAACGCCCGCGGCTTCCGGTGTCTCCGGACCGACTCGGCGAGGAAGAGACGTGCGAGAGGCTCGATGTCCTCCGGTCGCTTCCGCAGGGGAGGCACCACCAGCGTGACAACCGAGAGCCGGTAGAAGAGGTCCTCGCGGAATTCCCTCGCAGCCGTCAGGCTGTCGAGGTCTCGGTTGGTGGCCACGATGAGCCGTACATCCACCTTGATCGGCCGCTTCTCCCCCAGGCGGCGCACCGTGCCTTCCTCGAGGACTCGCAGAAGGTTCGTCTGGGCCGGCAGCGCCATGGACCCGATCTCGTCCAAGAAAAGAGTCCCGCCGTGCGCCTCCTCGAACAGGCCGGCCTTCCACGCGTGGGCCCCCGGGAAGGCCCCTCGCGCGTGTCCGAAGAGTTCGCTCTCGAAGAGGTTCTCCGGTACGGCCGCGCAGTTCAATGTCAGGTAGACCTTGTCCGCGCGAGGACCGGTGGACTGGATGTAGCGGGCGATCACGTCCTTGCCGATTCCCGTCTCTCCGAGGATCAGCACGGTCGAGGACGAAGACGCCGCCTTTCGCGCCCTCGCTAGAAAATCCTGCATGATCATGCTCTCCCCGATGGGCGGGGCGAGACCGTGCCGGCGGCGGACTTCTCCGTTCAACGCTCGCGTGTCGCGCTTCAAGCGACGCATGTCGAGGGCGAGCCCGACGCGGTGAACGAGCTCCCTCGGATCCACGGGCTTGGAGATGTAGTCGAACGCTCCGACGCGGATCGCCTCGAGCGCGCTTCCGACGGCTCCCGGCCCCGCCAGGAGAAGAACTCCCGGCGGATCGGGCACGGCCCCGCAGGCCTTCAGGACATCCGCACCCTCGGCCCCCTCCATGGGGAATTCGGTCAAGACCAGCTCGAAGGACGAGGCCGACTCCGAGCCCAGAAAATCCTCTGCGCTCTCGAAGACTTCCGGAGGATAGCCGGCCCGCGAAAGCATTCCGGTCAATCCGGCTCGCAGGTCCACGTCGTTTTCGATCAGAGCCAAACGCACCATAAAACTCCCTCAGGAAGATCAACCGAATCCTGTCGTACGAGGGACCATATTGTCACGATGCAAGACAATGCTGAAGCATCCAGGACTCTGCGGCAAGTTTGCCCTCAGACGTGAGCTCCCAAGTCCCTATGCCCTCGACGAGCCGGCTCGCAGGAGCACATAACCAAGTCCAGCCAAAACCAACCCAAATACGAACAGTCCCCACTCCGAAACCGTCGGGATGTTCGTCGGAATCTGTCCGAACGCGGGCGTCGCGGTCGCCGTCAAGGTTGGCGTCGCCGGGGTATTAGTCGGCGTGCTCGTCGGCGTGGCCGTCGATGTGGCCGTCGGCGTATTGGTTGGCGTGTT
>JBKPBH010000124.1:0-8392 GCA_046726795.1 Acidobacteriota bacterium
TCTTCAAGTACTTCAAGGGGCTGGTCTTCTTTCTCGTGGGCGTCGCCGTCCTGAGACTCTGGCGGGCGAGCCCGTTCCCCTCCGCCCAGGACATCGCGCGCTTCCTGAGGTCCTCGCCGGAAAACGAGCTGGTCCGGTGGATTTCCGGCGTCACGCCGGGAGAGGTCCTGGGCATTGGGCTTCTCTCCCTCTTTGTCGCGGCCGTCTTCACGGCCGAGGGGACCCTGCTGGCATTCCGCGTTCCGTGGTCGACCTACTTCACGATCACGCTGACCGCGCTCGGCATCCCCCTGGAGATCTTCGAGATCCTCCGCCGGCCGCAGGGCTTTCGCCGCTACCTGATCTTTGCCGTCAACCTCACGATCCTCGTCTACCTCTGGAGGCGCCGCAACGAGTTCCGGGACAGATGGGATACGAGCTAGCGCAACCCGTCGACGATGTACAGCTCGGATTGCGAGCGCCAGGTGCCATACACGTAAGACTTGCCATCCCGGGTCAGGAGCAGCAGGGGGAGCCCGAGCACCGGCTCTCCGGTCTGGATCTCTTTGAAGAGGCTCCTCTTGCCGCTCGCGGGGTCGAGCAACCAGACCTTGTTGGGAATCCCGCGTGGACTATGAACGTAGAGCGAGCGTCCATCGGCGCTCCACTGGACCGGCCAGTCCGCCTCCTCGAGCCCGGCGATCGGGCGAGCTTCCCCACCCTCGAGGGGATAGAGCGAGGCCTTTCCGGGCCCCCGGTTGCCGACGACGAGCTTGCCGTCCGGCGAGAGCGGACTCGTGCCGCGGTTGATCCGCACTCCCTCGGGACTGATCGGGCGGGGCTTGCCTCCTTCCGGGTCCTGGACATAGACGCGGGGACCATGGCCCTTCTCCTGGGCCGAAAAAACGATCCTCCTTCCGTCGGGAGACCAGGCGGCCCCTCCAAAGGTCCCGAGGCCGTCGTTCTTCAACACCTTCGTCTCGCCCGGACCCGTCGGCAACAGGAGCAGCTGTTCCGGCTTTTCCTGACCCGGAGCGGCCGTCCCGAGCACCCACTTACCGTCGGGAGAAAGGGCAAGCCCGGTGCCTTCGCCCAGCCGCACCGCGGGTGAACCGTCCGTCCCGCGCAGATAGACGGCGGGCGCGGCGCCGCTCCCTTCGCCGGCCTCCGTAAACACGACTGTTTTCCCGTCCGGCGACAGGTCCGCGAGGGTGGAGTTGTCGAGCCAGGAAAGGTCACGCTCCTTCTCCTGTCCCGGGCCGAGTCCCGCGAGGATAGTGACAATCGTGTGGTGAGCGACCAGGACGCGGCCATCGCGGGAAATATCGTCCAGCTCCAGGTCTCCGGGCGACCGCGTCACCAGGCGCCGCCTGCCGGAGAGATCGACCGCATAGAGGGCGACTGACTGCCCCGTCCCCGCCGCGGTAAACCAGATCTCCTTGCCGTCCGGCCGCCAGCAGGGGGCGCCGGTAACGTTGACCCATCCGGAGGAGAGGATCTTCTTTGCCTTTCCCAAGTTGTCGATGACGGCGACTGCGTATCCCGGCGTAAAGAAAGCGATTCGGTCGCCCCGCGGCGAAAAGCGCGGGCTGGCGACCTCTTCGTCCAGGATCGGTTTCCCGATTGGAAACTCCAGGCGGATCTTTTCTCCAATCTGATGCACCGCGACCAGGTCCTTGCCGTTGGGCGCCCAGTCCGCGCTGGCGTAGGGGACGCCCTCCAGCACCTTCCTGGGAACCCCGCCGGCCATCGGGACACGCGCAAGGACCCCGAAGAGCCCACCGCTGCTGGACTCCTCGTTCAGCAGGATCGCCATTTCTCCAGAAGCGGAAACGGCAAGAATGTCGGCATTGTCGTGTCCGAAATCGAAAGGCCTCGACTCCGGGCTCTCGAGGCGCGTCAGGTAGAGGCGGGTTGTCTCCCCCACCCATGTCGCGCCATAGAGGACCGTCTGGCCGTCGGGGGCAAAACGCGCGTTCTGGATGACGCCGCGGCGAAAAGTCAGCCGGTGAAACGAAGGGGCGGAGGGAGCGGCCTTCCTGCCGAGACCCGGCGCGAGAATCGCCCCAGCAAGAGCTCCCAGGAGGAGGAGCGCCGCACCCGTTACAAGCGGGACGAAACGTTTCGAACGGACCGGCGCGGCCAGCAGCCCTTCGGCGCCGCTCGAGATCTCCGAGATGTGGTCTCGGACGCTCTCCAGGTCCCGCGCGAGATCTCGTGTCGAGGCGTAACGCTCCTCCGGGTCCTTGGCCATGCATCGCTCGATGATCCATCGCAGCGGCAGCGGCGCCTGCGGACAGAGCTTGCCAAACGCCTCGGGCTCCTCCCGGATGATGGCCGACATCGTTTCGGCCGCGGTCTTCTTCGAGAACGCCTTTTGGCCCGTCGTGACCTCGTAGAGGATCGCGCCGAAAGAGAACTGGTCGGAACGGAAATCGAGCGGCTGTCCGCTCGCCTGCTCCGGCGACATATAGCCGACCGTGCCCATCACCGTTCCCGGATGGGTCTCGGGCCTGGCCAGGGTCGGCATGGCGGACAGCCCGCCCGATTCCGGCTCCGTGAGCTTCGCCAGGCCGAAGTCCAGGATCTTGACGAATCCGTCTCGGGAGACCATCACGTTCTCGGGCTTCAAGTCGCGGTGGACGATCCCCGCGCCGTGCGCCTTCGCGAGCCCCGCGGCGACCTGCGCTCCGATGCCGATGGCGCGCCGGACCGGGAGCGGCTCGGAGACGGAAAGCTCCCGCAGCGTCCTTCCGTCCACCAGCTCCATCGCGATGTAGGACGTCGAACCCGACTGGCCGATCTCGTAGATCGTGATGATGTTGGGATGGTTCAGGGCCGAGGCGGAGCGGGCCTCCTGCTCGAAGCGCGCCAGCCGGTCCGTGTCGAGCGAGACCTCCTCGGGCAGGATTTTCAGAGCTACCTCGCGCCCGAGCCTGGGATCCCGCGCCCGGTACACCTCTCCCATTCCTCCCGCCCCCAGCGGCGCGAGAACTTCGTAGGAGCCAAGCCGGGTGCCCGCGGATAGCGTCACGGTCCAGTCCGGCGGGAGTCTACCGGCTCAGAGCGGCTTCTCTTTGGGATATCGCTGCGCGAGCCAGGACTCGATTTCCTGGGGGTGGTAGCCAAAGGGGCCGGGCTTGCCCTTGTAGAGGATGACGCCCCGGTCGTCCACGATGTAGAAGCGCTCGGGCCATCCGGCATACAGGGTATTGGCCTGGTTGTCCATGCCGTCCACGACGAGCGGGACGCGATAATGGAAACGCCCGACGAAGTCCTTGGCGATGGTGACTCTTTGCGAAAGCGTCTTGGGCTGCGGGTAACAGACGCTCTCCTTCTCGTTGGATTCCATCTGCCACTCGTCTTCCGGATGTGCCTCCTTGATGTAGACCGTCAGGAAGTTGACCCGGTCGCCGTACCGCTCATACATCTTTTCGACGCGCCCGACCGAGCGCCGGAACGGGGGTCAGGTGTAACTGCCGAAGACGAGCACCAGCGGCTTGCCGCCGATGCGCTCGGCGAGGCGGACGGGCGTCTTTCCGTCCAGGGAGACGAGCTCCACGTCCGGCGCCCGGTTCCCGGGCTTCAGGCTCCCCTCCTTGCGCTGGTCGTACCGGATCATCCCGATGACGTTGCGCGGCCCGATCTTCCACGCGACGAGGCCGGCCACAGCGGCCAGAAGGACGACCGCGATCAGGAGAATTTTCTTGAGCGTTCGCATCCGTCCGGGTCTCTCAGGCTCCGACCTCTGTCTCTCCGCCGATGGTATCAGGGCCTCCCGACCGTCAGCCCGAAACCGCCGGCGACGAGCAGGATCGTCAACCCGATCATCACGGCCGCCGTCGTCCAGGCGATGAAGTTGAAGATGGGGCCGTTGATCGCGTTTCCCATGAGCTTCCCTCGATTGACCAGCAGCAGCATGAAGACGAGGACGAAGGGGAGCGCGATGCCGTTGGCGACCTGCGACACGAACATCGTCTGGATGAGAGGGAACCGTGGGAGCAGGACCACGCCTGCCCCGAGGACGATCATGGCGGTGTACATGCCGTAGAAGGCCTTCGCCTCGGCGTACTTCTTGTCCATTCCCGCCTCCCAACCGAAGGCCTCGCAGACGTAATAGACGGTCGAGAGCGGGAGGATCGCCGCCGAGAAGAGCGACGCGTTCAAGAGTCCGAAGCCGAACAGAGTCGACGCATAGCGCCCCGCCAGCGGCTCGAGGGACCGCGCGGCGTCGGCGGCGTCCCGGATCGCCACGCCGCGCGCGTGAAGAGTCGAGGCGCAGGCGACGATGATGAAAAAAGCCACGACGTCGGTGACGATGCAGCCCACGATCACGTCCCACCGCGAGATCCAGTAGCGGTCGGCACGGATCCCCTTTTCGACGACCGAGGACTGCAGGTAGAACTGCATCCATGGCGCGATCGTCGTGCCGACCAGGCCGATGAGCATCCCCACGTATCCCGCGTCGAACTGGATTCTCTCGGGCACGAGACTCGCACGCAGGACTTCGCCCCATGCGGGGCGGGCGAGGAAAGCCGAGACGGGATAGACGAAATAGAAGACGCAGGCGAGAAGGAAGATCCGTTCGACCAGCCGATAGGTGCCACGCACGACGAGCGCCCAGATCAGGACCGCCGCCAGAGGGACCGAAACGAACTTGGAGACGCCGAAGAGCTCGAGGCTCGCCGCCACCCCGGCGAACTCCGAGACCGTGTTGCCGTAATTGGCGACGAGCAGCGTGACCATGAGATAGAAGGTCAGCTTCACGCCGAAGTTTTCGCGGATCAGGTCGGCCAGCCCCTTGCCGGTGACCGCGCCCATGCGCGCCGACATCTCCTGGACGACGATCAAGGCCACCGTGATCGGGAGCAGGGTCCAGAGGAGCCTCGTGCCGTAGTGCGCGCCGGCCAGCGAATACGTCGTGATGCCACCGGCGTCGTTGTCCACGTTGGCCGTGATGATCCCGGGGCCGATGACCGCCAGAAAGAACGCGACCTGCCGCCACGAGAGCCGGAGGCGCCGCGGGGACGGCGTCAGAGGCGCAGCTTCTTCTTCCATGCGAGAGGCAGGACCTCGGTCAGGATGTCGTCCACGGTGATCATCCCGAGCAGGACTCCTTCGGCGTCCACGACCGGCACGGCGGCGAGGTTGTATTTCTCGATCGTCTCGGCGACGGTGGAGGGGGAATCCTCCGGTCGAACGGAGATGCTCCAGGGAGACATCACATCCTCGAGCCGATCGGTGTCTTTTCCGAGGAACAGCCGGCGCACGTTGACGGAACCCAGCAGGCGCTTCCTCTCGTCCACGACGTAGAACTGGTAGAGGAACTCGACGTCGCGGGCAGCCTCCCGCAGCCGCGCGAAGGCCTCGGCCACGGTGATCGAGGCCGGGAAGGCGACGATTTCGGTCGTCATCATCGCCCCGGCCGTGTCCTCTTCGTGGCGCATCAGGGTCGAAACGGTCCTCGCGTCGTCGGGCTCCATGCGGGACAGGAGCTCCTGCGCCTTCTCCTCGGGCAGATCGCCGAGGACGTCGGCCGCCGCGTCGGGAGGCATCTCCTCCAGCAGGTCGGCCGATTTCTCTTCGGCTCCCTCTTCGGTCAGCAGGTCCTCCTTGACTTTCGGGTCGTCCATCTCCGAGAGGACCCGCGCGGCCGTGCCCATCTCCAGCGCCTCGAAGATCGGCCGGCGCGAGTCGGCCGGCAGGTCCTCGAGGATCTCCGCCAGGTCGGCCGGATGGATCCGGGCAACCGATTTCTGCGAGAGCACCAGGCGCAGCCCCGCCGTCTCGGCCTCGGTGGGCACGATGTACTTCCAGCCGATCAGGTGCTCGGACTTCAGGAACGCGGCCCGGGGCTTGACCGCCCGGACGGCGGCGTCCACGCCCTTCTCGAAGCCCAGGCGGCGCAGAAGTCCTCTCAAGGAGACGTCGATGTGCGCCAGGATCAACTCCCCCTCTGCGACCGCGAGGAGCGAGAGGTCGTTGACGCGCTCGACCTTGGCCCCCGAGATGTCCACGACCTGTTTATCGAGGAGAGCCTCCTTCAGGAGGATCTGGGTCTGGTCCTCGAGACGGCCGGGCTTCAAGTCCGACAGCTTCGCGGAGAGGGGGATGCGATCGGCGGTCCAGGAGCGCACCTGGTCGCCTCGCGCGATCAGGAGAATGTCGGAGCGCCCCGCGGGGCGAATGAAGACCTGTCGAATCAGCGGGTACGGCTCGCCCAGTCGGATCGAAAGATCCCAGAGCCTTCCGATCCGGCGGCCGTCCGCATCGACGATCTCCCGCGAGAGAATCTCGGAGAGGAAGAGAAACGTTCCGCTTCTTCTTCGCCGTTCTTCGCGTCCGACGCTCTCGGAAGCCACGTGGGAAGTGTTGGCGATTCCGCCCCTCTCTTCAACAGTTTTCGCGCCGTCCGGTTTCTGTTGTAGAACGCGGACGAATGGGGGAATCGGTGACCATCTCCGGAAAGACCGGCGCTCCGGAGAAGCCGGGCGCTTTGCGGCGGTTCTGGTCCGCCCTCGGCCCGGGTCTCATCACCGGGGCGGCGGACGACGACCCTTCGGGCATCGCGACGTACTCGATCGCCGGAGCACGTTACGGGACGCAACTGCTCTGGACGTCGTTGCTCACCTGGCCCCTCATGGCCGCGGTCCAGATGATGTGCGCGCGCATCGGCATGGTCACAGGCCGCGGGCTCGCCGGCGCCCTGAGGAAGAAATTCCCCCGCTGGAGCCTTGTCGTGGTCGCCGTGGCGTTGCTCGCCGCCAACACGATCAACATCGCGTCCGATCTCTCCGGCATGGCCGACGCGATGGAGACGCTGACGGAAGTCAACTCGCATTACTTCGTGATCTTCTTTGGAGTCGGGATCGCCTGGGCCACGATCCAGCTGCGTTATTACCAGATCGCCGGGGTTCTGAAATGGCTGAGTCTCGTTCTTTTCGCCTACGTGGCGACGGCCTTGTACGTCGGCCCGGACTGGGGGCAAGTCCTCCGCGACGCGATCCGCCCGTCCATTCCCCGCGAGAAGGGTGCGTGGGAGGCGCTCGTGGCGATTCTGGGCACGACGATCTCTCCCTATCTCTTCTTCTGGCAGTCCTCCCAGGAAGTCGAAGAAGAGAAAGCCATGGGCCGGCGGATGCTCCGCAGCAGGCTCGGAGCAAGCCCCAGGGAGATCCGCAACCGGAAGATCGACGTCGGCGTAGGCACCTTCTTCGCGAACCTCGTGTTCTTTTTCATCGTCCTGACGACTGCGCTGACGCTCCATCGCCACGGCGTCACCAGGCCTGAGACCTCAAGGCAAGTGGCGGAAGCGCTGCGGCCGTTGGCCGGCCGCTTCGCCGAGCTGCTCTACACAGTGGGCTTGATCGGCGTGGGATTGCTCGCCATCCCGACGCTCTCCGGCTCAGCCGCCTATGCCTTCGCCGAGACCTTCGGCTGGCGCCAGGGGCTGGACCGGAAGCTCGGCGGCGCGCGCTATTTCTACGGCGTCGTCATCCTCTCGACAGCGGCCGGGATCGCCCTGGATTTCCTCGAAGTCAATCCGGTCCAGGCGCTGTACTGGACCGCGGTCATTAACGGACTGCTCTCTCCCTTCCTGCTCGTCGGGATCCTGATCGTGGCCTGCGACCGCAGATGCATGCAGGGGCAGCCAAGCTCCTGGATCGGCCGGGCCGTGGTCGCGCTCACCGCCCTCCTCATGTTCGCCGCCGCCGCCGGCATGTTTCTCCTCTGAGACGTGAGGGCTACTGTCCGGGCTTGTAGCCGCGCCGTCCGGCCTTGCGCCGGTGATGATGATGGATCGGAGGAAGCCGGCGCACGTGCGTCGTGTCGTCCATGCCGACGACGCTGATGGACCCGTCGATCTCCAGAATGGCTGCCCTGCAATCGCCCACGTCCTTGAAGCCGTGTTCGCGGATCGCCGCCTCCAGCTCCGCCCGCCGGATGCCTTCGCGCGCAAGCGCCGTGTCCAGGATCCGGCCGTCGCGGACGAGAAGCGTCGGCTCTCCTTCGAGGAACGAAGCGAGCGCCTCGTGGCGGATCACGAAACGAGTCAGAGCGAGGTTCACCAGGATCAAGGTCATCGCCGCGACGATGCCTCCCAGCAGCGAGGAGTCATTGCCGACCATCGCATTCTGGACGGCATTGGAGACGAGGAGCACCAGGACGAAGTCCACGATCGAGAGCTGTCCGACGTGCCGCTTGCCCGCTAGCCGAAGCGCGACGTAGATCGCCAGATAAACCACGGAGCTGCGCAAGACCGTGTTGACGAGACCGGTCCAGTGCACCTGCCCGAAATCGAACATCGCGCCTCCCTGTCGGAACTGCGCCGCGGAATCGCCTCCCACATCGTAACCTCGCTCGACTCCGCAATCGCGAGGGCTAGAATTCGAGCGGGATGGAGGAAAAACGA
>JBKPBH010000125.1:0-3982 GCA_046726795.1 Acidobacteriota bacterium
GCGGGTGCTCGTCTTCTCGAAGACGACGGGCTTTCGACACGATTCGATCCCCGACGGGATCGCCGCGATCCGCCGGCTCGGCACGGAGCGGGGCTTCGCCGTGGAGGCGACGGAGGACGCTTCGGTCTTCGGGGACGCGCAACTGGCGGCCTACGCGGCCGTCGTCTTCCTGTGCACGACCGGGGATGTCCTGGACGAAAAGCAGCAGGCGGCCTTCCAGCGCTACATCGAGAAGGGGAGGGGATTCGTGGGAGTCCACTCCGCAGCCGACACGGAGTACGACTGGGCCTGGTACGGTGGGCTCGTGGGCGCCTACTTCCAGAGCCACCCGGCGATTCAGCCGGCGACGATCCGAATCGCTGATCCGGTCCACCCCTCGACGCGCGGCCTCCCGGTGCTCTGGAACCGCGCGGACGAGTGGTACAACTTCCGGACGAACCCGCGCGGACGCGTTCACGTTCTGGCGGTTCTCGAGGAGGCGACTTACTCGGGGGGGGAGATGGGAGACGATCATCCCATCGCCTGGTGCCAGTTCTACGACGGCGGGCGCGCCTGGTACACGGCCCTGGGACATACCCGGGAGAGCTATTCGGAGCCGCTCTTCCTGGAGCACCTCCTCGGGGGGATCCAGTTCGCGGCGGGATTCCCGGAGGAATGCCCGGCCGTTCGATCCGTGCAGCCGAGACTTTGAGACCGACGGCCGGGCCGATCGCGATCCTGGGCCCCGCGCCGCCCGATCGCGGCGGGATCGCCCACGAGACATCCCGGCTGGCCCAAGAGCTGGCGCTCCGGACTCGCATCGAGTACTTCACGTTCTCGCGGCCTTATCCGCGCTGGCTCGATCCTCGCCGCTTCGGCGCGGACCCGCTCCTGGCGCCCGCGCCCGCCGCTCCGGTGTTCGACTATCTCTCGCCTCTCTCGTGGCGGCGGACGGCCGAGAGGATCGCCGCAGTCGAGGCCCAGGGCGTGATCGTCCCCTGGTGGACTTCCTTCTGGGCCCTCCCCGTGCGGGCCCTCTTCCGGCGGCTCGCCCTTCTCTCTCCGCGCGCGCGGCGCCTGCTCCTCTGTCACAACCTGGAGGACCACGAGGGCGGGGCGTTGCGGCGCTTCCTGACGGCCGGCGCCTTTTCGGCCGCGGACGCGTTTCTGGTCCACGCGGAGGAGGATCGCGAGGAGCTGCGGAGCCGGTTTCCGGGAAGTCCGGCCGCGGCGATTCCCCTGCCGGCCTCGCCGCCCGGAGCCGAGCGGGAAGAGGCCAGGCGGCGGCTCGGCGTGGAAGGGCGGATCGCCCTGTTCCTGGGTCTCGTGCGGCGCTACAAGGGGGTCGAGACCCTGATCGAGGCCGCGCCTCGGATCGTGCGGGCCACGGGGGCGCGGATCGTCGTCGCGGGGGAAGTCTTTCCCGACGCCCGATCTCTGGCCCGGCTGCGAGAATCGAGCCCGGTCGCCGGATCCATCCTCTGGGAAGACCGATACCTTTCCGAAGAGGAGATGGGGACGTGGCTCGCGGCCTGCGACGTCGTCGTTCTCCCGTATCGCGAGATCTCGGGCAGCGCGATCGCCGCCCGCGCAATCGGAGCGCGCCGCCCCATCGCGGCCTCCGCGGTCGGCGGCTTGAAGGACGCCGTCGTACCCGGCATCACCGGCGAGCTGTTCGCTCCCGGCGACGCGTCCGGTCTCGCACAGGCGGTGATCCGGATTCTCGAGCGGGGCCTTTCCGCTTACGAGTCGGGACTCGAGCGAGCCGCGCGCGCGACGTCCTGGTCTCGCTATGCCGAGCGGATCCTCGACTTCATTTCGAACCTGTAAGTCTCCTTCGCCCCGCCTCACGCCTGGCGCCTGCCGCCTCCCGTCCCTCTCGTATACTCGCCCGGCCATGGACTTCGAGCTGACCGAGGACCAGGCTCTGCTCCAGTCGACCGTCCGGCAGTTCGCCGAAGAGGTCGTTCGCCCGCAGGCCGCTCGTATCGACCAGACCGGCGAGTTTCCCAGGGACCTCTTCCGGCAGGCCGGGAAGCTGGGCCTGGCGGGTGTCTCGGTGCCCGTCGAGCACGGCGGCTCGGGCATGGATCTCGTGTCCTACGCGATCGTCATCGAGGAGATCTCGCGCGTCTGCGCCAACACGGGCGTAATCCTCTCGGTCAACAACTCCCTCGTCTGCGACCCGATCGTCAAGTACGGGAACGCCGACCAGAAGAAGCGGTACCTCGAGCCTCTCGCGCGGGGCCAGAAGCTCGGCTGCTTCGCCTTGACGGAACCCAACGCGGGGTCCGATGCGGCCAACCAGCAGACACGGGCAGTGCGGGAGGGCGGCTCCTACCGCGTCACCGGCCAGAAGGTCTTCATCACCTGCGGCCAGGCCGCCGACGTGTGCCTCCTCTTCGCGATGACGAATCCGGAGAAGAAGGCGCGGGGCATCTCGGCCTTCCTGGTGGACACGGAGAGCGCGGGGTTCGACCGCTCCCGCCACCAGGTCAAGCTCGGCGTCAACGCCTCCGGCACGGTCGAGATCTTCCTGACGGACGTCGTCGTCGCGGCGGAGAACCGCCTCGGCCAGGAAGGCGAGGGGTTCAAGATCGCGATGTCCACGCTGGACGGCGGCCGCATCGGCATCGCCGCCCAGGCGGTCGGGATCGCGACCGAGGCGCTCGAGGCGGCGCTCGCCTACGCCAGGGCGCGGCGGGCGTTCGGCAAGCCGATCGCCGAGTTCCAGGCCATCCGTTTCTACCTCGCCGACATGGCCACCGAGGTGGACGCGGCGCGCCTGTTGACCCGCTGGGCCGCCGCCGCCAAGGACGCGGCGATCGCAAACGGCGGGCGCTACGGCTTCGAGGCGGCGGTGGCCAAACTCTACGCCGCCGAGATGGCACAACGCGTGACGACGAAGGCCCTCCAGATCCACGGGGGATACGGCTACACGAAGGAGTATCCGGTCGAGCGGAATTTTCGAGACGCCCGCATCACCGAGATCTACGAGGGCACGAGCGAGATCCACCGGCTGATCATCGCCCGCGAGATCTTCAAGGACGCCGGGGTCACGATCGGATGAGAGGAGAGAGCGTGGCGATGAGTTTTCCCTTCACTCCGGCACTCTCCCGGGGGGAAAGGGAGAAGTTGGAGGCGGCGCGCGTCGCGTGCCGCGCCTGAACATGCCGCAGACCCGAATGTTCCGGGACCGGGTCGTCTCGATGGAGCAGACGCTCGAGGGGGGAGAGAAAAACCTGGAGCTGTTGAAGGCCCTCTGCCGCGAGGCCCTGCCCGAGTTCTCCTACCGCGAGCACGCCCTCGACCACGAACGGGACCTGTTCGTCATGGTTCTCGAGGCGCCGGACGGCCGGATCAAGAAGATCTCCTGGACCCGGATGGTCCTCTTCGACGCGGAGCGCATACCGGCCTTAAACGGAGACCCGTCCGCGTCTCTTCGCGCGAAGATCGTCGCGTTTCTGCGCAGTCGGTCGGCGCGCCCCGAGGTCGTCGTGACGTTCCGCCATCTCGAGGAGGGCTGGGTGGATTCGCCCGAACCGCGACGGGAGAAGAAGCGCCGGCGCGGGCGCGGCGAGCGAGGCCGTCGCGAGGGGAGGCGCGAAGGGGTCTCATCTCCCCCCGGCTCCCGTCCGGCCGGGCAGCCACTCGCCCCGCCTCCGCAACAGCCGCGCCGGCCGGCTCCGGCGCCTCCGGGGTCCGCGGGGACCGCTCCGGAGGCCGAGAGACCCGGTGGCGGGCGACGTCGCCGGAGATTCCGCCGCCGCCGGCGCGGCCGCGGGCCCGGCGGCTCGCCTCCTCCGGCGGCGCCGCCCGGCCGATGAACTTCGAGCTGACCGAGGAGCAGTGTCACATCCGGGACGCCGTCCGCGATTTCGCCGAAAGCGAGATCGCCCCAGGCGTCGTCGAACGGGAGCGCCACGGGCGCTTCCCGAGGGAGGTGCTGGAGGGGCTCGGGAAGATGGGCATCCTCGGCATGATGGTCCCCGAGGAGTACGGC
>JBKPBH010000126.1:0-8585 GCA_046726795.1 Acidobacteriota bacterium
ATAGGCTGGGTGTGGAAGCGCTGCAAGGCGTGAAGCTGACCAGTACTAATCGGCCGTGAGGCTTGACCATAAAATATTTAAGGCGCGAATCAGGCGCGCTCACGCGCGCAGGTGGAAGGTGCGAGGAGGTAGGTGGTAGGAGCTTGGCTCCGTCCCTACCACCTACGACCTACCACCTACCACCTCTCTATACCGACTCTCTTGAACTTGGAAAACTGTAAGAGGTTTTCCCGGTGATTCTAGCGAAGGGGCCACACCCGTTCCCATTCCGAACACGGCAGTTAAGCCCTTCAGCCCCGATGGTACTTCGCGGGAGACCGCGTGGGAGAGTAGGACGTCGCCGGGGAATTATTTGAGAGCCCGGGACTCGTTCCCGGGCTTTTCTTTTATTCTCCGCAGCCTTCGATTTCGCCCGACTCTGGTTGTAGCCTGCTAGCGTCGCTTCGCGACCACTCGCAGCGAGTCCGCGTCCACCGTTTCGAGCAGGGGCCTCGACCCTGGGTTTCGGAGCGAGCCGCGGACGAGGATATCTCTGGGCGAAACGGGCCGGCCGTAATAGGCCGCGTTCGCGTCGGCGTCCGGCCTGATCATCGCGCCCTGGAGGCTCACGCCTCCGTACAATCCTTTGGAGCGGCTGTAATAGACGAAGTCGGCGGTCGGCCCGGGCGCCCTTCCGGCGCCCACGCCCAGCGGCCCCGCCGCGACGCTGGCATCCAGGCCGTGCCTGAGGGAAGCCGAGAGCAAGGAGTCCATGCCCCGTTGCGTCATGACGAGCACGACGACTTCCGAGACGTCCACACCGAGTTGAAGACCGAAGCTCCCGGTGCCGATCGTGTAAAAGGAAGGACCGTTCCAGCCTCCCTTGCCCCGGGCGACCATCACAGCGCTTCCTCCTGAGCCGCCGAAGACCAGGCCGACCCGCACCGCCTTGGGCACGATCAGAAATCCGCGAGCCTCTCGCTCGTGCTCACGAAACCCGGTCAGATTCGGGTCGTCGCGGAAGTGAACGAACGTGGCCCTGGCTTCGTTGACGAGCTCCTGCTGCTCCGATGCGGCCGCTCTCGGCGCGGCCTGCGCCGTGGCAGGCCCGACCGCCAGGGCCAGGACGAGCATCGCGGCCGCAAACGACTTCCAGTTTCGCAGGGACATACTGGCCTCCTTTCCGATACCTCTCGAAACCTGCAAGAGAGGGACCAGGCCGCGGAAGGCCGAAAGGGTCTCCAGCTATATCAGCATTGATATAGCTTGCCGAGCGTCGGACAGTGCCGGTTTGTGGCCCCTACTCGAGCCGTTCCCGGAAGGTGTCGCAGCGGTTCGGGTCCCCGCTCTCGAGTCCCCGGTGGAGCCAGCCGGCGCGCTCTCGCGAGGACCCGTGCGTGAAGGAGTCTGGCGCAACGTAGCCCTGAGACATCCTCTGGAGGCGGTCGTCTCCTATGGCGGCGGCGGCGCGCAGGCCTTCCTCGAAATCCCCGGGCTCGATCATGTGCCGGTCGCGGTTGGCGTGGAAGCCCCAGACGCCGGCGTAGCAGTCCGCCTGGAGCTCGATCTCGACCGAAACGGCGTTGTTTCGTCCTCGCGCACGCCCTTGCCGGTCGAAGGTCCCGAGCAGGTTCTGAACGTGATGGCCGACCTCGTGCGCGATGACATAGGCGTCGGCGAAGTCGCCTGAGGCTCCGAAGCGGTTGGAGAGCTCGTCGAAGAAGGAGAGGTCCAGGTAAACCTTGCGGTCCTGCTCGCAGTAAAAGGGCCCGACCGCCGCCGACGCCAGGCCACACGCGGAGCGCGCTGCCCCGGTGAAGAGGACGAGCTTGGGCGTCTCGTACGTGCGCCGGCTTCGGGCGAAGATGTCCGTCCAGACGTCCTCGGTCGAGGCGAGCACCACCGACGCGAACCGGCCGAGGGTATCGCTCGGGGCTCGACCGGGCTGCCCGCCACGGCCTGGAGGGGCGGGCGGAGAGCTCGTCGTCGAGCTCGGAGACCCGGTCTGGACCATGTCGAGCAGCCGCAGGGGATTGATTCCGGTCAGCCAGGAGACGACGAGCAGCAGCAGGAGCCCTCCGCAGCCCAGGGAAGCGCCCCGGGCGCCGATCGGGAAGCCCCTGCGATCCTCGACGTTCTCGCTCTCGCGTTCCTCTTCCCATTGCATGCTCGCGACCCCCTGCACATCCTCCGCCAGTCCCCGCTCCGACCCAACGTTTTTCCCGCCGCGCCAGTAGAAGGAGACATGGATGGGACATCACCGTGTCGAGCGTGGCCGCCCCGGCGCTGGTGAGCGGCGGCGCCCGCGTGAGCCGGGGAGGCGCCGACGGCCTTTCTCCTCTCGGGGCACTCGTCGAGCGAGCTCGGGAAGGGGACGGCCGCGCATTCGACCGGCTGATGATCGAGACCCAGGAGCGAGTGGTGGGACTGGCCTGGCGGCTCCTGGGAACCCGCGAGGACGCCCGCGACGCGGCCCAGGAGGTCTACTTGCGGGTCTTCCGTCACCTCGGCCGATTCCGGGCCGGACACGACTTCCACGGTTGGCTCTACCGGATCACCGTAAACGTCTGTCGCGACGCCGCCCGCCGGCGCCGCCGGACGCCGGTCCTGGACTGGCCGATGATCCCCGAGCCCGGACAGGCCCCGCGGGCGGAAGAGGACCTCCTCGGAGCCGAGCGGTGGAACCGCGTGCTCGAGGCCCTCGCGGCACTGCCGTCTCGGGAGAGGGTCGCCCTGGTGCTCCGGGATCTCGAAGGACTGACCAGCGAGCAGGTCTCTCGCGTCCTCGGCTCGCGCCCCGCCACCGTGCGCGGCCAGATCGCGTCGGCACGAATGAAAATACGCCGCTTCTGCGTCGATCTCGTCGGGCAAGAAGGAGACCTTCGATGAATTGCCGGAAGGCGGAGAGATTCCTGGCCCTGTTGGCCAGCGGCGACCTGCCGGACAGGCAGGCGCGCCGGACGGCCCTGCATCTGGCAGTGTGTAAGCGCTGTCGCGCCATGGAGCGGGGCCTCGCTCAGAGCCGGCTGTGGCTGGAGCGCGACGCGGCACCCCCAATCGGACAGGCTGAATACGCCGCGCTGCGCCGTGCAGTCTGGCGCGAGATCGAAGCGCGCGGCACGGCTTCGGCGAAAGCCTTCCCGAATCCGGGACGCCTGGCCTTCGTCGGCGCGGGCCTCTTCGCGGCGGCCGTGGCGGTCTTTCTCGCCTCTCGCCGGGGACCCGGGGAAGCGGGTCCCCACTCGCCCGCTCCGGCGCACGCTCTCGTGTCCCCCGCGTCGCCTGCCCCCCGGGAGCCACGCCGTCAGGAAATCGAATCTCTCGCTCCCTCTCCTCTCGCGGTCGTCGCGTCCCGCCGGCCGCCTCGCCTCCCTCGAAGCCGCACCGCTCGCGCAGGGGAAAGCGGCGTTGACCGAATCGAGTTCCGCACGGCAAACCCGAACGTTCGAATCATCTGGCTCGTGAAGAAGGGCGAGGAGACCTCTTCCGCCTTGGCGACGGGCCGAATTCAGGAGGTCTCATGAAGATCCGTCTCTCCGCCGTTCCTGTGTTGAGCCTGATCGCCTGGGGCCTCTCGGGGCAAATCCGGGCACAGTCGGCACCCGCTCCCAAAGCGGCCGAGACCGCTCATGAGGAAGCGTTCGTCACCGAGAAGGGTTTTTCGAGCCGGGTCTTCGAGGTCCAGCACCGAGAGCCCGGGGATCTCGCGTCGGTCCTGCGCCCGCTCGGTAGCGGCTTCCGGGGCGCCACGGTCTCGTTCAACAGGGAGTTCCGGACAATCACCGTCCGAGACTTTCCCGAGAACGTCGCGGCGATCGAGGCGGCGTTGAAGCGCCTGGACGTCCCGGAAGCGGCGAAACCGGACGTGGAGTTGCGTCTCTGGGTCCTCGTGGCCTCCAACGGCGAAGCCGCCGGGGGACCGTTTCCCGACGAGCTGAAGGAAGCTGTGCGGGCGCTCAAATCCACGCTCGCCTACCGGACTTACGCGCTGGCAGGCAGTTTCGTCCAGCGGGTCCGCGACGGGGCCCGGGGCTTGAGCGGTGAAGGCGTGACCGACATCGGCGTTACGAGCGTCAACGGAAAGGCACGCCGTGCGATGCAGCTGGAGTACCGGATCAACGGGCTTTCGATCGAGCCGGCGGCGCCGGGAGCGGCGAGCATCCGGCTCGATGGGTTTTCATTGACGCTCGTCGGCGAGGGGCGCGCGCAGCTGAAGACCGACGCGACCCTGCGAGAAGGGGAAAAGGTCGTCCTCGGGACCTCGACCGTTGCCGATCGCGCTCTCGTGGTGGTCGTCTCCGGCCGGGTGATCCGGTAGCGGACGGGCGGCAGGCGGCGGGCGAGCGGCGGCGGGTGAGAGGCGCCAGGCGGGAGGCGGTCAGCCAGAGTCGGGCAGGGTAAGCTCGACTGAGTGAGCGAGAAGACGCCGCCTCGAAGGGCCGGACGGAGAGCGCGAACCGCAGCTCTAATTTTCGCGGTGTCGATCGCGTTCCTGGCTTACGCACGGCTCCTCTTGTGGCACACGTCTTTCGTCGCCGGAGGCTCGGACAGCTCCGGGTATCTCAACACGGCTCGGCTGATCGCGAGCGGCCGTATCGTGGAGCCGGTCGCGGCCTTGAAACAACTCGACCTGCCAGACGAGTTCCTGCGCATGTTCCTGCCTCTCGGGTTCGTCCCCGGGCCTCGGCCGGGAACGATGGCGCCCTATTACCCTCCCGGCCTGCCGCTGCAGTTCGCGTTCGCGGGCACGGCGGCCGGCTGGAACTATGGCCCTTTCATCGTCGCCCCGCTCGCCGCTCTCGTCAGCCTGCTGCTCGTCTATCTGGTGGGACGCGAGCTCGGTCTGTCGCGCCTCTTCTCGGCCGCCGGAGCAGCCGTGCTGGCGTTGTGCCCCGTATTCCTGTTCCAGGCCGAGCAGGCGATGAGCGACATCGTGGCGACGATGTGGTCGCTCGCGGCCGTTCTCTGCGCCCTGCGTTGCCGCCGCCGCGAAGCGTGGACCGTGGGGGCCGGGGCGGCCTTCGGGATGGCCGTGCTGGTCCGTCCGGCGGATCTGCTCCTTCTCCTTCCGCTGCTCTTCGCCCTGCGGCCCCGGCTGAGGAGCGGCCTCTTTTTCATCCTGGGAGCGGCTCCTTTCGCGGCATTCTTTCTCGGCTGGAACACGGCTGCCTTCGGAGGCCCCTTTCGGACCGGCTACTCTGGAGACCTTTGGAAGGGGCTAGCGCTCGCAAATTTCTCCGGACGGTTTCGGCACTACGCTCTTTGGCTTCTCAAACTCCTCTCGCCGCTCGTGCCGGCCGGCTGGCTCCTCGTCTCCGGCGACCGCCGGGTAGCGGCGCGGGATCGCGCGCTGCTCGTTTCCTGGTTCGCCGTCTTCTTTCTTTTCCACTGCTTCATGGACGTGTACGAGACTTGGTGGTACACGAGGTATCTCCTCCCAGCCATCCCCGCGATGATCCTCGCGAGCCTGCTGGTCGTGCGCGACGGGCTTCACCTTGGAAAGTCCGATCGCGGCGCCCTCCTGCGGCGGGCCGTCGCGGTCCTTGCGCTCGCTGCCGTCCTGTTCGTCGAGCAGGCTCAGATCCGGAAGCTCGGAGTGCTCCGGTTCAGCGAAGGGGAGAAGGTGTATTCCGACGCCTGCCGCTGGGCAGAATCGAAGCTTCCCCCGGGATCGCTGCTCGTCTCGATGCAGATGAGCGGAGCGATCCGGTACTACAGCTCTCTGACTCCCGTGCGCTGGGATTGTATCGAGCCCGAGCAGGCTTCGGTCCTGCGCGAGCGCGCTCGAGACCGGAGGCGTCCCGTCTTTGCGCTCCTCTTCCCGTTCGAGGTGGAAAGACTCCAGCAGCGTCTGCCCGGCGCCTGGAGGAAGGTCGGCGGCGTGCGCGACGTCACGCTCTGGCGCCCCGATTAGCGAAGCCGTTGAGAGTCGAGGGTCAAGAATGGATTCGGGGCTTCGCTCGGCGATCCTCGACTTCGAACTGGCTCATTTAGGAGGCAACGGGGCGGTCGCCGGAGCTCCTCGGAGGCGGTAGAGCGCGGCCCTCCGTTCGCCGCAGCTGGCGCAGGTGCCGATCGGCTCCCCGCCGTGGAGTCCGTCCCGGATGCGGGCGAGCGGCGCTCCTGCGCGAATCCCGGCCAGGCCATCTGCGGGATAGATTCCGAGCGGCTCCCGATCCCAGTAGATGCAGGGGGAGACCGCGCCGTTGGGCCGGATCACGAAGTAGCGGTCCGGATAGGCGCAGCCGTGGAGCCGCTTGCGAAGGACATAGCGCGCGTGCTCGGGCTTGTCGATCCCGGCGCGCACCCGCCAGACGCGCCGCCGCAAACGCGCGGGGAGACCACGGGGAAGGTCTTCGGCCGTTTCGAAGTCGGGATAGGAGGTCAGCCTCAGGCCACGGGAGACGGCTTCGCGGGCCGTTCGAGCGAGCTCCCTGTTCAACTGCCGCGGATCTTCCCCGTTCAAGAGCTCGGCGGCGACGTCCACGCCGACGGTAGGCGAGACATAGCGCACGTCGAGCTCCTCGGCCCCCCAGTGCTCGGCGAAGGCCGGCAGATCGGCGAGCTCGCTTCGGTTCGACTTCATCCACGTGAAGATGATGCGCAGCCGCGGTCCTTTGCCCCGGCGGGCGCTGCGGATCTCGCGCAGGAGCTCCAGGCGTGAGAGGAGCCGCTCCCACCTAGCCGGCACCCGGATCTTCTCGTAGGTCTCCTTCGTCGTGCCGTCGATCGAAGCGGCGACAGTCCGGACGCCGGCGTCCCGGATGGCGGCGGCGTTCTCCTCGCTTAAGGCGAGGAGGTTCGTCGGGAACCACAGATCCGGCACACCGTGGCGGCCCGCGACGGCCAGAATTTCCCGGAACTGCGGGTGGATCATCGGCTCCGCCGCGCAGCCCAGGGCCACGCGCCAGGCCCTGGGAAAAAGCTCCGAGGCGATCTTCTCGAAGACCGCCAGCGGCATGTTTCCGTCCGAGGGTCCCGTGCCGAAGGGAGGGAAGTTCAGCCTGTCCGTCGCCGCGAAGTAGCACATCACGCACTTCAGATTGCAGCGGGACGTGACGTCGAGGATGACGTGGAAAGGGCGGGTCATCGCATCAGCCCGCCGGCATTACATCACGCCAGGGAGGACGCGGCGGGATCGGGCTTCGGCAGCGCGCTCCAGAAGAACTCTTCCAGGGCCGCCGCGACGGCGCCGGGCCTCTCCATCGGCGTCAAGTGGCCCGCCCCGGCGATCGGAACGAAGCGGGCGCCGGGAATCGCCTCCGCTAGGCCGCGGCCTTCCGCGGGAGGCGAAATGATGTCTTGCTCTCCGGTCAGAACGATCGCTGGGATTCGGAGGCTCGCGAGCAGCCCGGTCGAATCTGGCCGGTCCCTCATCGCGGTCAGGTCCGACTCGAGCGTCTCGGGCTTCTGACGGAGGATGATGCGCCGGACTCTCTCGACGAGGCTCGTGTTGCTCCGCGATCCGGGGGCGAGCAGCTTCTCGATTGTTCCATCCACGATTGCCGCGGCGCCCCCCGAGCGGACCGAGCCGATCGCAGCGTCTCGAGCCGCCTTTGCCCCCTCGTCGTCGGCCGAGGCGCGTGTGTCCACAAGCGCCAGCGCGCCGACTCGAGCTGGGCTCCTCTTCATGAGCGCGAGAGCCGCATAGCCGCCCATGGAAAAGGCGGCGAGGCCCGAAGGGTCCGGCAAATCGGCGAGCAACGCCTCGAGGAAGTCCGAGTATCCATCGATCGTGCCCTCGGCTGGCACGGGGTTCTCGCCGCGCCCCGGTAGGTCCGGCTTCAAGACCCGGAATCGCCTGGACAGAGAGCGCGCGACGCCCGACCACATCGCTCCGTCGAGCGGGTAGCCGTGGACCAGGACAACCGGGGGGCCCTCACCCAGCTCTCTTACCTGAACTTGGTGCCCTTTCCAGTCGAGGCGCATCCCAGCCTCCCGGCGTCAGCGATGTCCAAGTATCTCAGAAGGAGCCAGTTGCGGGTGATCCCGGCTCAGGAGTATGCGCGTCTCCGGTCTTGGTTCTGGTCCAGTTGGTCGAGGGCGCTGCCAACTGACACGAAAGAAAAGAGTTGTTTCAGATCGGCCCGCAGGGTTAGACTAAAGTCAGGTATCCATTCCGGAAAAGTCAATACCCCTCTCACCGATCCGAGGAGGCAAAGACCTGTGAGGTACGGCAGGCAGGGTCTTATCCTGACAGCACTGGGTGTCTTCGTTGCTGCCAGTCTGTTGGCCCATCCGATCTTCCTGTCTCAGATAAGGGACACCTCGGCCGCCGCACCCGACAGGATGGCCCCGCAGAAGGTTCAGTCCGCCCGTAAGCCGGCCCCCGGGCGGGTGCTGGCGCCTCCGACGCACACTCCGACCCCGACCAATACGCCGACGAGCACGCCGACCAACACGCCGACGGATACTCCGACCAGAACGCCGACGAATACGCCGACGAACACACCTACCACCACGCCGACGAACACACCGACGAACACGCCAACAGACACTCCGACCAATACGCCGACCAATACGCCGACGAACACACCTACTACCACGCCGACGAACACACCGACGAACACGCCAACAGACACTCCGACCAATACGCCGACGAACAC
>JBKPBH010000127.1:0-15249 GCA_046726795.1 Acidobacteriota bacterium
GGCTGGCCGTCGGAGCTGTTCTCGAACACGACAGGGCCAGGCCGCACCCATTTGTCCCCCCATTCGGTCAGCGCGATGATGACCGGCTTGAGCTCCAGTCCCTTCTGAGTCAGCACGTATTCCCCTTGCTCTCCGGAGACCTCTGTCTCCCGACGCCCCATAAGGCCGGCCGCGACGAAACTCTTCAGGCGTCTGGCGAGGATGTTCGTGGCGATTCCGAGACTCCTTCTGGAACTGGGAGAAGCGCGTGAAGCTGCGGAACATCGCGTCGCGCAGGATCAGCAGGCTCCAGCGTTGGCCGACCAGCTCCAGCGCCCGGGCGCCGGAGTACTCCTGGTTCTCGTAGAAACGTCCAAGCATGTGTCCATGTCCTTGGGCATCGGAAGGAAAACAACCGAATACCCGAATTCCACTCCTTCGCCGGCACTTCTCGACGCGTGGACGAGGCCTTTGTCATCCGTCGTGGTGTTCGCGTGAGACGAGCGGTATCAGGATCTTGCCCTTGCCCGCGCCGTCTGGCGGTTGCGAGTGAGATGCGGCACGATTCCCAACAGTCGCTCGATCACCGTCAGCTGGGCGCGATGGTGCATTTCGTGTTCTTTGGTCCCGAGCAGCATCTCGAAGCGGCTCTTCGAAGCGCCGCCGGGCTGGCGCACTTGTTCGGACAACGTCTCCGCGGGAAGTCCCTCCACCCACGAGGACCATTGATCTCCCTCGGCTCGCAGGAGATCGACGATCTGGCTCTTGGAGCGAGAGCGCTTGTCTTCCGCCTCCGATTTTGCGACCAGTTCCCCGAAGTCGAAGTTCTCGAGCGAGGAGCGGCGGTCTTCCTCATGGAGGAAGCGATCGGTGCGCGCGAGCGACGCGATATGTACGAGAGTCTCCGCGACGGAACGGCTGTCCGGCGTCGGCCGATAGCCGTAGTCCTTTTCCGGGATGTCTTCGGCGATCAAGATCGTGTTCTTGCGCACCGTGCGCATGCTGTCGATCAACTGCTTGGCTCCGTAGAAGTTCATCTTTCCTCCTTTAGGACTTGCAGATTCATTCTTTTTCTCTGTTCTCCATTTGAACCGAAAACGTCTGGACTTCCGGAACGATTGTCGTCGAGCGACCAACCGCCGCCGAGCGACTTGTAGAGCGCAACGAAGGCATCGAGCCGGGCGAGCTGTGTCTGCGCGAGCGTGTTCTCGGCCGGGAAGAGCTGCTGCTCGGCGTCCAGTACCTCAACGTAACTCGAGAGCCCCGCGCCGTAGCGGATGTTCGCCAGCCGGACGGCCTCCTGGTAGGCGGCGACGGATTGCGCCTGCTCCCGCTCGGTCGACGCGAGCTTCTGGTAAGCAGCCAGCGCCGTCGAGACCTCGCCGAAGGCGTTCGTGACAGCCGACTCGTAGTGCGCCTTGGCCTGTTCGAAGAGGGCCACGTTTGCGTCGTACTGGTTCTTCAAACGGCCGCCCTGAAAGAGCGGCCCGGTGAGTCCCGCTGCGATCGACCAGACCTTACCGGCCTGGAAGAGGTCCGAGAGATCGGAGCTGACGCCGCCGAACGCGCCGGTCAGGCTGATCCTCGGAAAGAAGCTCGCGACCGCCGCACCGGCCTCGGCGTTGGCCGAAACGAGCTGCTGTTCGGTCTGGCGAACATCGGGCCGCCGTTCCAGAAGCGCGGAGGGTAGACCCGGCGGCACTTCTGGAGGAAGCGCCTGCTCCGTCAGGCTGGCGCCGCGCGGGATCGGCCCGGGATTGCGGCCGAGGAGAAAACAGATCAGGTTCTCCTGCGCGACAATCTGTCGTTCCAGATCCGGGATCGTGGCCGACGCCGTCCGGAGCGCCGCCTCTGCGCGCGAGACCTCGAGCTGTGAGGCGATACCGCCCGCAAGCTGACGATTGAAGAGATCGTAGGTCCCCTGGAATGCCTCAGTCGTCCGGCGCGCGATCGCGAGCCGCTCGTCGAGTTCCCGAAGCTCGAAGTAAGCCTGGGCCACCCCGGAGACGACAGAGATCAGGACGCCCCGTCGAGCCTCCTCCTTCGAAAGGTACTGCGAAAGGGCAGCCTCGGAGAGTCGCCGGATGCGGCCCCAGAGATCGATCTCCCAAGAGAGCCCGAGGTCGACGTCATGGAGATTCTTCGGAGTCGAGCCCGGTTGCACGAACTCCGACTGCCGGCTGCGCGACCATCCTCCTTGATACTGGATCTGAGGGTAGAGCTCGGAGCGGGCGATCCCCGCGCGAGCCCGGAATTCCTGCACGCGCCAGGCCGCGACGCGCACGTCGAAGTTGTTCTTGAGTGCTTCGTCGATGAGGGACTTCAGCGCCTCGTCGCTGAAGACTTCCCACCAGGCCCTGTCGGCCAGCGAATCCGCTTGCGCCGCTTCCACAGCCGGCGCGCCGCGAATCGTCTTGGGAACCGAGACAGCCGGCCGCTTGTAGTCCGGACCCATGGCGCAGCCCGTGAGGAGAGCCGCCGAGAGAAGGAGCGCAATTCGTCTGTTCATAGTGACCTCGGTCGCGTATCGATGGCCGCGGAGATCGCGGCCGTAATGAAGCCGCCGAGCACGAGTAGGAGAAAAATCGGCTTGAATGCCGGCAGGGCTTCTGCGCCGTGCGTCCTGCCTGCAAGCGCCACGACGGCGGCGACGCCGAGCACCCCGCCCACCTGCCGCAGGGCCTGGTTGACGCCGCTGCCGACCGCGAGTCGGTTGGCCGGAAGGCTGTGAGCCGCCGCCCCCGCGAGCGAGGGCAACACGAGACCCACGCCGACTCCCGAGACGATCGTTGGCGGCAGCCACTCGCTGACGTAGTGGGGCGTCGGGCTGGTGGAGACGTATCGAACCAGAAAGGCCAGGGCAAAGAGGATTCCGCCGGGGATCAGCAACACTCGATGCCCTCGCCGCGCGGCGAGGCGGCCCGCCAGAGGCGCGACCGCCATGACGACCAGGGGCCCGGGCGTGATTCCGAGACCTGCCCGAAGAGTCGAATATCCCCAGACGTTCGTCAGGAAGAGCACCGAACCGAGGAACATGGCCGAGAAAGTCGCTCCGTAGACCAGAATGGCGAGGTTGGCGTATCGGAAGCTCGGGACCTCGAAGAGGGTCACGTCGAGCGCGGGGAAAGCGACTCGGCTGGAGCGGCGGACGAAGAGGACGAGCAGAGCAATTCCCACCGCGATGCATGCTACTGCCGCGCTCGATCCCCAGTCTCGGCCGCGGACGACCGCGAGCGCCACGAGGGCCATCCCGGCGATCAGCTGCAGGAGTCCGACCGCGTCTGGTACGCCCTCGACATCCGTGTCACGCGATTCAGCCAGAACGCGGCTTCCGCGCGCCAGCAGGATCAGCGCGAAGGGCAGGTTCACGAAAAAGGCCCAACGCCACCCGCCGAGCTGGATGATGGCAGAGCCCGCCGAGGGGCCGACCGTCGCGGCGAGCGCTCCCACGGCCGCCCAGAGACTGACGGCAATTGATCGCTTCGAACGCGGGAAAGCGGCAAGAACGAGCGCCAGGGACGAAGGAGTCAACATGGCCCCGCCGATTGCTTGGAGAATTCGCGCGGCAACGATGATCGCGGGCGATGGCGCCAGGCCCGCCGACAGAGAGGCCAGAGCAAAGAGCGCGACTCCGCTCATGAATACCCGACGCCGGCCCAGGCGATCGGCCATCTGCCCGGCCGGAACCAGGAGAGCGCCGTAGACGATCGTGTAGGCGTTGAGAATCCAGGAGAGATCCGCCGCGGAAACGCTCGGGAAACTTCTCCCGATGCTCGGAAACGCGACAAACAGCACCGTCCCGTCCAGGATGGCCATGAAGACCGCGACGCTGGTCCATGCCAGCGTGCGCCACGCGCCCGGCGGCACGGTCTCGTTTTCTGTCGGGGCGGCCAGGACTGGCTGGGGAGCGCTCATGACGGCGCTCCCGGCTTGGCGACGACGTCGATGAAGACATCCATCTGCTGGCCCACGAAAAGAGGCAGGTCCTGGCGGTCGATCCGGTAGATCACTTGGAGCACGCGAGTGTCCACGCGCTCCGTGCTGTCTCCCGTCAGCGACTTCTTGGGAACGACGTATGGCTCGAAGCGCACGAAGTGCAATGCGGTCTTCAAGCGGGCATCCCCCCTCAGGTGGGCTGTGGCGGCGGCCTCGGCCTTCACGCGCCAGGCCTCCTGCTCGTCCACGTCCACGCGCACGTTGAGCGGACGCGATCCTCCGAGAATAATCAGCGGTGTCGCTGTTACCGCGGCCGGCGCGTACTCGCCGACGTGGAGCTTGACCTGGAGAACCTGGGCGTCCAGAGGAGCGCGCACCGTGCTTCTCTCGATTTCGGTCTCGATCGACTGGACTAGCGCCTGCGCAGCCAGGACTTGAGTCTCGGTTTCCTCCAGCTGCGCCCGGGCCGTCTCGACGGCCGACCTGCGGCGCGTCGTCTCCTCCGCGCTGATCGCGCGCTTGTCCGTCAGCCCTTCCGCGAAGTCGAGGTTCCGTTGCAGGTCGTCCAGATGAGCCCGAGCGACTCGAACGCCGCTCTTAGCGACCGCGAGGCTGCTCCTGCGGACCGCCAGATCCGCTCGAAGCTGGCGCGTGTCCAGCACGAAGAGCGGGTCACCCGACTTCACGGATTGTCCGACCGAGACGAAGACCTTGTCGACGACGCCGGCTAAAGGCGTGCCGATGGCGATGTTTTCGCTGTTGGCCTCGATCAGGCCCACGGCCGCGACCGTCCGGGAGAATTCCGAGACCGGCGCGGCAGCGGGCGGATTGGTGCTGTGTCGGCGCGGGGTTGTCCGGGCCACAGAGTAAGCCGCCCACAGCGCGGCGAGGATCCCGATGACCGGCATGATGAAGCGTTTCATAGAGCAGCCTCCTTCTGGAATGAGTCAACATCTCCGACGCCCTCCACGGCGGATCCGTTCGGTCGTGTGACGTCCACGATCCTTCCGTCGTCCATATGGGCGATGCTTTGGGCGTGATGAAAGACCCTCGAGTCATGCGTCACGACGACGACCGCGCGGTCGGGTTGGACCGCGTTGGAAGCCAGCAGCTCCATCACGGCCTCGCCCGTCGCGTGGTCGAGGGCCGCCGTCGGCTCGTCGCACACGATGATGCGCGGCTCATGGACCAGAGCCCGGGCGAGCGCGACGCGCTGCTGCTGGCCGCCCGAGAGCTTGGAGGGGAGAGCCTGGACTCGCTTTTCCAGCCCGAGCCGTGAAAGAAGACCCTTTGCGCGATCCAACGCTTCTTTGCGCGGGACCTCGGCGGCAAGCAGCGGGACGGCGACATTCTCCGCAGCCGTCAGCGCCGGCAGCAGATTGTACTGTTGGAACACGAAACCGAGGTTCTTCCGACGGAAGAGCACTCGATCCCGGTCGGAGAGCTCGTCCTGTCTCTGGCCGAGCACCGTCAGGTCTCCTCCGTTACGATCCAGCAGGCCGGCGATCACGCACAAGAGCGTCGTCTTGCCGCAGCCGCTCGGGCCGACGAGGAAGGAGAGCTCCCCAAAGCGCGCGTCAAAGTCCACGCCTCGGAGCGCGTCGATCCGAGTCTCCCCTTCTCCGTAGTGCTTCTGGACGTCGTGACACGAGATCGCGTGGCCGTTGGATTCCATGGCGCTCACCCCTGAAAGACGGCGGCCGGCTCGAGCACGAGCACGCGCCGAATGCTCAAGACACTCGCCACGATGACGACGAAGAAAATGGCTGCGCCGGTGATGCCGACGCACTGCCACATCAGCACGATGTGGCGTGTGGCGAGCTTGTGAAGCGTCAGCTCGAAGAACGAGGCCGCCATACCGGTGCCGATGGCGAATCCCAGGGCTCCGACGCTGAAGGCCTGCAGCAGGATCATTCCAGTTAGTCGAAGGTTGGTGACGCCGATGGCCTTCAACGCCCCGAACTGCTTCAGGTTGTCGACTGTAAACAGGTAAAAGGTCTGGCCGGCGACGACGGTTCCCACCACGAGCGCGACGCCGATCGTGATGCCGAAGTTGACGGGTATGCCGGTGTTGCGCATGTAGTAGCCGACGCAGTCCCACATGAACTCTCTCGTCGTCCGGGCGCGAAGGCCCGTCTGCTTCTCGATGCGCGCCGTGAGCTCCTTGGGGGTCACGCCGGGCGCCGGTCGGGCGATAAGGAAGGAGAGCTGGGTCCGTTCGCGCCCCACGAAGCCGACGGCCTCGCTATAGCGGGTGTGCATGACCGGCAGGCTCGCGAACGGCGGCGACGCGTCCGAGATACCAACGATCCTCACCAAGTGGTCGTTCATCTCGAGCGTCCGATCGAGCCGGAGCGGCTCCTTGGGAAAGAGCAGAACGTAGCCGGCTTTGTCGATGACCACGGAGTCGGGCTCGCGAAGGCGCTCCCACGAGCCCATCAGCATCTGCCGCGGCGCTCCCGCGAGCGTGGCGTCGTCCAGGCCGATCAGGAAAGACGCGGCGAACTTTCCGGTGCTGGTCCGGGCGACGGGATTCCCCTTGAACAGCCGAACCGCCCAGCCGACGCCCGCAACCCCTCGGACCCTCGTCAAGTCCGTGTCCTTGAGAGCCTTCGTCTGGTCCCAGTACTCCGTCTTCGGATCCATGATCCAGACTTCGGCATCCGTGACGTCGAGAATCTGACTCGCCGTGCGCCTCAGGATGTTGGCGAAGATCGAGGTCTGGTTCTCGAGCAGGAACGTACAGAACGCGATGGCGAAGACCAGACCGAAGTACTTGGCCCGGTCCCCTGTCAACATCCGCAAAGCCACGAAGTTCATGAGTCGCCCTCCGTTGATCTTTAGATGATAAACATCATCCTATTTGCCCAAAAAAAAGACCTCACCTCTGAACCGCGTCGAAATAGAACTTCTTCGCGTCATCCAGGAATCTGCGCCGCCGCCCTTCGTCCGTGATCACCCTGGCGACGGTCAGCGTGCCCGCCATGCCGGACATCAACATCCTGGCCTTGCGTTCGCGCTCCTCATCCGTCGCCCCCGGCATGATCTTCGCCATCCTCTGAGTGCGTTCCTTCAAGATCCGCTGGAAGGCGATTCGAGCTCGAGAACGGGGCGGCCGGCGGGCCAGCTCCGTGGCGAGCGCGGCAACCGGACATCCCTCGCCCGCATTCTCACAATGGTCGATGTCGAGATAGGCGTCAATGAAGGCCTTTAACTCGCCTCCGTGCGGCGCTTGCTCGATCGCCGCAGCGATCCTGCGGGAGATCTCCGAAGTCCCCTCCTCGAACGCCTCGACGAAAAGATCCTCTTTGCTGTTGAAATGACGATAGAAGCCGCCATGAGTGAGATGCAGATCTCGCATGAGATCCTCGATGCCCGCGCCTTGGCTCCCCCGACTGCGGAAACGTCGCGAGGCAGCCCGGACGATCCGTTGCCGCGTCTCTTCCTTGTGCTCAGCCGGGTATCGCATCGAGCTCCTCTAGGGATGATATCTATCATCCAAACCTACGCATCGCCAAGAAGAAAGTTTCACCTTGGACCGATTTCCTTCTATCTTCTTTGGGCCGAGGATCTTGGACGTCGACATCACCGATCCCGTGCTCCGACGCGTCCTCCACGATTATTTCGCATGGGCGACCACCACGACGATGTCGGAGCACCACGAGGACGCGGCCGGCGTTCCGGATGGGCTCTGGATCCCTCGGTGGTCGTGGGACGGGACTTCACGCCTGACCGGCAGAGCCGCCCGTATCTCGAATGCCGTTTGCCGCGTACTCATCAGTATGGACGGATCAGCGGATCTCAACCCCCTTGGTCGTTTCGAGGCGCGCTACCTCGCGTTTCTCGAGACGATCGGCAACCTCCGACCGAGCCTGCACCGGTACTGCTCGCGCATGACCGGATCGGTCTCGGACGGCGAGGACGTCGTCCAGGACGCGCTCTTCCAGGCCTATCGCAAGCTCGAGGCCTTCGACGATCAGCGCCCGCTGGCGCCGTGGCTGTTCCGGATCGCGCACAACCGGTGTATCGACTTCCTCCGGCGTCGGGAAGTTCGGGAGAAGACGGAAGCCGAGGCGGCGGGGGCTGATTCTCTCGCGCCCGTCGACCCTCCCGGGCCGGCGCTGGGCCGGGCGGTCGAGCATCTTGTGTTGTTGCTCCCTCCCATGGAGCGCGCCTGCATGCTCCTGAAGGAGGTCTTCGATTATTCGCTGGAAGAAGTCGCGGAGCTGGTCGATTCCACTGTCGGGGGCGTCAAAGCCGCGCTGCATCGTGGCCGTTCCAAGCTCGCGAGCCTGCCGGAGAGAAGGACCTCGTCGCGCGCGAAGAGCGCCGCTGACGAACGGATCCTGCATCTCTATGTCGATCGATTCAACCGACGCGACTGGGATGGCGTTCGCGAGCTCATCGCCGCGGACGCGGGCGTCCAGGTGGCGGACCGATTCGCCGGACCACTGGCGACTGCGCCCTACTTCAGTAACTATGAACAGCTCCCGTTCCAATGGCGATTGGCTGTGGGAGAAGTGGACGGCGAGCCGCAGGTCATTTTGCTTCGCCGCGCCGGCGACCGATGGACGCCGCATTCGCTCGTTCACCTCGACATCACGGGCAACCTCATCACGCGAATCGCCGACTACTTCCACACGCCCTGGGTCCTCCCGTCGGCGACATCGGCTGTCCTCGTCGAGGCCTCGAAGAGCCGACTTCCCCGCGCGTATCCCCCCCCGCCCGGCAGCCGTACTAGAGGATGGAGGTAGATATGAAGACCCTTCCGTTAGTCACAGTTCTCCTGGCAGCGAGCCTCGACGCGGCCGCCATCCAGGCCCAGGCGCCGAAGTACCCGCCGATCGAGCAATACCTGATGCCGCGCGACGCCGAAATCGAGCTCGCGAAAAGCGCCGCCCCGCCGAGCGTCGCCGACCACGCGACGATCAAGGTCTTGACGAAGTCCGGATTCGTGGTTGCGCACGAGGGTGATAACGGAGCCGTGTGCATGGTCATGCGCGGGTTCAGCGCGCCGACGTATACGCCGGCCCAATTTCGCAACCTCGTCTACGACCCGACCGTGCACGCGCCGATCTGCTTTACCGCGCCGGCGGCGCGGACGGCGATGCCGTACTACGAGCTGCGGACCCGGTTGGCCATGGAGGGCAAGGGGCCCGACCAGATCGCCGAATCTCTTCAGTCGGCCTATGTCCGAGGCGAGCTTCCGCGAAGAGACACCGTCACTTTCGCGTACATGTGGTCCGGTCACCAGCACCTGGGGCCGGGAATCGGCGCGTGGCGCCCGCACATGATGGTCTTCGCGCCCTACTACGACAACTCGATGGTCGGCGGCAACGAGTTCGGCAGTCCGCTCCCCCAGCTCAGCGATGACGCGCGGACGCCCTTCAGCGTTGTCGTCATCCCGGTGGACGACCGGCTGTTCGTCAAGAGTCATTCGAAGTAGGGAGGAAGAGGACGTGTCCCGGCTGGTCGTCTCTACGTCCCGGAGTCCGCGCCTTCGCGCGGCGGCTTCTACGGGCCGGGATCCCCGGCGCCGGGAACGAACGTCGCGGTCACGTCGAGGGTGAAGTGCGGCCCCACGACGGAGTACGACCCGGCCGAGGAGGGGCGCGACGGAAGCGTCAGAGTGACGTCGCCGATATCGACGTTGTCGCCGAAACCGCAGGCCTGAAACTCGCCGAGACGCTGCGTGTACGAGCTGAGCCCGAAAAGGTGCCCGAAGAAGGAGTCGTAACATCCGACGGCATAGCCGCTCGCGAAGACTCGGACGGTGTCCCCGTGGAGGCGTAGACGTCGTAGGTCGTGCCGATCGGGATCGTCTGTCCGGCGACGTTGGCGAAGAGCGCCGGCACGACGTTCGTCAGGTTTGTCCACTGTCCGCTCACGTCCGACCAAAGGTGCCGGCGCCCCGAGCGGTTCGTGACGTGCACAGTGCGGAAAGAAGTACCGACTGTGAATCGCCCGACTTTCGCTCGACCTGAAGAAAAAAGGAGTCGGGCGGCTCGCCCAACTCCTTGATTTCATTGGTTGCGGGGCCGGGATTTGAACCCGGGACCTTTGGGTTATGAGCCCAACGAGCTACCAGACTGCTCCACCCCGCGTCAGGAACGCGCACCTTATCGAAGGTTGCGGGTCAGGTCAAGGCGCGGTCCGGCAGGGGACTCACCTCGGCCCTTTCCCGGGGGGAGAGGCGGAAACCGAAACGGTGGGAGTCTGGGTGGGTTTGGGGGCGAGGCTGCCGGGAGGATAGAGGAGGACGACGTCTTCGGGATGGACGAGGTGGAGCTCTTCGCGCGCGGCCTTCTCGGCGGGAAGTTCTCCCCGGTTGGCGGAGGCGATCGCCGCGCGCAGGCGCACATTTTCGCGCCGGCGTTCGGCGATGCGCTTGTCGAGCTGGTGGATCTCGGCCTTCGCCTTCTTCAATTCCAGGACCCGGCCGTCGTAGAGGAGGACGAGACCCAGGTCGACGGCCGAGCCGGTCAGAGAGAGGAAGAACGCGGCGAAGGGCCTCGGGTTGCGCGGGGGCGGCGCGGGCTTTCTCATGGCTTCTCGAAAGCCCTCTTCCCGGCATAGACCCCGGCCGGGCCGAGCTCGTCCTCGATCTCGAGAAGACGGTTGTACTTGGCCAGGCGCTCTCCCCGGCAGGCCGAGCCCGTCTTGATCAACCCCGAGTTGACGGCGACCGCGAGATCTGCGATCGAGTCGTCGGACGTCTCACCCGAGCGGTGGGACACGACCGTCTTGTAGCCCGCCGTCTGCGCCAGGCGTACGGCGTCGAGCGTTTCGGTGACGGTGCCCACCTGGTTCAACTTCACGAGCAGGGCGTTGGCGATTCCGTCCTCGATGCCCTTTGCGAGGATCTTCGGGTTCGTGACGAAGACGTCGTCGCCGACCAGGAGGATCTCCCTGCCGAGCCTCTCGGTCAAGGCAATCCAGCCTTCGCGGTCCGACTCGGCCAGCCCGTCCTCAATCGAGACGATCGGAAAGTCCCGGACGAGCGCTTCCCAGTACGCGATCATCTTCTCGGGAGAGAGCGTCTTCTTTTCCCCCGCGAGGACGTACTTCCCCTTCTCGAAGAACTCGGAGGCCGCCGGATCGAGCGCGATCGAGACGTCGCGGCCCGGCCGGTAACCGGCTGCCTCGATCGCTTGCACGAGCAGGTCGAGCGCCTCGCGTGCCGAGGCGATGTCCGGGGCGAACCCGCCCTCGTCGCCGACGCCGGTCGAGAGCCCCTTCGATTTCAAGATCCCCTTCAACGCGTGGAAAACCTCGACGCCCGCCCTCAGCGCTTCGGCGAAGCTCTCGAATCCCGTCGGACAGACCATGAACTCCTGGGGGTCGAGGCGGTTGTCGGCATGGACGCCGCCGTTGATCAGGTTCATCATCGGCACGGGGAGCGTCCGGGCATCGGCGCCGCCCAGGTAACGGTAGAGCGGCAGGCCGGAGGCCTCCGCGGCGGCGCGCGCGACGGCCAGGGAAACACCGAGGATCGCATTGGCGCCCAGCCGCCCCTTGTTCTCCGTGCCGTCGAGCTCGATCAAGATCCGGTCGAGCAGAGCCTGGTCCCGCGCGTCGGCGCCGCGGACTTCGGCTGCGACCTCGCCGTTGACGTGTGCGACGGCCCTGACGACCCCCTTGCCGCCGTAGCGCTTCCGGTCGCCGTCGCGAAGCTCCAGGGCCTCGCGCTGCCCTGTCGAGGCGCCCGAAGGCACGGCCGCCCGGCCGGCCGCGCCTCCCGAGAGGAGGACTTCGACCTCCACCGTGGGGTTGCCACGGGAATCCAGGATCTCGCGGCCGAAGACCGCCTCGATGGCGAAGCTCACGGCTTCAGGCTCACGCCTTCAGCAGCTCCCGCGCGGTCCGCGCGAGCGCGATACAGTCGCTCTCCGATTTCGCCTCCGCGTAGACACGGGCCACTGGTTCTGTTCCGGATTCCCGGACCAGAATCCACGAACCGTCCTCCAAAATCAACTTCAATCCGTCGAGCCGGTTGACCGTGGCGACGCGCCGGCCGGCGAAACGCTCGGGAGGCGAGTCCCGGCGCGCCGCGAGCGCCCGTTTCTCCTCGGGCGAGGCCGGCAGATCCAGGCGAGTCGTGCAGTAGGGTCCGATCTGCCGGCGAAGGTTCTCCGAAAGCTCGTCCAAGGACTTTCCAGCCGCGCCCGCCATCTCCGCGACGAGCAGGTCGGCCAGGATCCCGTCCTTCTCCGGCACGTGCCCTTCGATGGTCAGGCCCGCGCTCTCTTCCGCGCCGAAGATGATCTCTCCGGCGATCAGCTTCTCGCCGATGTACTTGAAGCCGACCGGTGTCTCGTAGAGGGGAACACCGAAGCGCGCTGCGATCGCGTCCAGGGCGTGGGTGGTCGCCACGCTCCGGGCCACGCCGCCCCGGCGCCCCTTGCGTCCGAGCAGGTCCCAGAGGAGCAGCGCGAGGATCTGGTTGGGTTGGACGTAGACGCCCTTCCCGTCGCAGACGCCGAACCGGTCCGCGTCCCCGTCGCAGGAGAGGCCCAGGCGCGAGCCGGTCCGCCGGACCTCCTCGCCAAGGCGGACGAGCTCCTTTTCGCCGCACTGAGGAGACTCGCCTCCGAAGAGGGGGTCGGCCTTCGCGTTCAAAGCAACGAGTTCCGCTCCGGTCCCTTCGAGAAAGGCGTCGAGAAAGCCAGACGAGGTCCCGAACCGGAAGTCGAGCGAGAACCGCGGCGCGCCGCGCCCCACGTCCTCGCGGCGCACCTTCGAGGCCAGATCAACGAGATAGGCCGGCGCCGGGTCAAACCCCGTGACCGGCCGGGTGGGCGGCTCGGCCACCTCCGCGAGCCCGGCGATCCGCTCTTCGATCTTCTTCGTGACTTCCGGCAGCGCCGGAGCCCCGTCGGCGGTCGAGAATTTGATCCCGAGGTATTGAGGAGGATTGTGACTCGCGGTGAAGTTCACGGCGCCGGCGGCGCCGCGGCGGCGGATCTCGAAAGCGAGGACCGGCGTCGGCACGGGCCGCGAGGACAGCTCCGCGCGGAACCCTTCCGATTCGAGCACGCGAGTGGCTTCCGCCGCGAACCTCCCGGCCAGGAACCGCGTGTCATATCCGACGAGGACGAGCCCCCCGCTCTTTCCCCCTTCCGCGAGGACCCGCGCGACCGCGGCGACCACGCGCCGCGCGTTCCCGAACGTGAACTCTTCGGCGATGACCGCCCGCCAGCCGGAGGTCCCGAACCGGATCCCCGCCATCTTCCGCCTTTCGTCCGCGAAACCGCCGAAGACGGGAAGAAGTCCGCCGCCGGCCGCGGTTTTCTCTCGAAGCCGCATGAAGCTAGCACGTTCGGGTGTCGGCGCCCTCGCGGCGGCCCTCGTCTTCGGCTGCGCGCTCGCCCGTCCCGCGGCCAAAGCGCCGGCGCGGGACTCCCGCGGCCTGCATCTGCGCCTGCCGGATTTATCGACCCCGCTCGCCGAGGTCTTCCCCAGGGCCGCCGCTCCTCCGCAGGACCTCTTGAAGGCAGCCGTCTTCGCCCAGATCAACCGAGACCGCGCCGCCGCCGGACTTCTGCCGGTCGGTTGGGACGGGGCCGCTTCGCACGTCGCGGACGCCTTCTGTGAGCAGCAGGTCCGCGAGGCAAGCCGGGGTCATTTTCTGATGGACGGTCTCCCGCCCTACGCGCGCACGGGGCTTTCGGGAGTCTTCGGGGCGCAGTCGGAGAACTCGGTCTCCTGGGTGACGACGGCCTATTCCTTCTCCGAATCGGCCGAGCGGCTGGCGCTCCAGGGCCACGAAGGAATGATGGCCGAGAAGCCTCCCGCGGACGGGCATCGCCGGACGATCCTGGATCCCGAGGCGACTCACGTCGGCGTCGGATATGCCCTCAGCCCTGGCCGCTTTCAGATGGCAGAGGAGTTTCTCTCGCGCAGCCTCGAGCGCTTGACGCTCTCCCGGCGCGACGGCTCGCGCCTCGTCGTGCGGTTCGATGGGAAGCCTCTGGCGGAGTGGCGGTTGGAGTTCGTGACGATCGCGCGCGAGCCGCCACCCGCGCCCCTGACCCGCGAGCAGGCGAGCGGACGCTCGAGCTATTCCTATCCCCGGCCGTCGGTCGCGTACGTCCCCGAGGGAGGCCTCGGAATCCGTGTCTCGGATACGGACTCGCAGGAGAAGATCCGTCTCCGGCCCAATCGCGAGTTCTCCTTCACTTTCGCGCCCGATCGCCCGGGGCTCTACACGTTCCTGTTCTATACATCGGTGCGCGCCTCCGAACCCGCCCGCCCCGGCGGATCGGCGACGATCTGGGTTGAATGAGGAAAGACTTGCGATTGGTGATTCTTGACTGGTGATTGGGGGTGCTTGAGTTGATTTCTGTGCTCGTCGTCGGAGGGGATGAAGGGCTGGAGGGGCTGGCCGGGCACAATCCGTCTGTGGAGCTCTTGAGGGCGTCCGGGCTCGAGGACACTCTGGAGAAGCTGGGGCGCAATCGTCGGATCGACGCCGTGCTGCTCCTCGACAGGGAGGGGTCTCGCGTGATCGTCGAAGGCATCCGGGACGACAACCCGGCCCACCCCCCGCTCTTCCTTCCCGAAGGCCTTCCGAAGCTGCCCGGAGCCCGACTCCTTGCCGCCCGAGAGCCCGGAGAGCTCATCGACTTGCTCCTAGCCTCTCTGGAAAGCTAGAGTCCCTCTTCCGATCGGCTGCCTTGGCAGGGCAGGCCGTGATAACCTTAATCGTTTAAGGGGTTTTCCTTATGTCTGGCTGTGGCGGTTGCTCGACCGGCAACTCATTCAATCCCGGAGGCCACTACGTGGGCATCCGGATCAACGACAACGAAGATGGCCGGGTCGTGTTCTGCGAGACCAATGGGGTCTCCCTGTCAAAGGGGCTGCGCCTCGTGGTGGAGGGAGAGCACGGACTGGAGTACGCCCAGGTCATCACGCTCCACCCCATGATCCTGAAGCAGTGCCAATTGCGGGAGGCCCGGCGGTTGGTCCGGGTCGGCACCGCCAACGACCTGACAGCCTACGAGGAGAAGCTCGGGAGGGAAAGGGCTTTCTTCGCGGACGTTCACGAGCTCGCCGCCGGGAAGAAGTTGCCGATGAAGCTCATCCGGGCCGAGGAGAGCTTCGACGGCCGTAAATACACTGTCTATTACACTTCCGAGACTCGAATTGACTACCGCAAGCTCGTCAGCGACCTGTCACAGAAGCACCCCGTCCGCATCGAGATGCGTCAGGTGGGGCCCCGAGACGAGACCAAGATGCGCGGGGGCCTGGGGCCCTGCGGGCTCTCGCTCTGTTGCTCGACCTTCTTGAAGGGATTCCATCCAGTCACGATCAAGATGGCGAAGAACCAGAACC
>JBKPBH010000128.1:0-8530 GCA_046726795.1 Acidobacteriota bacterium
TAAGGACTACGGAGAATCCGTCGGCGAGATTACCCGCTGTTCCGATCCGCGCAAGCGATTGTCCTCATGAGGCTTCGGGTCACTCTCTGTCTCGAGGGCATCCGGGTTCTCTCCGCAATTCACGTGCCGAGGAGTCTATTCCCCTGCGTCCTGCAGAGGCGAACTCGCGCCCGCGCGCAGTCGGACACCTGGTTCCTTTTGAGCGAGAGGTCAACGATTTCGATTAGTTGGCAAGTGGCAAAAGACGTCACCAGGAGTCCTGCCTGTGAAGAAGAAGGGGCACTCTCTGTCGGTGGACCCGAAGGCGGCGTTTCTTGTAAGACCTTGAGACTGAAGCAGGTTCGACCCGTTTCGGGCGCCGCCGCGCGAAGAGAGAGTCGCGGCACGTCCGTTGCACCCCAAACGCTCAAGCCTGCCAAACGGACATCCAGAAGACACAACGGGATGACTCAGGGCGGCCATCCATTCTGAATCGGGGACGTCAACGGAAACCCAAGGAAGGAGCCACGAGATGAGAAAAGCCCTTTTCGGATCCCTCGTTCTGGTCCTCGTCTGCGCCGCACCGGCGTTCGGCGCCACGGCGACCTCGAACATGTCTGTCAGCGCGACAGTGCTCAACGTCTGTACCATCACGGCCACCCCTCTCGCCTTCGGGAACTACGACCCGACTGTTTCGACCGCCAACGACAACACGGGGACGGTCGTCGTGGCGTGCACGCTCGGAGCGAGCGCCAACGTGACGCTGAGTCAGGGCGCGCATGCGGCTAACGGATCGAGCGACTCCTCGCCTCTGCGGCAGATGCAAGGGACGACGGATACGGCGCAGCGCCTGCGGTACGACCTTTATCAGAACTCGGGCCGGACGACGGTCTGGGGCAACACGGCCGGCACGGGCGAGGCCTACACCGGCGTCGGCCCGTTAAACACCACGACGCTCACGGTCTACGGCCGCCTTCCGATCAACCAGAACGCCCAAGCGGATGTCTACGCCGATGTCGTGGTGGCGACGATCACCTATTGAAGTCGGACAAGGCGGGACCTTGAAGCGGTTCACGCGACTTCTCTTTGCGCTGCTCGGCCTGGCGATCTGCCAGGCCAGGCCTTCCTATGCGAGCTCCTACAAGGTCGTTCCCGTCCGGATCTCCCTGTCGCAGGGAAATTCCCGGACGCTTCTCACCCTGAAGAACGAGAGCAAGGAGACGCTTCGTTTTCAGGTGACAGTCTCGGCCTGGGACCAAGGCTTGGAAGACGAGATGAAACTCGAGCCGACCGAAGACATCGTGCTCTTCCCGTCCGTCCTGTCTGTGGCGGCGAATGAAGAGCGCACGCTGCGAGTCGCCTCCGCGACGCGCTTCGATTCCGTGGAGAAGACCTATCGGATTCTCTTCGAAGAGCTGCCGCCGTTGGAAGATTCGGACAGCCAGCGGCAATCGCAGGTCCGCATCCTGACCCGGATGAGCATCCCCGTCTTCCTCGAGCCGGCGCGCGTGGTTGCGGAAAGCCGCGTCGAGGCGACACTCGAGCGGGGAGTCCTGTCGTTCCATCTCAGAAACATCGGCAACGTGCACACGATGGTGCGAGAGGTGCGGGCCAGGGGGCTCGGAACGGGCGGGGAAACGGTTTTCGCGCGCTCCTTCAAGGGCTGGTACGTCCTGGCGGGAGGGTCCCGAACCTACAGAATCGAGATACCCGAAGAGGATTGCCGAAGAGCGAAACGCATCGCTCTCGAGGTGGAGACGGATCGTCACACCCTCGTCGAATTCCTCGACCCGGGGTCGGGCGCGTGTGCTTCAGGCGGCGACAGCGCCATGCGAGTGATGCTCTCGCGATAGGACTGCGAGTCCCGACATGACCGCCCGTGCTGCCTGACGCCGGAAGACCTCGCGCCGGGCGGACGCTTCTTCCCTCGCTCTCGCTCGGGCTGCTGCTTCCACTCGCCGTCTGCTGGTCCGCGGCCGCCGCTCCCTCGGACGTCCGAGCCGTCGTCGCGCTCCGCGTCAACGACATCGACACGGGCGCGGTCATCGTCGTTCTCCGCGGACCGGACGTTCTCGTGCCGGTCACAGATCTGGCGGCGGCGGGCCTGCGGGAGGTCGAAGGGGTGCGGGAGTCGATCGGCGGACAGACCCATGTCTCTCTCCTCTCGCTCGCCCCGGAGATCCGTTTCGCGCTCGACGAGAAGGATCTCGTCCTGCGCCTCGAGGCGCGCCCGTCCTCCTTCGGCACGGCCGTCGTCGACGTGGAAGGAAGGCCGCCGGCCGGGATCCTCTACAGCTCGGACTCGAGCGCGTTCGTCAACTACGCCGTGAAGTGGTCGCGCACCGACCGGTTCTCGGGCTTCGCCGAGGCGGGTTGGAGCCTGCGGGGAAACCTTCTCTACAGCAGCGTGCTCCGAAGCCCGGACGGCTCCTTCACCCGGGGGCTCTCTCACTTCGACGTGGACGACCGCGCTCGCCTTCGACGCTGGACGCTCGGCGACTCCTTCGCCGAGACCGGGGTGCTCGGCGGCGGCGCCTTCCTCGCTGGAGTCAGCCTTTCCCGCAACTTCGATCTGGACCCCTACTTCATTCGCTTTCCCCGCTTCGGATTCTCGGGCGCCGTCTCCACCCCTTCCACGGTGGACGTGTACGTCAACGGGGCGATGGTCCGGCGGGAAGAGCTTGCTCCGGGCCAGTTCGATCTGCGCAACATTCCCGTCCTCTCGGGAAGCGGATCGGTGCGGCTCGTCGTCCGCGACGTGTTCGGACAGGAGCGCGCGATCGTGTCTCCGTACTATTTCTCGACGGGCCTCCTCGCGGCCGGGCTCGCCGACTACAGCTACAACGTGGGCGTCGCGCGCCGGAACATCGGAACGAAGAGCGCCGATTACGGCGAGCCGATGCTCCTGGCCCGGCATCGCACGGGGCTCACGAACTCCGTGACGCTCGGTGGCAGACTGGAGGCCGCCCGGGGCCTCGTGAGCGCCGGACCGTCCGTGACGATGCGCCTTCCTCTGGGCGAGCTGGATCTCGCGGCGTCCGGAAGCCGCCAGTCAGCGCAGACCGGAGGAGCGGCCTCTCTCGCCTACAGCTATATCGGTCCTCTGCTGAGCATCGGGACCTCGCTGCGCGCGATGTCGGATCATTACGCCAACGCGAGCCTTCCGCTCGCCATGGACCGGGCAAGCCTCGAGGGAACCCTAGCTGCGGGAGCGCAGGTGCTTCGGGGCCTCGGCCTGTCCGCGCAGTACACCGCCTCGAAGCTCCGAGACGGGGATCGGCGCACGGCAGCCTCTCTCTCGGCGAGCGTTCAGGTGGCGCGGCAGGCGACCCTCTTCTTCTCCGCCGGACGTTCGCGCGACAAGGACAAGGGCTGGGCGACGGACGTCTTTGCAGGACTCACTTATTGGATGGGAGCGAGGACGACGGGAAGCCTGACCTTCGACTCTCGCGGGGGGACGGCCGTTTCGACTGCCGAAGTGCAGCGTCCGCTGCCGCGCGGCGAAGGTTTCGGCTACCGTCTCCAGGCCCGGGGGCAACGCGGGGAAGAGAACGGCGGCCTCGGCCTCCTGCAGTACCAGGGCCCCTTCGGACGGTACGAGGCGACTTATGAGCGCCTGGGACAGCAAGCGAACATCTCGCTCAATGCCAGCGGGGGAGTCGCGGCGATCGGAGGCTCTCTCTATGCCACGCGCCCTGTCGAGCAGGGATTCGCTCTCCTCCGGCTTCCCGGCGTGCAGGGAGTGAGAGGCTTCTTGAGCAACCAGGAGATTGGGCGCACGGATGGACACGGCGACCTCCTGGTCCCCGACCTTCTCTCCTACTACGGCAACCGGCTGAGCATCTCGGACCGGGACGTCCCGGTGGACTATGCGATCGACGCGACTGAGCGGGTCGTGGCTCCCCCCTATCGCGGGGGCGCTCTGGTTTCCTTTCCGGTGCGGAAGATCCGGACGCTGTCGGGAACTCTCGCGATTGAACGAGAGGGGAAGGAGTTCGTTCCGTCCTTCGGGCAGATCACGGTCGCGATGGACGGAGGTTCCGCCAGCTCCCCGATTGGACGGGGCGGCGAGTTCTATCTCGAGAATGTTCCTCCCGGAGACCGCTCCGCCGCGATCGAATATCCGGGCGGGACTTGCCGGTTTCTGCTGAGGGTGAAGGATTCTCCCGAGGCCTTCGTGAATCTGGGCAAGGTCGTCTGCTCGCTGCCATGAGCCGCCGCAACGCCCTTCTCCGGACCCGCCGCATGCTTACGCGAATCGGACTGCTCGCCGCGGTCCTCCTCCTGGGAGGTTTTCCAGCGGAGGCTGCCTCGAGCTGCTACCTGGTGAGCGTCACCGGGATCGTTTTCGGCGCCTACGACCCGTTGGAGGCCCGGCCGGTGACACAGGTCGGCTCTCTGACGCTCAAGTGTGTCCAGGCCGGCGCGTCGCCAACGCTCCCGGTCATGATCGACCTCTCCGCCGGCAACTCCGGGAGCTACACATTCCGGCACCTCAAGAAGGGCGCCGATTCGCTCCGATACAACCTCTATCTCGACCCGGCTAGCACCCAGGTCTGGGGCAACGGATCGGGAGGCTCAGGCCATTACCCGCACCTGCCTTCCGGCGACGTGGAGACGACCCTGACGATCTACGGCCGGATCCTTCCCGGTCAGAACGCCGGGGCGGGCACCTACACGGACACGATCACCGTCACCCTGAACTTCTAAACCCGCGCCTCGACCCGAAGTTCTCGAAGTAACCGAGGCAGGAGGCTTGCGCCGCTACGGGATCAGCGCCTGCGAACCAGCAGCAAGAGCCCGAAGATAAGCATTCCCGGTTCGTTCAGCGTCGGCATGACGACCACAGGTGTCGGTTTGTTGGTCGGAATGCTTGTCGATTCTGAGTCGGGTTGGTGCCCGCCCCGGTCGCGGCGCGCGAAGTCTCCCGAGTAACCGCAGGGAGGAGGCGCGCGCCGCGGGAGCGAGAGCGTAGAGAGGGACCAGGCGAGCGGTCGAGGCCGCGACCGGCCGAGCCGCTCGCCGGTGCGCCGCAGGCGCAGGTCCCGAACGGAACTCTCGCGACGGTTGGTCGGGGCGGCCGGGATCGAACCGGCGACCATCTGCTCCCAAAGCAGATACGCTACCGCTGCGCTACGCCCCGAGGAAAAAGAATTATCCCATGGGGAGCGGGGTCCGCTCCGCCGCGCCACTCTGAAAGAATAAGGCATCTATGGCCGAAGGAAGCGCAGCTGACCGCGGATGGACGCGTGAGGATCTTTACGAAGAACGCCTTGGGCGCTCGCGATCGGACGTATTAGAACCTCGAAAGTCTGACAGCAGGGAAGGAAGACAGATGAATCGCGAATACGCCGCCTGGGACTCGCCCGCGCTCGGGCGGAGGATGGAGCTCCTGCGCTTCGGCCATGCCGGGCGGCCGATGATCTGGTTCCCGACCTCGGTCGGGCGGTTCTACCAGAACGAGGATTTCGGCTTGATCGGCGCGGTCGCAGACCACGTGGACGCCGGGCGTCTGCAGATCGTCTGCGTGGACAGCGTGGACGCTGAGAGCTTTTACGCGACCGGCCGTCCGCCCGCGGAGCGGATCCGCCGCCACGACGCGTACGATCGTTACGTCGCGACCGAAGTGGTGCCCTGGCTCCTCACCAGAGCGCTGCCCGCCGGCCGCGTCGGCACGCTCGGCGCCTCTTTCGGCGCGTACCACGCGGTCAACTTCGGCCTGCGCCACCCGGATCTCTGCGACAAGGTCGTCGGCTTCTCCGGCAAGTACGACATCCACTCCTTCCTGGACGGCTACTGGGACGAGCTTTGCTACTTCCATTGCCCAACGGCCTACGTCCCGAACATGGACGGCGAGTGGGTGGCGAAGCTCTCCACGATGGACATCGCGATCGTCACGGGAGAAACCGACAACATCCTCTCCGGCACGACCGACATGATGCGGATCTTCAACGAGAAGGGGATCCGAAACCGCAACGCCGTCTGGGGCGCGCCCTACGGCCACGACTGGCCCTGGTGGAAGGAGCAGATCCGGCACTATGTACCGTAGCTCCGCGCTTGCGCGGGATCTGCGCCCTTGGGCGCACCGGCGAGCGACTCGGCCGGATGCGGCCTCGATCGCTCGCCTGATCGCGCGCAAGCGCTCCGCTACCGCGGCGTGAGGCTCCTCCTCGCCTTCGCTCGGAGACTCCTCGCGCCGCGAACGAGAGCGGGGCCGGCGCTTCGCGCCGGCGCTTATGTCCCGTAGGCGGAGTTACCTCAAGCCGTCGGCGACGTAGAGGTCCGAGAGGATCCGGACAAAGCTGCACGCGTAGGCCGAGGCATCGGGCGTCATCACGAGCCCCTGGAGTTCGACGACTCCGGCCGGATCCGGAAGAGCGAACTCCTTCCAGAGCTGCCGTTGCCCCGAGGCGATCTCGATTCGAAACACCCGAGCGGGAAGATGGCCCTTCTGGATATAGAGGAACCGTCCATCGGCGCTCCATTGGACAGGGAAATCCGCGTTGTCGGTGCCCGGGACGGGACGCGGATCGCCGCCGGAGATCGGGCAGAGGATGGTTCCGTCCGGGCCCAACGTGGCGACGAACTGCCCATCCGGCGAGATCTCCCCCGACCATACCGATTCCGTCTTGCATAACGGCTGAGGAACTCCGCCGGAAACCGCCATGACGTAGAACCGGTCATCGCCGGCGGCGTCTCTTGCCGGAAACACGATTCGCTTTCCGTCCGGGAGAAAACGGCCGCCCGCGTGCCGAATCCGATCTCGAGTCACGGGGACCGGATCACCGGGACCGGTGGGGAGCAGGACGAGCTGCGGCGGGTCCGTGCGGATGTCCGTCGTCAGGACCCATTTGCCGTCCGGGGAGAAGGCGCCGAGCCATCCCGGGCCCAGGCGGACCGCCGGCGACCCGTCGGTGTCCCGGAGATAGACCGAGTACCCTTCGCCGCCCCCCTCCCCGGCCTCGTTCAAGAGGATCTTTCGCCCGTCCCGCGAGATGTCGTTGACGAGTCCGAGGTCGAGCCACGAGAGGTCTCGCTCCTGTTTGCCGCCGGGCGGCATGCCGAGAGTCTCGAAGCGATACACGTCGCGCGAGAGGAGGACCCTCCCATCGCGCGCGATGTCGAGGAGCGTCAGCATTCCCGGGAAGCGCGAGATCAGCCGCTCCCGTCCGGAGATCGAGAGAGCGCGAAGCTCGCGCTGGCTGCCGGCCCTCGACGCCGTGAACCAGAGCTCCTTCCCGCCCGTAGCCCAGGCGAGGCCGAAGACGGAGGACCAGGCGCCGCCGAGCGTTTTCTTGCCGCCGGGCGTTCCTTTGCCCGCCCGGTCCACGATCGCGACGGACCCGTGGTCGTCGCCGCGGGCCGGGTGGTCGAGAAAAGCGACCTGGCGACCGTCACGGGAGACGCGCGGGTGGCTGATCCAACCTCCGGTCTCGTAAAGGACCTTCCCGACCGGGTACTCCAGGCGCTGGCGGGATCCCAACCAGTGCACGACCGCCAGAGCGGAGCCATCGGGCGACCAGTCCGCCGCGACAACACTCTCCAGGATCTCGCGCGGTGCCGCGCCCCCCTCGAACGGCATCCGCACGAGCGTGCCGGCCCCGGGAAAGAGGCCGAGGTATCTGTTGCGGATCACGAGAGCCAATTCGCCGGAGGAAGAAACCGTGATTTCGTTGGCCCCGATCGGGCCGAGGGAGCGGGATTCGGGGATTCCCGGCCGGACCGTAAAGAGCTCGAGGGGCTGGCCGGCCCAGGCGGCCGCATAGACGATCGTCTGCCCGTCGGGAGAGAACCTCGCCGAGCGGATCGTGCCCCGTCGGAACGTGAGCTGTCGGAAGGAGGGGGCCGGCCTGCGCTCGAGCGACCTTCCCGCGAAGAGGCCCACGAGAACCAGGAGGGCGCCGGCCGGCAGGAGACCCGCCAGAAGAAGCCAGCCCCGGCGTTTGCGCGGGCCCGCCGCGGCAGCGGCCATCCCGGAAGAGCTCGTCTGCGAGAGATGGTCGCGCAGCGCCGCGAGGTCGTGCGCGAGATCGCGGGTCGAGGCATAGCGACCCTCCGGCTCCTTGGCGAGGCAGCGCTCGATCAGCCACTGCAACGGCAGAGGCGTGCCGGGCCTCGCAGCGGCGAGCGGCTCCGGCTCCTCGTGCAGGATCGCCGACAGGGTGTCCACGACGGTCGCGCGCTGGAACGCGCGCTTCCCCGTGACCATCTCGTAGAGGATCGCCCCCAGCGCGAATTGGTCCGAGCGGAAGTCGAGCGGCGCCGCGACTGCCTGCTCCGGAGACATGTAGCCGACCGTGCCCACGATGACGCCGCTCGCGGTCTGCGAGCCCGCCATCGTCAGGGCGTCCGAGAGGCCTCCCGGCTGGTCGGCGATGAGCTTGGCGAGGCCGAAGTCCAGGATCTTCACGAAGCCGTCGGCCGAGACCATGATGTTCTCGGGCTTTAAGTCCCGATGGACGATGCCCGCGGCGTGCGCCTTGGCGAGGCCGTCCGCGGCCTGCGCCGCGATGGACAGGGCTCGTTTCCATGGGAGCGCGCCGGACACGAG
>JBKPBH010000129.1:0-22066 GCA_046726795.1 Acidobacteriota bacterium
CTCCTTCGATTACCACAGGAGACACCTCGCGCCGCGACCGGGGGGCTGGGAACGCGCGCCGCGACCGGAGCCGGGCGCGGATCTGCTACTCGTCGGCGGCTGAGTCATCTGACGCTCGGGCTACACTCCCGGACCTTGTGAAGGCCTTCGTCCAGACGACGGTCGGGCAGTATGAGGAGCGGGATCTTCCCGCGCCGCGGGCGGGTCCGGGCGAGGTCATCCTGCGCGTGCGGGCGGCCCTGACCTGTGGTACCGACCTCAAGCTCCTGGAGCGCGGGCACGCCGCGATCTCGCTGCCGGTAACGATGGGGCACGAGGCCTGCGGCGAGATCGTCGAGGTCGGCGAAGGGGCGCAGGGCTTCCAAACGGGCGAGCGGGTCGTGCCGGGCATTTCGGGCCCGTGCGGCGCCTGCGCCGACTGCTCCTCCGGAAGCGTCAACCTCTGCGCCGCCGGCCACTCCGACAGGACCTGGGGCGCCTTCGCGGAATTCCTGCGGGTCCCCGCGGCCGTCGTCCGGGCAAACCTCCACCGGGTGCCCGACGGCCTGCCCGACGAGGTCGCAGCCTTCCTCGATCCGCTGGCCGCCGTCTTTCACGGCTGGAACCGACTGGGCGCGCCGACGCCGCAGACCCTCGTGATCTACGGAGCGGGTGCGCTTGGGCTCCTCTGGGCCGCCTCGGCCCGGCCGCGCGGCGTTGGCGCGATCGTCGTCGGCCGCCAAGCTCCGCGCCTCGAGGCGGCCGCCCGGTTCGGGGCCGAGGTCTTAAATGTCGACCGGGAACCCCCGGCCGGCCTCGGCGTCGATGCGGCCGTGGACTGCACGGGAGATCCGCGCGTCTGGGAGCGGCTTCCTTCGCTCGTCCGCCCGGGCGGCCGAGTCCTCCTGTTCGGCGGCTGCGCGCCCGGGGCTTCCGTGACGTTCGACGCGGCGCGCCTCCATTACTCGGAGATCTCCCTGATCGGCTCCTTTCACTCGACTCCGGAGGAGGCTCGCTCCGCCATGGCCGCGCTCGCCTCCCGCGACGTCGATCCCCGGCCGCTCGTGACGGCGTCCGGAGCGCTTTCGGACCTGCCGCGCTTCCTCGACGCGCAGCGGCGGGGCCTGGGGATCCGCTACGCCGTGCATGGCCGCCTAGAAGGAATTGGGGCTTCTCTGCCGCCGGATGAGACATGAGGGCCGTTCGCGTGGGTGCCGAGGGAACGGTCTCGGTCGTCGAGATGCCCTCGCCGCGCATCGGGCCGGGCGAGGCGCTGCTCAAGACGCGAGTCGTCGGGATCTGCGGCTCGGATCTGCTCGACTGGTACGTGCGCCGAAAGGCAGGGACAATCCTGGGGCACGAGGTCGCGGGGGAGATCGTCGAGGTCGGCTCCGGCGTCAGGGAGTTCGCGCCCGGCGATCGAGTCGTACCGCATCATCACGCGCCCTGTCTCACGTGCGATGCCTGCCGGAAAGGCCGTTTCGTGCACTGCCGGGAGTGGCGCTCCTCCCGGCTCGATCCCGGAGGCATGGCCGAGCTCGTCCGGATCCCGGAGGGGAACCTCTCGCGCGACACATGGAGAATCCCCGAAGGCCTCTCGGACGAGGAGGCGAGCTTCACCGAGCCCCTGGCGACCGTCGTCAAGGCGCTTCGCCGCGCCGCGCTCGGGCCCGGACAGTCCATCCTGGTCGTCGGCCTCGGCACGGCCGGCCAGCTCGCGGTGAGGCTCGCACGGGCGAGCGGAGCCTCCCGCGTCGTCGGCGCCGACCGCATCTCCTCGCGCGCTGAGCTGGCTCGCGCGGGCGGCGCGGACGAGGTCTTCGAGGCGGGCGCCGGCGGCTCGGGGGACGTCGCGAGGCGCTCGGCCGGCCGTCTCTACGACGTCGTGTTCGTCTGCCCGGGGAAGGTCGAGGCGATGCGCGAATCCGCCGGGCTCGCCGCCCCCGGCGGCACGGTCCTTCTCTTCACGATGTCAGGGCCCGACGTGACCTGGACTCTCTCCCCGTTCGACCTCTACTTCCGCGAGGTGCGCATCGTGCCGTCCTACTCCTGCGGCCCCGAGGACACACGGGAGGCCCTGAACCTGCTCGCCTCGCGCCGGGTCGCCGTGGCCGACCTCGTGACCCACCGCTTCTCGATCGGGCAGGCGCCGGAAGCCTTCGCCCGCGCGAGAGACCCGGACGGCTCTCTGAAGGTGCTGATCACATTCTAGGCGCAAGGGAGAAGTGATCAGTTGTCCGTTGTCAGTTTTTGGGGGAACTGAGAACTGAAAACTGGGAACTGAAAACTCCATGAGAACGCGGCTCGATCTACTCCTCGTGGCGAGAGGGCTGGCGCCGACGCGGGAGAAGGCTCAGGCGATGATCCTGTCCGGCCGCGTCGAGGTCGAGGGACGGTGCGTCGAGAAAGCGGGCACGCCCGTGGATTCCGGCGCGTCGGTCCAGGTGCTCGGGCCGCCGCATCCCTACGTCTCGCGCGGAGGGGTCAAGCTCGCTGCGGCCCTCGACGCCTTCGAACTCCGTCCCGAGGGACTCGTCTGTCTGGACGTCGGAGCATCCACCGGCGGCTTCACCGACTGCCTGCTGCAGCGCGGCGCCCGGCGCGTGTACGCGATCGACGTCGGACGCGGACAGCTCGACGCAAGGCTGAGGAACGACCCGCGGGTCGTCCTTCGGGAACGAGTGAATGCGCGCCGGCTCTCCCGCGCAGACGTGCCGGAGCCGGTCGAACTCGCGGCGATGGACCTCTCTTTCATCTCCGCGCGCCTGGTGCTTCCGAGCGTCGCGCCACTCACCTCTGCGGGCGCGGCGATCGTCGTTCTCGTCAAGCCGCAGTTCGAGGCCGGCCGCCGGGAAGTCCCGAAGGGAGGCGTTGTGCGATCGGCGGCCGTTCAGCGCCGCGTCGTCGAAGAGATCCAGAGTCTTGGCGCCGGCCTCGGCTTGACGTCTCTTGGCGCGATCCCGTCACCCATCCGGGGAGCGCGGGGGAACCAGGAGTTCCTGCTCGCCTTCCGCGTCCCGCGGGGAAGTCGAGGGCCCAGAGAGGTCCCGTGAGCTGACTCACGACTCACAAGTCGCGACTTTTCCTGTAAATTGAGCAGGATGAAGGGGTCGCGGGCGGGACGGAAGAGCCGGTTTCGACGCGTCGGCCTCGTCGCGAAGGTCTCGCCCAAGGCCCTGCGGCTCACGGCCGAGCTCGAGGAGGCTCTGCGGCGCCGAGGTCTGGAAGTCGTCTTCGACGGGGAGACGGCCGCCGCCATGGGCCGCAAGGAAGGCGGGAGGCGGGAGAGGATCGCGCGAACGGCCGACCTGGTGATCGTCTTGGGGGGCGACGGCACACTCCTCTCGGTGGCCCGCGAGGCTCCGGCCACGACGCCGGTGCTGGGCATCAACGTCGGCGCGCTCGGGTACCTGACCGGCCTGAAACAGGGGGAGGCGCTCTCGCGCCTGGACGAGGTGCTGGCCGGCGGCTTCCGCGAGGACCGGCGGCGCCGGCTGGACGTCTCGATCGCCGACGGGCCCGACAGTGGGACCTATCGCGCCTTGAATGACGCCGTCTTGAACCGCAAGACGACGGGCCGCATCTCGACCTTCTCGATCTCGATCGGAGGGCGGCCGATCGCGCGGTTCCGCGGAGACGGCGTCATCGTGGCCACGCCCACCGGCTCGACCGCCTACAGCCTGTCGGCGGGGGGACCGATCCTCGACCCGGCGCTGGCCGCCGTCGTCGTCACGCCGATCTCTCCGCACACCCTGACGCAGCGCCCCCTCGTCGTGCCCGCTTCCGCGACAATCGGCTTGAGGGTCATCGGACGCAAGCGCGATGACGGTGTCCACCTGACGCTGGACGGGCAGGCGAGCTTCACCATCACGCCGGGCTGCGTCGTCGAAGTGCGGGAGACCGGCTCATCCGCGACGCTCCTGCGGCCCCCCGAGTCGGACAACTTCCACAACCTGGCCGAGAAATTGAACTGGGGCGTCTGACGGGGAGTCGCCCAGAGCCATGAGCGAGACACAGGCGCCGCCTCCGGGAGTCCGGGCGCACCACCTCTCCCCGGTGCGGCTCTTCACGATCATCGTTCTCTTCCTCGTGCTGACGGCCTACGCGATCTGGAAATCGGACCGCTTCCAGAACATGATCCAGGGCGTCTCGCAGTCCCGGCTGGCGGCGGCGCTCGGGCGCCCCGTCACCTTCCAGACCGTCGAGATCCGAATCTTTCCCCCGTCTCTCCTGCTGGCGGACGTCCGGATCGGCAACGATCCGCGCCTTCCAGGCCCGCTGCTGACCGCCGAGGAGATCTCGATCGGTGGCGGCATTTCTCTCGTGGGCAACGAGCTTCGGGTCGGGAGGATCCGGGCGTTGAAGCCCCGCCTCTCCCTCTCTCAGCTCCCCGACGGGAGCTGGAACCTGCCGCCGGGTCTCTCGGGCCCCTCGCGTGGCGGCCTGAAGCTCCACATCGCCTCGGTCCTGGTGCAGGAGGGGGTCTTGGAGCTCCAGGGGCGTCGCATCGGGATCGACGGCAGCCTGGAAGGGTTCACCGCGCAGCTCCTCTCGCTGCCGGAAGACCGTTACCGAGGGACTCTCGAGGCCCGACGCGCCCGGCTGAAGCTGCCGGACGCGGAGTCCATCGTCGCGGAGCTCTCGACGAGCTTCCTGCTCGACTCGGCGCGCGGAGTCACGTTCGAAGACATCGGTCTGGCCGGCTCGTTCGGGCACCTCAAGGCCAAGGGAGCGGTCGAGACCAGGCGCGGCGCCAACGCGGTGTTCTCGGTTTCGGGCGACGTCTCGATCGACGAGATCGAGAGGATCTTTCATTCCGCCCTGGGATTCTCGGGCGGGGCCCGCGTGGACGCCCGGATCGACTTGCCTCCGGCGGGAGGCTTTCGCATCGCCGGCAACCTCTCCGCGCCCCGGGTCCAGTCCGGCCAGTTCACTTTCGAGAACCTCGCCGCCGCAGTCGCCGCGCGCCCCGAGGACCTGACCGCTCGGATCGAGCGCGCCGATTACGCGGGTGGGCGAGCCTCGGGCGCCTTCCGCATCGCGAACCTGACCGGAAAGCCGCAGCCCATGACCCTCGCGATCGAGGCAGTCGGCCTCTCGGTCGAGCGTTTCTTCGGCGACATCGGCTTGAAAGGCACGGGGATCTCCGGCGCCGCCGCGCTCTCGCTCGCCCTGAGGTGGGGCCCGGGAGGCATCTCCCGCGCGGACGGAGGCGGCACGCTCGCGATGGCGGCGGGACCGGCCTCCTCGATCGTTCCCGGGCGCTTCGGCGTGCCCGTTTCCGGAGGCGGCGGGCTCGCCGTCGTCGGTGGCCGGATCGGTTTCGAGGGGGTCAGTTTCCGGTTCCCGCAGTCGGCGATCGAGTTCGTCGGGGGGATGAAGATCGGCGTCTGGCAGCCCGACTTTGACTTCCAGCTGCGCTCGCGGGATCTGACCGAAGTGGACCGCCTCTTCCAGAACTTCCTCGCCGCCGGAGGAGAGAAGCCCGCGCCGCTGGGTCTCGGAGGCAGTGGTGAGATGAAGGGACACCTGGCCGGGAAGTGGGCGGATCCCGACGCGACAGCCGAGGTCGCCGTCGAGGAGGCTCGCTACGCCGGCGTCTCCTTCGGGAGCGTTCGAGGCGCCGTGGACATGCGCGAGGGGGCTTTCTGGTTTCATCCGCTGCGCGTCGCCGATGGAGACGCCGGACTGACTCTCGAGGGGATGGCGCGCTTCAAGCAGGTCGCCGGGAAGCCGAAGCTCGACCTCGCGGTCGCGGCGCGCGCCTACCCGCTGGCAAGGCTCCTCCAGTACCTGGAGCTCGACTTCCCGATCGAAGGAAGGGTCACGGGCAACCTCCGAGTCGGCGGAACACCGCCCGACGCCGTGACCGGAGGGGGGCCGATCGAGCTGGCCGACGCCCTCCTCTGGGGCCAGAAGGTCGCTCTCGTGACCGGCACCGTGCGCTTCGAGCCCGGCCGTTTCGGGATCGAGGGCCTGCGCGCCGCACTCGGCGGCGGCGCGGTCTCGGGTTCGGGCGCGCTCGCGATCCGCCAACGGACCTTCGAGGTCAATCTCTCCGCCGACGCCGTGCCGCTCGAGTCTGTGAAGCTCTTCGAGCCGCTCTCGCGGGACGTCACCGGAAAACTGTCCTTCCGACTCTCCGGCGGCGGCTCGCTCGATCGCCCGAACCTCAAGGTCACGGCGTCCCTGGCCGACGCCACCTTCTACGGCCGCTCGCTCCCGGACAACCTCGATCCCCGGATCGACGCGACGATGACGCGAGGCATTCTCGACGCCTCGGCCTCCGTGCCGGAGCGCTGGCGTCTTGAAGTCCGGGGCGACGCCTTCGGCCAGCCGCCTCGGCTGGAGGCGTCCCTCGACGCGTCCGATCTCGGCGCTTTCCTGGCCCTGACCCCCATGGCTCTGCCGGGCGGCGCCGGAGGATCCGTGGCGGTGAGCGGGAGCTTGACCCTCCCGCGCGAGAAGGGCGCGCTCCCCGACGGGTCCTTCACCATGACGCGCGTACGCATCGACTTCCCTGGCCGCCCCGGCGTCCTGGCGACGAAGGGCGACGTCCGCGCGACGCTGTCGCGGGGGAGGTTGACTCTCAGCGAGTTCGAGGCTGTCGGTGAGGGAACCGCGTTGAAGATCGGCGGCTCTCTGGCGGTCGGCCAGAAGCCGGCCAGCTTCTCTCTCTCGTTCTCCGGGCCGTTGGATGCCTCGCTGCTGACCCTCATCTCGCCGGACCTGAATCCCTCGGGTCGAATCGTCACCGACGTGCGCGCGTCCGGGACGCTCGACGCGCCCGCGTTCTCGGGCACCGTGCGACTGGAGAACGGCAAGTACCGCATGACCGCGCTCGCCCAGGTCCTCGATGACATCGACGGGAGCATCACGTTCCGAGGCGCGCGCGGGGAGATCGAGGCGCGGGCCCGCACCGGCGGGGGAGAGGTCTACGCCGCGGGAGGCTTCGCCATCAATGGCCTCTCGCTCGGCGACTTCCGCGTCTCGGTCTCCGCGCGGCGCATCGGGCTTCGCTACCCGCAGGACCTGAGGCTGATCGTAGACGCCGATCTGGTCGCGACGGGCTTTTCGGGCTCCAACACCATCCGCGGGGAAATCGTCCTGCAGCGGGGGACCTATTCGAAGGACATCGAGCTCACGATCTCGGACCTGATCGCGAGCAGCCGCCCGGCCGGCGTGCCCATTGCTCGCGAGGCCTGGAAAGAGAGGACGGCTCTCGAGATCCGTGTCGTGTCGGCGGCATCCCTCGAGGTCCGGAACAACTTGGCTCGCCTGACCGCCACCGTGGACCTGTTCGCCCGCGGCACCCTCGCCTCGCCCACGCTCGTGGGGCAGATCGTGCTGGACGAAGGCGGCCGCATCACCTTTCGCGACGTCCGGTACGAGATCGACTCGGGTGTCATCGCGTTCGCCAACGCCGAGGGGTTCGCGCCGATCGTGGATCTGCACCTGCGCGCCGAGGTCAAGGGGTACGACGTCGGGGTCGGACTGGTCGGGACGTGGCCCCGCATCCAGACGACGTTTTCCTCCGATCCTCCGCTGCCCGACGAGACCATCGTGGGGCTGCTCCTGACGGGAGCAGCGCCCAACGCCGCGGCGGCCGGCCAGACCAGCATCGTCTCCACGGCCGGAGGTCTGGTGGCGGGCGCGGCCACGGGCCTGGTCACGAGGCCGACCCAGCGCTTCTTCAAGCTCGACCGCTTCGAAATCGACCCGGTCTTCACCGGGAGCGGGCCCGTGGACATCCGCTCGACCGTCGGCAAACAGATCACCCCGAACCTCCTCGTGACCTACTCGCAGTCCTTCGACACGAGCCGCGAGCCGATCTTCCGCCTGGAGTGGTGGCTCAGCGACACGGTCGTCCTCCAGGGGCGCCGCGACGAGAACGGGATCTATCTGATCGACGTGCGCCGGCGGCAGCGCCTTTGAAGAGCGCTGTCATCCCTTCCCGTCATCCCGAGCGCAGCGAAGGATCGGCTCTCGTCGCCTCATCCTCGGGCGGGAGCAGATTCCTTGGCCCGACGGCCCTCAGAATGGCGAGACCGAGACCTCCGCGCGCGTTTTTCGTGCTCTCAGCCCTTCTTCTCTTGGGGCCCTGGATTCCACCTGCCGGGGCGCAGGAGAGTGCCCTCTTCGGTAAGACGGTCGAATCAGTCTCGTATACCTCCGACGGGCCCGTGGACAAGGACGAGGTCTCCCGCTTGATCGCGATCCAGGCGGGGGAGCCCCTGACCGAGGACGCGACCGGAGCCACGATCCGGAACCTCTTCGCGACGCGCCAGTTCTCCGATGTCCGGGTGAGTGCCGTCGGGACTCCGGCGGGGGTCGAGGTCACCGTCGAGCTCTCACTGGCCTTCCGCATCTCGCCGATCAAGTTCTCGACGGCACCAGTGCCGCGGGCCGAGCTGCGCCGCATCCTCCCTGTCTCCGAAGGCGCCGTCTTCCAGGCCGAGGCGCTGGCGCAGGGCGCCGCGGCCATCAAGAGGCGGCTGGCGGAGGAAGGCTACCTGCAGGCGAAGGTCTCGCCGGAGGCTTCGTTCGACCGGAAGACCTTCAAGGCCACCGTGCTCTACCGGATCGAACCGGGTCAACCCGCGAAGACGGCGCCCCCGTTTTTCGACGGCGAAACGACTCCGTTCGGTGCGACGGCCCTGCTCCAGAAGGCGCACTTGAAGCCGGGCGACCGCTACCGGGAATCGAAGGCCCGCGCCGACGCGATCAGGATGACGGAATTCCTGCACAAGCAGTCGCGGCTGAAAGGCGTCATCGAGCTCATCGCCGCCCAGCCGACCGAGGATGGGCGCGTGACGCCGGTCTACCGCGTGTCCGTCGGCCCGAACGTCGTCTTCGATACCAAGGGAATCAAGGCCAAGACGGTTCGCAACGAACTCCACAGCCTGGCCGAGGGGCAGGTGTTCGACGAGGACGTCGTGCTTCTCTACGTCGAAGGCAAGCGCAAGGAGCTGCAGGAGAAGGGCCGCTACCGAGCCAAGGTGGATTACTCGTGGAAGCTGATGCCGGAAGCGCTGGCCATCACCGTCACCGTGGAGGAGGGACCCAAGTTCGCCATCCAGAAGATCGCGTTCTCCGGTAACAGGGCCGTCAAGGACAAGGACCTCCTGGCGGTCATGGCCACGCGTCCGAAGGGGCTTCCGTTGCTGCGCCGCGGCCGTCTCGTGGACGATGACTTGAACGGCGACCTCTCCGCGATCCTCGGCTACTACCAGACCCGCGGCTGGATCGGAGCGAAGGTCGAGAAGCCGAAGGTGACCGAGGGGTCGAAGCCCAACCGCCTGGTCGTGACGATCCCGATCGAGGAGGGCCCCCGCGCCGTCGTCGCCGACGTCAAAGTCGTGGGAGCCGAGCACGCCGCCGACGTCGCCGCCGAGAAGTCTCTGAAGATCAAGCGGGGAGCCTTCTTCAATCCGTACCTCGTGCGCGAGGACGTGGTGAACCTCTCGACTTTCTACCACGACCACGGCTGGAGGGAAGCCTCGGTCAAGGACGAGGTCCACGTTTCCCCCGACGGTTCCCGCGCGGAGGTCGCCTACCGGGTCGAGGAGGGAACGCGCACTTTCTTCGGGAAGACGATCGTGCGCGGCAACAGCCGCACGGCGACCGAGCGCATTTCGCGCCAGGTCACCTGGAAAGAGGGGAAGCCCTTCTCGGAATCCGATCTCCTGCAGACCCAGCGGAACCTGACCCGGACGGGCGTCTTCCGACGAGTGGACATCCGTCCGCAGCCGGCCGACCCGAAGACCCTGGTGCGCAACGTCGAGGTGGACCTGCAGGAGGGCCGGCCGCTCGCGCTCCTCTACGGCGTCGGCTACCAGTATGCGCCCGACGCGACGGAGAACCGGAGCGACCCCTTCGCGATCGCCGGCGTCTCCTACAACAATCTCTTCGGCCGCATGCAGTCGGCCGGTTTCGAGGCGCAGCTCGCCCCCATCTCCCGGCGCGGCCGTTTGCAGGTGAGCTTCCGCGAGCCCTTCCTCTTCAACACGCAGTATCCGTTGACCGTCCTGACCTATTACATCGTCGAGCCGATCTCGGACGTGGACATCCGGAGGCTCGGCACCGTCGTCGAGTCCTCCCGCTACTACAGCAAGTACCTTCGAGTCGCGCTCCGTTATGCCTACGAGCGGATCACCCCCGTCAACCCGGAGGACCTCTCGAACATCGAGCAGAAGAACTTCCCGCGTTTCGACCAGCCGATCGAGCAGTCCACGATCGGGCCCAACCTCTTCTACGATCGCCGCGACGACGTCATCGACCCGCACCGCGGCTACTACGTCACGGCCGGGTACAAGTACGCCTTTCCGTTTCTCTCCGCGGTGGCGCGCTACAGCAAGGTGTCGGCGCAGGGCGCCTGGTTCCGGCGGATCGGCGGCTCGGTCTTCGCCGTTGCCCTGCGGGCCGGCGCGATCTGGCCATACGGTCCCTCGACGATCCAGGTTCCGATCGCGGAGCGCAATTTCGCCGGCGGCCGTTCGACCAGCCGCGCCTTCGACACCGACCTGCTCGGCATCCCGGGCCTGACCGTGGATTACGACACGCACGCCACGCCCCACACGGGCACGGGCAACGGCTCCTGCGCGGGGGCCTACCCGGTCCTCGCCGCCTACGACTGCAACGCCGGCCCTCACCTGGTGGGCGGGAACGGCTTTCTCGCGGTCAACGCCGAACTTCGCATCCCGATCTTCGGAGGCCTGGGCGGAACTCTCTTCTACGACGCCGCGCAGGTCTGGCGGGACGTCTCTCAGATCCACCTCGGCATCGAAGGAACCGATGGGCTCCGGCAGGGTGTGGGCGTCGGCCTGCGCTACCTGACCCCGATCGGACCCGTCCGCGCGGAGTACGGCTGGCCGGTCTCCGCGCGCACGATCTCCTTTCAGGTGACGACCACCGACGAGACTGGCAAGGTCGTCGTTCCGCCCGAATGCCTTCCCCTCGGCTGCACCGGCTCGACGAAGGAGAAGGGCCGCTTCTTCGTCTCGATCGGCTACCCGTTCTAGCGGGCGGCCATCCGGAACCGGGCGGAGACCCTTGACGCTGACTCCGTCTTGCTCAGCGCCCGCGGTGTGCGAGATCACCGAACGCGCGTGTTTGGATCTGCTTCCGTACCCCCGTTTCTCGAAAAACCTCTCCCGCCGGTCGTCGGGACAGGTTTGGGACAGGTGGGGAACCTGTCCGTCTTCTGGTCGGGAGACCAGTAGGCAGGACTCGATTGCCGTCCTACCTTGGGGCATAGCGCAAGACCACCAATGGAAGCTCGAGGCTGGCTGGCGCGTCGGCCTCTGACCGCTTCGACACCCCTCCGCAGCGCCGGCCCTGACACGCCAGGGCCGGCGCATTTTTTCTGGGTGTGATGGACTCTTCCGTCGGCACGGGTTTCGGGACTGCGCCCTGGGGAAGGATAAGTTCACGAGGCCGACAGATTCCTGGCTTCACTCGCAATGAAGAGGAGAACGAGCTCGGAACGAAAGGGTCCGTCGGCTCGCACGCTCGGCTATAATTGGTCATGACCTCAAGACAAATACAGACTCCGGGCGAGAAGCGCGTCTTGCCGGCGACCGCGGAGGAGCACGGGCCCGCGACATCGGTCGTGGACCAGCATCTGCGCGCCGCGGCGGCGGAGCGGGCGAGCGACGTGCACTTCGAGCCGAAGGACGACCACGTGCGGGTGCGGTTCCGAGTCGAAGGCGTCCTCCAGGAGCGTAAGGCTCTGCCGCTCGAGGCGGGGATCGCCGTCATCAGCCGCCTGAAGATGCTGGCCAAGATGGACATGGCCGAGCGGCGCATCCCCCAGGACGGCAGGTTCTCGGCCGTCCTGGCCGGCATCGAGCGAACGATCCGCGCTTCCATCTTCCCGAGCTGCTACGGAGAGGCGATCGTGCTGCGGATCTCCAGCCCGGCCATGGCACTGAAGGACCTGCACGAGCTGGGGCTTCCCGAGCGCATCGTGCCGGCGGTCGTACAAGCACTAAACCGCCCTTCGGGGATGATCCTGACGACCGGTCCAGCGGGTTCGGGGAAGACCTCGACTCTCTATTCCTTCCTGCAGTCCCTGGATGCCGTACGCCGCAACATCGTCACGCTCGAGGATGGGATCGAGGCAAAGATGCCCAACCTGACGCAGGGTGAGACCAACGCGCGCGCCGGCTTCACGTTCGCCAGCGGCCTCGCCGCGATCGAAGGGCAGGACCCGGACGTGATCCTGGTCGGGGAGCTGGCCGGGGTCGAGACGGCGGGGATGGCCTTTCGCAGCGCGCTGACGGGTCGGCTGGTGCTCTCGACGCTCCTGGCCGGATCGACCGTCGAGACGATCACGCGTCTTCTCGACCTGGGTCTCGAGCCGTTCGCCGTGGCGAGCGGCCTGTCGGTCGTCATCGCACAGAGGCTCGTGCGTCTCCTCTGCGAACAGTGCAAGGTGCCTGGGCCGGTCAACGCGACGTCCGTGGCCGCGAGCCTGGGCTTCCGCCCGGCCGACATGCCCGAGTCGCTCCACCAGCCCAGGGGATGCGATCTCTGCGGATGGAGCGGCTACCGGGGCCGGGCGGCGGTCTTCGAGGTCGTCGTCGTGGACGACGAGATCCGCGACGCGATCCGCTCCAAGAGCCCGACTCGCGTTTTCCGGCAGCTCTTCGCGGCCCGGCAGATCCCGACGCTGCGCCGGGAGGGATGGACCCGCGTGCACAACGGCGAGACCACCGTGGACGAGGTAATGCGGGTCTGCTGAGGACGGCCATCTCCCCGGTCTCCAGGCGACATCCCCCGTCTTTCCCTGTCATCCTGAGCGCAGCGAAGGATCCGCTCTCTCCCGGTCCAATGTCCCTCTTCCGGCTCGGTGCAGGCTCCGAGCGAAGAGCGGCTCGGAAGGACAGGTCTTCCAGTCCTAGTTGACCGGGGCGAGGGCCGCGAGGCCAGCCGGGGTCTCGCTCAACTTCCGCTCTTCGGAGAAGAGGAGGCGGCGGATGGTCTCCGGGTCCTCTTCCGTCGAAGAGGTCAGGCCCGTGAAGGGCGCCTCGGCGAGGGCCGCGAGCCAGCCGGTCGAGCGCAGTCCGCCGTCGCGCAGCGCGTGAATGAGCTGGACCGTGCGCAGGGCGTCGAACCACGTGTGGAGATGACGCAGCAGCGTCTCTTCGTCGCCGGAGCCGGCGATCGCGGTCTGCACGGCGCTGAACGCGCCCATCTTCTCGAGCGCGGCCTGCAGGATTTCCGTCCGGAAGAATGGGCCGTCCGCGGGCAGCTCCGCGAGCGGGGCCCGCGCGTCGCCTCCCCCCGAGCGGGCGATCGCGGCGAGGACGCGCAGCCACGCGGCCAGGTAGGCGAAGACGGAGGGATGGTAGAGGCGAAACCCGCCCAGGGCCCCCCGCCGGGAAACCAGATCGGAGAGGGCCTTTCCTGTGCTGATCGGCACCCGCTCGGAGATCCGTCCTTCCAGTCGCATGGGCTGCCCCGCCAGCCGGACAATGCGCCCGACCTTCGCGAGCTTGTTCAGCGCGTGGAAGTCCTCCAGGGCGTTTCGCCGCGGAAAACCGCGGACCCGCGCGTAGGCGGCCGCTGGGATGGCGAGGCAACTTCCCATGCTCTGGTAAGCGTAGGGCGAGCCCGCCCACGCCAGGCCCAGGACGTAATACCGGAGTGAGATTTCGTAGAGGCGTGCGGCCTGCCCCAGGGCGGGATCCGGATCGAAGCGGTGCTCGAAGGAATAGATCGCCGCGCCCGTTCCCGCGGCGTCGAGGGCGGCCGTCTGATCGAAGTAGTCTGCAGGAAGAATCGTGTCGGCGTCGGTCGAGTGGATCCAGGCAGAGGCGATCCGCCCGGCCGCGCGCAGCGAGAGGGCGATGTCGAACCCGATCTTCCGCGCCAGACCGACGCCCTGCCCCTCGGGCAGGTAGCGGCCGGGCAGCGCCCGGTCCGCGAGCACGAGGAGTCCGCGCTCGAGCGGGTAGGCGAGGAGAGGCAGGTCTCCCGCGGTGGCGGTCGGCGCCGGGAGCTCGCGCGCGAGTCTCTCCCGGACCGCCGCGTTGGACCGATGCGCGTCTTCCCGGGAGTCCGCCCGGGCGTTCAACACCAGAATGGCCAGCACCTCTCCTCCCGGTCCCGCCGGGATGGAACCGAGCATGGTGAAGAGGCTTTCCTCCTCGCCGTATGCCGGTACGACCACAACGTGCCCGAACCGCCCGGGCAGCTTCCGGGCGTCCCGGGCGTCCGGTTCGGAATGGCGGGCCAGATATTTCGCGATGGCCTTGTCGAAGTCGGGAGAGCTCTCATTGCCCATGAGACTTGGAGCTTATGACGTGTCGAAAGGACCTCTGTCCCGGCATGACTTCCTGTCATTCCGACGAGCTTCCTCCCTGTCATCCGGAGGAACGGAGCGACGAGGGATCTACGCGACGAAAGGCGGAAGGGCCAAAGGAGATCCTTCGCTGCCCGGAAAGACAGACAGGAGGTGTCTCACGCGAAACTGGACGAAAGTCCAATGGACAGAGCTCCCGTCCGCGCGTCTAATAGCTTGCACCAGCTAATTAGGGTGTGCCGGCCGTGGAGGGTCGCCGGGCCGACGCGGAGGAGATTGGCCGTGAAATCGACACTGAGACTGGCGCTGGCGACAGTCACTCTCATCTGCTGTCGCGGCGCCGCTCTCGGCAACGGCATCGGCGTGACTCTCTTTGGCGCCAACTCGTTTGACTCGCTGGACGGCTCCGACGGGGTCCGCGACGGCGTCTTCCGTGTCAGCGGCAACCTGACGATCGGGACGGGGGCGAGCATCCTATGTAACGACTTGGGCCCATCGGGATCGGGCGCCTGCCCGATGAGCATCTCGGTCGGCGGAGCCAACGCCCTCGGGGGAGACCTGACCGGCACCTCCCCGGGGGAGTTGAACGCCAAGGGAGGTTCCGGGTCTGGAAACGGGACCCTGTCTCTCAGCTACTGCCACAGCCTGGCCTACACCGGAGCCGAGACCCCCGCCGCCGTTTCGACGCAGATCTGCGCCGGACCGATCTAAACTCTTCAGTGCAGCGCGGCGCGTGGCGGAAGGTCCGCGACGATGCGCCCTTCGGCGTCTAGGAGCGCTTCCAGCCGCGACTCGACCGAGGCCGCGCCGAAGTAGAGGCGGGCAAGCCGCAGGTAGAGATTCTGGTGGCGGACCTCGGAGCGCGCGATGTCTCGGTAGAAGGTCTTCAACGGACCGTCGGGCAGGGCCGCCGCGACGAGGCCGAAACGCTCGCATCCCCGCGCCTCAAGGACCCCGGCCACGAGCAGGCGGTCGAGGAAATACTCGTCGGACCCCTTGCGGTACTCCCGCGAGAGCCGGCGCACGTACGGGTCCTTTCGATCGGGTCCCAGGATCAGCCCTCGCGAGGCCATGTGGCCGTACACCTGCGCGAAATGCTGCAGCTCCTCTCGCGCGAGGTCGATCATCGCGGCGACGAGCTCGGCACGGTCGGGATAGTGTGAAACCAGGTTCATCGCGCTCCCCGAGGCCTTGCGCTCGCAGTTGGCGTGGTCCCGCAGGAAAGAGTCGAAGTCGTGTACAACCGCTTCCGTCCAGGCCGGAGAAGTAGGAAGTCTTAGTCGCATCGGGGCGTCGGGAAGAATTGATTCATTGAGTCGTTGCTGGATTTCGCTCGGTCAATGACTCAATGACTCAATGACTCAATTCTTCTTCCCTCCGCTGACGGCGGGGAGGATCGCGATCTCGCAGGACTCCGGAAGAGGAGTCGCGAGGCCCTCGAGGTCGCGCACGTTGTCGGCGCCCACGAACACGTTGACGTGCGGGCGTATCGTTCCCTGCTCGGTGACGACGCGGTCCTTCAACCCCGGATGGAGCGCCCAGAGCCGCTCGAGGGCTTGGCCCGCGGTGGCGGCCGGGCCCGCGAGGGTGACGCGGGCCTGGTTCCCGGCGAATGGCCGCAGGGGACCTGGGATCGTCACCTCGATTGGCACTACGCAGCGCGGCGAGACCGGCGCGCGCGAGGGCGAAGGCTGACCATGGCCGCCTTGACGGAGACGACGGGAGGCAATCCTTCCCGCACGAGGTTCCAGGAGCGGCCTTCATCGCGCGAGGCGAAGACCTTCCCGCTGCGCGTCCCGAAATAGATTCCGGCCGGATCCAGGCCGTCCAGGCTCATCGCGTCGCGGAGCACCGTCTCGAAGGCGTCTTTCTGCGGCAGGCCGCGCGAGAGCGGTTTCCAGGACTTTCCCGCGTCGCTCGTCCGGTAGACGCGCAGCTTCCCCTCCGGAACGCAACGGAATCCGTCGGACTCGATTGGCAGGATGAAGACCGTGTCGGGCGAGCGCGGGTGGATTGCCATGCAGAAGCCGAAGTCGGACGGGACCCCGCGGGCGATGTCCTTCCAGGAGTCGCCGCCGTCGTCGCTGCGGTAGAGACCCCAGTGGTTCTGTAGGAAGACGCGGTCGGGGCGGCTGGCGTGGTGAACGATCTTGTGGACGCACTGGCCGAACTCGGGATACTTGTCGGGAAGGTACTCCGCGCGGACGCCCGTGTTGCGCGATGTCCAGGTCCGTCCGCGGTCCTCCGAGCGGTACACGCCGCCCGTCGAAACCGCGACGGTCAGGCGTCCGCGTCCCGCGGGATCGGGCAGGATCGTGTGGAGGCAGAGGCCGCCTCCGCCGGGCGTCCACTTGGCGCGGTGCGGGTGATTCCAGAGACCCTCGTTGAGGGCCCACGTCTTCCCGGCGTCCTTCGACTCGAAGAGCGCCGCCGTCTGGACGCCGCAGTACAGGGTGTCCGACTCTTCCGGGGGACCCGGCGCGATTTGCCAGATGTTGGCGAGGGAGGTCCCGGCCGTCTCGGGGAACTTGACACGCGGCACTTCGGGCTGATCCCAGCGCCGGCCGAAATCGTCGCTCGAGACGAGCTCCGCCCCCCAGTGCATGCTCTGCGGCGCGGCCCAGAGGCGGCGGCGGCCCTGCCGCCCGTCATAGGCCGACGCGTACACGGCGAGCCCCGGAAAATGCGGGCCGCCCATCTCCCAGCGCTTTCGAGTCTCTCCCGACCGAAAGAGAAAGAGTCCCTTCATCGTGCCGACCAGAAGAAGAACGTCCCCATCCTTGACGGAAAGCTGTCCGGTCGCGACCATTTTGTGCGGAGGGTAACACAGGGTTTCGAGTCTTTCTCTTCCGGAACCCAGTGCCCTGGAGTCCTCAGTCCCTACTCTTCACTCTTCCGTCCTCAGTCGAGCCAGGACCGGTAGATCGCTTCCACTTTTTTCTTCAGCTCCTCTTTCGTCCCGTCGTTGACCAGGACCTCGGTCGCGCGGCGGGCGGCAGCGTCGGCGGGCATCTGCGCGGCGATCCGGCGTCGCGCGTCCTCGGAGGCACCTCCGGAGGATTGCCAGCGCCGGATGCGCTCAGCCTCCGGTGCGGTGACCAGGAGGATTCGGTCGTACGCCGATTCCGTTCCCGCTTCCAGCAGCTGCGAGGCTTCCGCGACTGCCACGGGCGCGCCGTCCGACTCGGCGTTGTCGAAGCGGCGTTCGATCTCGCGCCGGACGAGCGGATGGATCCGCTCTTCGAGGTCGTGGCGGCGTCGGGGGTCTTGGAACACGATTTCGGCGATCCGCAGGCGGTCCGCATGGCCTCTCGCATCGAGGACTGCTTCTCCGAAGAGGTCCCTCGCCGCGGCTTCGCCCTCGCCCCCCGGCCGGTACAGGTGAGCCACGATCTCGTCGGCGTCGAAGACCACCGCTCCCAGGTCCTTCAGGAAACCGGCCACCGTCGATTTGCCCGACGCCAGACCACCCGTCAGACCAACCCGCAGCATGAGCAGGAGTGTAGTGGCATCCCGCTCCCCTCGACTCTCCTCGAGGAGAGAGCGGGATGCAGCCTGAGAGCTACCTGGCCAGCGGCCTCACGACCTGGCCGGCCTTCATGACCCAATCGATCTTCGAAAGGGCCGTAACATCTTTCAAGGGGTCGCCGGGAACGGCGACCAGATCGGCGAAGGCGTCCTTCTCGATGGCGCCGGCCTTGCCCTGCCAGCCGAGGAGCTCGGCGGCGACGGTCGTGGCGCTGCGGATCGCCTCGATCGGCGTCATTCCCAGGCGCACCTCGTGCTCGAACTCCTGCGCCTGGTTGATCTCGGTCCAGGGGAAGCCCCCGGCGTCGGTGCCGAAGGCGATCTTGACGCCGGCCTTCCGGCAGTTGGCGAGCGACTTCGCGTGGATCCTCGGCAGCTCGCCGCAGATCGCGCATCCGGCGCGGGCCCGCGGCCCCGCCACGTAATTGGCGACGGTCAGCGTGGGGCAGAGAAAGATCCCCTTGCGCGCCATCTCCTGCGCAACCTCGGGGCGGATCGAGTCGCCGTGCTCGATCGAGTCCACGCCGGCGGTGACCGCGATCCGGACGCCGGTGTCGGAGCGGGCGTGCGCCGCGACCTTCACGCGGTGCGCGTGCGCTTCGGTGACGACGGCCTCGATCTCCTCCTTGGTCCAGTTGGGCGGCGAGTCCACGTAGCCGTCCTCTGTCAGCCGCAGGCCGCCGGTGTTGGCGTAGATCTTGACCCAGTCGGTGCCGTAGGAGAGCTGTTCGCGGACTGCCTTGCGGCAGGCGTCGGCGCCGTCACAGACCTGGACCCCCACCGGGAAGACCCAGTCGGGGCGGAAATGCGTGATCGGGTAGCTGCCGGTCGTCGAGAGCGCGCGCCCCACGACTTTCATCCTGGGGCCGGGGATGACGCCTTCGTTGACCGCGTCGCGCAGCGCGACGTCGTCGTAGGAGGCGCCCTCGGTCTCGAGGTCGCGCAGCCCGGTGAAGCCGTGGTCGAGCGCGATCTTCATCGCCCGCACGGCGCGCGCGACGCGGTGGCCCGGATATTCCTGGAGGATCTGCTCGTGATACTCGGACGCGGTCGCGTCTCCCTGGAGGAGGATGTGGGTGTGCGTATCGATCAGGCCTGGCAGGAGCGCCCGGTCGCCCAGATCGATGACGTTCGCCCCGGGGGGGACACGGGATCCGACGCTCGCAACGCGGTCGCCCTTGACGACAACGACCGGGTTGGCGACGTAGGCGCCCGTCTTGACGTCCAGCAGCCGCGCAGCCTTGATTGCGATGACCGGCTCCTCCGCGTGGAGCGAGGCGGCGAGCCAGAGAGCGACGCTGACCATGGTCCTTCTCATGACGTCTCCCCTTCAAGAATCGAGAATCGCGGGTGAAGTCTAGTGCCTTCTCGACCGCGCGCGGGCATCGGCCGACCGCGCGGTCTGAGCCGGGCTACCGGGCCGTCTTGTCCAGCCAGCCGCCGCGGAAGCTGGCGCGGCGCAGACCCCGGACGAGATAGGGACACCGGCGCATGAGCCGCCAGACGAGACCCGAGCGGTAGTTCTCGATCATCAAGACGATCGGGCCGTCGTTCAAGCCGAAGTTGCGCGGAGACACCCAGCCGCAGGGTTTCCCGGAATCGGTCGGGAAGGTCGGGTTGAACGTGGCCTCGAATCCGTAGGGGCTGGCCTTCCCGACGCCCAGGTCGTCGATGTGGCGAAGCGTGGGGAGCACGATCTCAGGCGCGAAGGGGAGGGAGGCCACGACCGCCCAAGGAGCGAGGGTTCCATCGTCGGGTCCGCGGGGGATCGACCGTGCGACGTAATCGAAGAAGCGGCGCTCGACGCCTTCGACGACGAGCGTGGCCGGTCCGGGCCCTTCACTCGCGGTGATTCCCCAGCAGAACTCGCCGTAACACTTGAACTTCCTCGGGTTTCGGACTCCGTACCGCTGGTGTGCATAGGTCGCGCGGCGGCTGTTCTCGAAATAATCGCAGCGTTTCGCGCGCATGAAGGCGTCCCGGATGCCGCGGAAATCCACCCAGACGTGCGAGAGCTGATGGATGAAGAGCGGACCGGCATAGAGGAATTCTTCTCCGTACAGCCTCCGCCAGCGATATTCCGACGTGAAGGCGGAATAGCTCGATCGCGGGAGGGGGTGGGTCGGCGATCCCAGGGCGAGCAGGTACAGGATGAGGGCCTCGCTGTAGCCCACCCAGCGGTAGGGGAGGAACCCGCTCTCCGGTCTCCAGCCGTGGGTGAGGGTCCGGCCCCGATTGGTCGCCCAGGGCCATTCGACGCGACGGTAGAGCCGGTCGGCGATCTCCCGGATTTCCGTCTCCTCCATGTCTTTTCCGCCGAAGTACGCGGCCGCCGCGAGCGCGCCTGCGAGAAGGTGGGCCGTGTCCACGGTCGAAAGCTCGCAGTCCCAGGCGCGCCTCCCCGAGCTCATGTGGAGGAAGTGGTAGTAGAAACCCTTGTAGCCCGTCGCGTCGGGCGCGTCTCCATGCGGGCTGTTCCAGAAGAAGCGCAGCGTCGTCAGCGTACGCGCCGCGGCCTCCGCGCGCTCCATGAAGCCGCGCTCGGCGGCGACGACGTAGGAGGCAAGCGCCAGGCCCACGGCGGCGATCGAGGCGGGAGAGCCAGTGTGCGTGCTGTCGCGCACGAGGCCGGTCGAGACGTCCGTCTCGTGCAGAAAATAGCCGAAGGTGTCCTTCTGCAGCCGGTGCAGTTCCTCTTTGCCGTACGTTTCGTTGACCGGCATCAGGGGATCTGCGCGACGGCGCTCTGCACGGCCTCCGCGAGGGTGGGATGGATGTGCACGGCGTCGCGTAGAACGGAATAGGGCGCGCCCGAGTTCATCAGGTCCACGTACAGGTGGACCAGCTCCGAGCCGTCGGCGGCGAGCACAGCGGCCCCCAGGATCTGTCCGCTCTCGGCATCCACGAGAACCTTGATCAGCCCCTCCGTCTCCGAGAGCTCCCGCGCCTTGCCGTTGTTGCGCATCTCGAAGCGTCCGACTTTGTATTTCATTCCGGATTCCTTGGCTGCCCGCTCGCTCATCCCGACGCGGCCGAGCTCGGGGTCCGTGTACACGGCGTGAGGCACGACTCGCCGCGTCGTGCGGGACCCGTCGCCGGCGAGCTGGGACTCGAGAATCCGGTAATCGTCCCAAGACGTGTGCGTGAACATGGGCCCGCCTCGGATGTCTCCGGCCGCGTAAATTCCGTCGACATTCGTCGCGAGTCGCTCATTGACCTCGACAAACCCTTCCGTCGACGTCCTGACGCCGACCGATTCGAGGCCGAGGTCGTCGGTGTTGGGCTGCCGGCCCGCCGCCAGAAAGACGGTCGAGCCGCGGATCTCGCCCGGTCCGGCCTTCGACTCGACCGCCACGAGGACACCGCCTCGCGTCCGGGCGACGCGCTGGACGACAGTGTCGAGACGGAACTCGATACCCTCCGACTCGAGGAGCCTCTGGAGGGGAAAGACGACGTCCTCGTCCTCCCTCCTCAGGATCTGCTTCGCCTTATCGATGACGATGACGCGGCTGCCCATGCGGAGATAGAACTGACTCATCTCGAGGGCGATGTAGCCCGCTCCGATGAAGACGAGCTGACGCGGCACTTCGTGCTGGTCGAGCCAGTTGCCGGCGTGCAGATACGGGACCTTCTCGAGGCCCTGAATCGAAGGGCGCAAGGCGCGGGTGCCGGTGTTCAACACCAACCTGGAAGCGAGGACGTCCTCCTCTCCGACGCGCGCCCGGAAGACGCCGGCCTCGCGCCCTCGAAGACGCGCGTGGCCGCGCAGGAGCCTGACCTCCGGTGATTTCTCCAGGCCGCGCCGCAGGCTCGCCCGCGTCTCCATCACGATGCTCCTGGCGCGGTCGAGAACGGCGGGGAAATCGACTTCCACGGTCGGGATCCGCAGCCCGAAAACTGCCCCCCGGCGCGCCTGGAAAGCCGCGCGCGCCGAGGCGATCACGGCCTTCGTCGGCGTGCAGCCGAAGTTGACGCAGGAACCGCCGAGGTCCTTGCGCTCGGCAAGGGCGACTCTCTGCCCGGCTCTGGAAAGGGCGTGCGCGAGCGGAATGCCCGCCTGGCCTCCTCCGATGATCAGGACGTCGTATGAAGTCATGCGAGGTGTTAGGTGTTAGGTGTTAGGTGGTAGGGACGAGAGCTTACGCCCTCCCTACCACCTACCACCCTCCACCCACCACCTACTTCGGATCCGTCGGCAGCCCGGCCTTACTCCAGGCGTCGAAGCCTCCGTAGAGCGGATGCACATTGTGG
>JBKPBH010000130.1:0-6971 GCA_046726795.1 Acidobacteriota bacterium
CGCCCCTCGAGAACGCGAAAGACTCCGGTCGCGCCGCCGCGCGTCGCCAGAGCCCCTTTCGGAATGAGGATGCGCGAGCGACCCCGCTTCCCCTGCGTCGGGGCGGACGTGAAGGACACGCGCGAGGACAGGTCCGGCAGAATCCGGTCGTCGGCGTCCGAGAAAGCCACCTTGACGCGCACGGTCCCCTTCTGTCGGTCAGCGGCCGGCACGATCTGGCGCAGGTAGCCGTGGTAGGTCTTGTCGGGGACGGCGTCGAGCGTGATCTCCGCCGGCTGCCGGTCGCCGAGCTTCGACAGGTTCGACTCGTTGACGTCGGCGCCGACGTAGAGGCTCGTGAACTCGACGAGTGTCGCGATCGCTCCGCCGGAGCCTCCCCCCGACGGGGACGAGCCGAACGGGGAAACCGCCTCGCCGACGAAGGCGCGCTTGGCGGTGACGACGCCGGTGAAGGGAGCGTGGATCTCCGTGTAGCCCAGGAGCGCCTGCGCGTAAGCGACCCGGGCCCGAGTCGAGGCCTCCTGCGCGACGGCGGCATCGAGAGCCGACTGGGGAGCCAGGCCCTCGGCCCGGAGCGCCTTCTGCCGCTCCATTTCCGCCTTCGCGTTGACCCAGGAGGCCCTCGCGTCCGCCAGCTGCGCGTCCAGATCGGTGTGGTCGAGCCGGGCGATCACGTCTCCCTTGCGGACGCGGGTCCCTTCCGTGACGTTCAACTCGGTGATCCGCGAGGTGATCTTGGGGGACAGGTCCGCCTTGCGCTCCGCCTCGACGTACCCGGTGGCCGAGAGGAGCGTCGTCGCCTGTCCCTCGGTGACGATCGACGCCGTGACCGTCTCGACCGTCTTCCCCCGCAGGGCCCGTCCGGCCAGGAAGAAGGCGGCGAGCCCGGCCGCGACCACCAGAATGGCAGCCCCAAACAGCCAGCCGCGCGGGCCTCTCGCCTTCTCCGGCTCGCGCCGGATGCGCAGGGCCGCCAGATCGGCCGGTGCCCGTTCCCGCTCCTGTTCCTGGCTCATGGGTCTTGGAGCCTCCATTCTATGGCTGTCGGCCGCGGCGTTCGCTTCTCGAACAGGCGGCCGAGAGAGTTCAAGACCGGAGTCAATTTCTCCGAACCTTTTCGGCCCGGACTTCCTGTTCGCGGCTTGTCCGGAGTCGGAGCCGGGCCTTATAATCGCCGTCATGCTGTGGGGAAACGCCCTGCTCGCGGCGGTGATTTCCATCTACGGGCTGGCGCCGGTGCCGACTCCGGACGCGGCGGTCACCCTGTACAAGATCGAGCTCTCCGGCGGAGAAACCGTGTGGGCGCAGGACAAGCCGCACGACTCGGGTGCCTCCGTCCTCTTCCACCGTCATCCCGGCGGGCTCCTCGTGAGCCTGAAGAAAGCGGACGTCCGGCGCGTGACCCCATCCCGGTTCGTCCCCGAAGTGGCCAGGAAGCAGCGCCGGGCCGGAGACCTCATCGTCCTGGGTCAGACCGGCGCCGGAGCGGCCGCCGCTGCCGAGAAGACCGGCGGCGCCGAGGCCACCACGCTTCCAGGTGAACGCAAAGACGGAACCGCGCTCTTGAACCCGAACCGTCCTTTCCGGCCCGACTGGGACACCAAGCAGGTTCCGGGTTTGAACCTGCCCTATCCCAACTCTCCCAACGATTACCGGGAAGGGCGCACGCTCGCTTTCCCGCCCGCGGCCGCCACAGTGGGAGCGCCCGGCGACGTTCCCAAGATGCCGCCGGGCAACGGCGAGCTCCCGAGGGGACCGGAACCGCGCAAGTGATCTGAGAGCGGCGACGGGCTCTTCCCGACGCCCGGCTCCGACTTCAGATGTGAAACGGCTTCCCTTCCACTCCTTCGGCCGCTTCGTGGATCGCCTCGGAGAGAGTCGGGTGGGCATGAATCGTCCGGACGAGCTCCTCGGAGGTCGCTTCGAGGCGTAACGCAGCCCCGGCTTCGGCGATGAGCTCCGTCGCCCGCGGACCGATGACGTGCACGCCCAGCACCTCGTCGTACTTCTTCTCGCCGACGATCTTCACGAAGCCCCCGGTCTCGTTGATGATCCGCGCCTTGCCGTTCGCAGAGAAGGGGAACCTCCCGACGGCCACGTCGTACCCGCGCTCGCGGGCCTTGGCTTCGCTCAGGCCGATCGAGCCGATCTCGGGGGAGCAGTATGTGCCGGCGGGAACCTGGTCGTAATTGAGCGGCCGGGTCTCCTGTCCGGCCATGTGCTCGACCGCGACCACCCCTTCCGCGGACGCCACGTGCGCGAGCTGCGGCGTGGGTACGACGTCGCCGATCGCGTAGATGCCAGGGACGTTGGTTCGCATGAAGCCGTCTACCAGGATGTAGCCCTTCTCGGTCGCGACCCCCAGCGCCTCTAAGCCGAGACCCTCCGAAAGGGGCTTTCGGCCGACGGCCATCAGAATCTTCTCGGCCTTGAAGCTCTCGGTCTTCTCGCCGGAGGAGCGAGCGAGGACTTCGACGCCCCCTTCCGTCTTCGTGACGCGCTCGATCCGCGTGTCCACGTACACGGCGATCCCCTGCCGCTTGAAGGAGGCGGCGAGCTCGCGCGACACGTCCTCGTCCTCGAGCGGAACGATGCGCGGCAGGATCTCGATCACGGCCGTTTTGGAACCGAACCGCGCAAACATCGAGGCGAACTCGACACCAACCGCCCCGGTTCCGATCACGAGAAGGGACCTCGGGACCTCCGGAATCGCCAGGATCGAGTCTGAGGAGAGGACCGTCTTGTGGTCGATCTCGATTCCGGGAAGAGAGCGGGGGGCGGAGCCGGTCGCGATCAGGATGTTCTTCGCCGAGTACGAAGTCTCTGTGCCGTCGCTGGCAGCGACGGAGATCCGGCCCACGGTCGCGATCCGGCCGAACCCGTTGACGACGTCGACGCGGTTCTTCTTCATCAGGAAGGCGACGCCGTTCGAGCTCTGGCGCACCACCTTCTCCTTGTGCTTCATCGCCGCGGCGAGCTCCAGACGGACCTCGCGGGTGGAGACGCCTACCTCGGCGCCGTGCCGCGTCTCTTCGAGCAGGTCCGCCGTGTGCAGGAGCGCCTTCGTGGGGATGCATCCGCACAGCGTGCAGACGCCCCCGAGCCTCTTGTCCTTCTCCACGACCAGGACCGATAGGCCGAGCTGCGCAGCCCGGATCGCCGAAACGTATCCGCCCGGCCCGGACCCGATGATCGCGACGTCATAGGTCTTCTGCTCGTTCATCTGTTTCCTTAACTACGCCTTCCCGGCCGATGTCGGTGCAAGGCTATCAAGAGAGGGGGTGCGGCGCGCGCGTAGAATCCTGTTCGTGAGACGCGGACTCTCCTTTGCGGGATGCGTCTTGGCCGTCTTCGCCGCGACGCGGTGCGGCGGAGAGAAGACGCCGGCGGCGCAGGGGATCGAGATCGGTTTCTTCGGCGCGCTGACGGGGCCGCAGGCGACGTTCGCGCTTTCGGGAAAGAACGGCGCCCGTCTCGCCGTCGACCAGATCAACCGCGCCGGAGGGGTGCTCGGGAAGAAACTGGACCTGCTCATCGAAGACGATCACAACGAGCCGTCGGAGGCCGCCTCGGCCGTCTCCAAGCTCATCACGCGCGACCACGTCGTGGCCTTGATCGGCGAGAACGCCTCCTCCCGCAGTCTTGCCGCCGCCCCGATTGCCCAGAATTACCAGGTCCCGATGGTCTCCCCCTCCTCGACCAACGTCGAGGTGACGAAGAAGGGGGACTATGTCTTTCGCGTCTGTTTCATCGACTCCTACCAGGGGAAGGCCCTCGCGACGTTCGCGCGGCAGGCGTTGCGGGCCCAGACGGCGGCTCTGCTGGTGGACGCGAAGAGCGACTACAGCGTCGGCCTCGCGCACGCCTTCCGAAACGCCTTCACCGCCCTGGGGGGCCGTGTCGTGGACGAGCTCAAGTACTCGGAGGGCGACAGCGACTTTTCCGCTCAGTTGACCGCCCTGCGGTCCTCGAGGCCGCAGGCGATCGTCATCCCCGGCTACTACACCGACGCCGGACTGATCGCCCGGCAGGCGCGGTCTCTCGGAATCGAAGCGGCCCTGCTCGGAGCGGATGGCTGGGACTCACCCAAGCTCGCCGAGATCGGAGGGGTCGCGGTCGAGGGGGCCTACTTCTCCAATCACTATTCGGCCGACGACCCTTCGATGCTGGTGAGGACCTTCGTCGCGGACTACAGGCACATCTATGGCGTCGACCCGGACTCGATCGCCGCTCTCTCCTACGACGCGGCACGTCTCGTCGCCGACGCGATGCGGCGGGCCGGCTCGACGGAGGGCAAGCGCGTCCGGGACGCCCTCGCCGCGACGGCAGATTTCCCGGGCGTGACGGGAAGGATCACCATGGACGCCGACCGCAATCCGGTCAAGCCCGCGGTGATCCTGAAGATCGAGGGCGGAAAGTTCCGCTACACGGCCACCGTGCCCCCATGAGCCGTAAAACGTCAACCGTAAAACGAAGGCCAGGTTTCACGGCCACGTTTCACGTCTCACGTTTAACGTTTTACGTCTTTCTCGCTGGGCTCCAGGATGAACTCGTCGAACGAGGCGATCCCCGGGCCGGCCGTGGCCATCCCGGAGCGGCCGCCGGAGGGCTTCGAGTCGGCGGCCTCCAGGAGCGGTTTCCCGTCCCAGGAGGCGGAGACCTTCGGCCCATCCGCGGTGATCTTCAAGACACCCCATTCGTTGGCCGGCTGGATGCTTCCCTTCGCGAGCTCCATCGGCCGGCCGTCGCGGTAGGCGGTCAGAACGGCCTCTCGCGTGCCGTGGTCGACTAGGAGCACCAGGAAGTTCTTCTCGTCCGCCATTCGGAAGACGATGCCGCCGCGGCCCCCCGCGCCAAGCAGCGCGACCGACCAGGTCCCGTCCCGGAACGACGAGTTGCGGCGAAGCGCCGCCGCGATCGAATCTCGGGGGCGCGAATCGACGATCTGGGCCACGCAGTTGGGAGCGGAAGGGGGATTGTGACCGCCCGTCACGTTCCATCGCGCGGCTCCCGGCGCTCCCAGAACGACGAAATCGAAAAACGCCGGCTCGCGACCGAGCGCGTCGGATTCGAAGTGGTTTCTGAGCGTCTGCGCGGAGAGAGCCGCGACCAGAACGAAAAGCGCGGCAGGCAGCGCCATCCTGGAAAGGGCGCGGATCATCGGGGGCGAATACCATGCGGGCCGCATTAATATTCCCACCCATGAGTCCAAATACGGCGAGCGGAAAAACTTACCGGATGGAAAGAGAGGGCTACACGTTCGCGCTTGACTCCGCGAACGTCCAGAAGCTCAAGGCTCTTCCCGACTTCGAGCTGAAGGAGGAGCCGGCGCTCGCCGAGGACTTCCTGCGTTTTCGCGTGGAGGCCTGGGCCGAGAACCTGGCCGATGCCGGCGCCCGCCCGGGCGACGTCTCCGTCTCGATTGACGCCCACCAGCGCAAGGCCCACCTCGCGCGCGGCGCGATCGTCTTGTTCAGCGCCGACATCTGACCGCCCACCGGCGCGCCGTCGAGGTTCACAACCCTCAACTGCAACCCTCGACTCGTTCTAGAAACTGACGATCCCGCGGATCGTCTTCTCCACCGCGAGAAAGGCCTGGCGCGAATAGGGATCCACGACGACGCGCACCTCGGCGGGAGGAGGCACGTCGTCGGCAATCGCCTTGATCAACCGCTCCGCCTGGCCATCGAAGAACTGTTCGCCCAGTTCCTGGTCTGTCTTTTCCTTCGAGCCGGGGAGTTCCCGCAACTTCGCGAGGTCCCGCGGCTCCAGACGCAGCCTGTAGCCCCGCCACTCGCGGTACAGCGGCCCGCGCGGCTCGGAGAGCTCCGACGACAGACGTCGTGCACGGTCGGGACGTGTGGGCGCGAGCCGCGCAGGCTCGGGGACTGCCGGCGCCGGCGCGGGTTCTGCCGCCGGCTCGACGGCGGGACTGCCGGGCTTCGGCTCCCCGTCGGTGTTCTCTTCGTCCATCGGCTACCTCCCGGCCAGAAGATTCTTGGCGACGACCATGCGCTGGATCTCGCTCGTGCCCTCGTAGATCGTGGTCACGCGGGCATCGCGGTAGTACCGCTCGACGGCGTACTCCCGCGAGTATCCGTAGCCTCCGAAGATCTGCACCGCGCGGGCGGCGATCGCATTGCACGCTTCGGTCGCGAAGACTTTAGCCATCGAGGCTTCGCGCGCGATCCGCACGCCTGGCCGCTCCGACCGCACGGCCGCGCGGTAGGTCAGCAGCTTCGCCGCCTCGATCTGGACCCGCATATCCGCGATCTGGAAGGCGATGATCTCGTGCTCGGCCAGCTTCTTTCCGAACGTTTCGCGCGTCGCGGCGTACGCGACGGAGGCTTCGTAGCAGGCCCGCGCGATGCCGATGCCCTGGGCGGCGATTCCGATGCGCGAGTGGTCGAGCGTCCTCATGGCGATCGAGAAGCCTTCGCCTTCGGATCCGACCCGTCTGTCCTCCGGCAGCCGTATCTCCTCGAAGGAGATCGCCGCGGTCTTCGAGGCGCGCAGGCCCATCTTTTCCTCCGGCGCGCCGACCGTGAGCCCGCGGTCTTGCGCGGAGACGAGGAAGGCCGTGATCCCACGAGTCCCCGCGCCGGGATCGGTCATCGCCATCACGAGGTACCAGCCGGCCTCGCCCGCGTTGGTGATCCAGACCTTGGAACCTGTCAGGACATAGGAATCGCCGTCTCGCACGGCGCGGGTCTTCTGGTTGGCCGCGTCCGAGCCGGATTGCGGTTCCGTCAACGCGTATGCCCCGAGCGAGCGACCGGAAGCGACTTCGGCCAGGATCGTGCGCTTCTGGTTCTCGGATCCGAACTTCCAGAGCGGGTAGCAGAAGACCGAGTTATTGACGGAGACGATGACGGCCGTCGAAGCGCAGACCCGGGAGAGCTCTTCGAGGGCCAGGATCAACGAGAGGGCGTCGGCTCCCGAGCCGCCATACTCCTCGGGGACCATCATGC